>NZ_JBSHMS010000008.1:0-195842 GCF_053645575.1 Nocardia sp. NPDC055321
ACGCCACCCACCCCCCCCCCCCCCCCCGGCCCCGGGCCCCCGGCCCCGGGCCCCTCCCCACCCCCCCCCCGCGGCCGCGGCCCCCCCCACCCCGCCCGCGGCCGTGTCCGGCATATCCGGGGCACACGCAGGCGAATGGTCCCGCGGCACGGTCCGCGGTCCGGCGTCCGCGCGGTCCGGCGGCGCGCCCGCGTCCGGCCCGGCGGCGGCGTGCCGGACGATCCCGACCGCCCGGCACGGGAATCGCCGCGCACCGGGGCGCGCGACGAACAGATAGAGCAGGTCGGCGCGCCCTACTCGGCGGATAGCTGGCAGACTGTGTGGGCAACGACCCATTCGACCACCTGACTAGGGGCTGACTTCGACGATGGACCTTCTGCTGCCACTGCTTCTGGTTGCTCTGCTCATCCCGATGTTCCTCGGCGTTCGCCGACAGAAGCGGGAAATGGCCAAGGTCACCGAGATGCAGGACAACCTGAAGGTCGGCGACGGGGTGATCACCACCTCCGGGCTGTACGGCACCGTGGTCGACGTCGATGACACCACCGTCGATCTCGAGATCGCCGAAGACGTCGTGACCACCTGGTCGCGCGCCGCGATCCGCGAGGTCCGCGCCGAGGAGACCACCGACGGCGACTCGGCCGAGACGGATTCGGCTGTTGCCGCCACCCCGGCCGAGGCCGACGCCGTCGAGGCCGCCGCCGTCGAGACCACCGGGGAACCCGGTTCCGTGCTCGGCGACCGGCCCGAGACGGCCGACGAGAACCCGAAGCTGACCAAGGACTGACACGACCCCGCGCCGTCGGCCGCCGCATCCCGGCGACCGGCGGCGCTGCGGTGTGCCCGCTCGTTCCACCACCATCCGCCTAGGAGATAACTGCTGTGCCACCTTCCCAGGGAACGGCGCATCCCATGCGCCTGCTCGGCGTGTACGCCGCACTGGTGGCCGTGATGTTTGGCCTGGTGTTCTTCACCGGTGACAAGTCCGCGACCCCCAAGCTCGGCATCGACCTGCAGGGCGGTACCCGCGTCACGCTGACGCCGCGTACCCCCGACGGCGGCAAGCCGAGCAAGGAGAGCCTGCAGAAGGCGCAGGACATCATCGAGCAGCGCGTCAACGGCCTGGGCGTCTCGGGATCCGAGGTCGTCATCGAGGGTGACAACCTGGTCATCACGGTCCCGGGCGAGGACGGCGCGCAGGCTCGCACGCTGGCCACCACCGCCAAGCTCTACGTCCGCCCGGTGATCGGCCAGCCGATTCCGCCGCAGGTGAAGAACGGCCAGCCGGTCAATCCGCAGCAGCCGCAACAACCCCAGCCCGCCCCGGCGCCGGAATCGGCCGCCCCGGGTGCGCCCACCACGGCCGACGCGCCGACCACGCCGGAGACCGCCCCCACCACGGGTGAGGCTCCCGCACAACAGAACCGGGTGTTCCCCGCCCAGGCGCCGACCACCGACGCGCCCGCGCCGACCACCGACGCACCGGCTCCCGCGCCCGCACCGGCGTCGCCGCAGCAGGCGCAGAAGGAAATCGCAGAGGCCAAGGCGCTGCGCCAGAGCACCGATCCGACGATTCAGCAGACCGCCATGCTCACCATGGACTGCACCAAGCCGGATCCGCTGCAGGGCAACGACGATCCCAACTTGCCGCTGGTCGCCTGCAGCGCCGACGGGACCGAGGTCTACCTCCTGGACAAGAGCCGGCTCGACGGCCAGGAGATCAAAGACGCGCGCGGCCAGTTCAACGCGCAGGAGTCCAAGTGGACCGTGGACGTGGAGTTCAAGTCCGGCGGCGCGGACACCTGGGGCAAGCTGACCACGGAGTTCTACCAGAAGCAGCTGGCCTTCGTGCTCGACACCGAGGTCGTGAGCGCCCCGCAGGTGCAGGCCGCGGGCCAGTACACCGGTAGCACCTCCATCTCGGGCACCGGCATCAACAAGACCACCGCGACCGAACTCGGCAACACCCTCAAGTACGGCTCGCTGCCGCTGTCGTTCTCGACCTCCGAGGCCGAAACCGTCTCGGCGACACTGGGTCTGTCCTCGCTGCGCGCGGGTCTGATCGCGGGCGCCATCGGCCTCGTCGCGGTGCTGCTGTACTGCCTGCTCTACTACCGCATGCTCGGCTTCCTGGCCGGTTTCTCGCTGCTCGCGGCGGGCGTGGCGGTGTATTTGATCATCGTGCTGCTGGGCAGGTCCGTCGGCTTCACGCTCGACCTGGCCGGTATCGCCGGTCTGATCATCGGTATCGGTATGACGGCCGACTCGTTCGTCGTGTTCTTCGAACGAATAAAGGACGAGATGCGCGAGGGCCGAAGTTTCCGGTCCGCGGTGCCCAAGGGCTGGGCGCGCGCGCAGCGCACCAACCTCTCGGGTAAGACGGTCAGCCTCATCGCTTCGGCGGTGCTGTACTGGCTCGCCGCCGGACAGGTGAAGGGCTTCGCGTTCACCCTCGGCATCACCACCGTGCTCGATGTCATCGTGCTGTACCTGGTCACCGCGCCGCTCATGATGATGGCCTCGAAGTCGCCGTTCTGGGCCAAACCCTCGGTGAACGGCCTCGGCGCCGTCGCTCAGATTGCCCGGGAACGCAAGGCGGCCGCCGGCGTCCTGGTGAAGGAGGCGTGACCATGCGCAAGACCAGTCCCGTTCTGGACGTCGACTCCGAACTCGATTACGAGGCGGCGTCCCCGCAGCACGGATTCCTCGAACGGCTCTACACCGGTACCGGCGGCTTCGAGATCGTCGGCCGGCGCAAGTTCTTCTACGGTCTGGCCGCGGTGTTCCTGGTGATCGCCCTGGCGAGCATCGGCATCAAGGGCTTCACGCTCGGCATCGACTTCGCGGGTGGCTCGCGCATCCAGATGCCCGCCGCCGAATCGGTGACCACCGAACGCGTCGAGCAGGTGTACACCGACACGCTCGGCCACGAACCGGTGACGGTGCAGAAGGTGGGCTCGGGAGCGACCTCGGCGATGCAGATCCGGTCCGAGACGCTGGACCTGGCGCAGACCGAGCAGTTGCAGGCCGCGTTGTTCCAGGCGTTCCAGCCGAAGAACTCCAGTGGCCAGCCCGATATCAACGCGATCAGCATCGCCGAGATCAGCGAGACCTGGGGCGGCCAGGTCACCGAGAAGGCGCTGTGGGCGCTGCTGGTGTTCGTCCTGCTGACCATGCTCTACATCGCCTTCCGCTTCGAACGCGACATGTCGTTCGCGGCGATCGGCTCGCTGTTCTTCAACCTCATCGTCACCGCGGGCATCTACTCGCTCGTCGGTTTCGAGGTGACGCCGGCCGCGGTCATCGGCCTGCTCACCATCCTCGGCTTCGTGCTCTACGACAACGTCGTGGTGTTCGACAAGGTCGAGGAGAACACCCGCGGCGTCTTGCACCTGACCAAACACACGTACGCGGAGAAGGCGAACCTGGCCGCCAACCAGACGCTCATGCGCTCGATCAACACCACGATCATCGGCATCCTGCCGATCATCGGCATGCTGGTCGTCGCGGTGTGGCTGCTGGGCGTCGGCACCCTGAAGGATCTGGCCCTGGTGCAGCTCGTCGGCATGATCGTCGGCGCGTACTCCTCGATCTTCTTCGCGGTGCCGCTGCTGGTCAGCATCAAGGAACGCTGGGGCCCGGTGGCCGCGCACACCAAGAAGGTGGCAGCCAGGCGTGCCGGCGGCAATGCGGCGGACGTGCACGCGGCCGCGACGCAGCGGGCGGGCGCGGCGAGTCGCGCCGGCGGGCGGGAAGGCTCCGCGCCGCGTCCCCGGGGCGAGGCCCCGCGCCCGGGAACTCGACCGAGCGGAAAACGACACAAGAGAAGGCCATAGGCGCAGGGGGTTGCGGACGGTGCGACAGAACAGGATTCGACGTGGCGCCGCCGTGGCCGTCGCGGGTGTGCTCGCCGTCGGTGCGCTGACGGCGTGTGGTGGCAAGAACCAGGTTCCCTCCATCGGGTACGGCGTCGACACCGTGCTGGCCAGCTACAACGGCGGCAGCACGGCGGGCGCCAACGGTGGTGCGGCCGCGGTGTTCGGACGCGTGATCACCGGGTTCTTCTACACCGGCCCCGACGGGCAGCCGGTAGCCGATACCGACACCGGTACCGCCAAAGAGGTGCCGGGCGAGACGCAGACCATTCAGTACCGGCTCAATCCGGACGGGGTGTACTCCGACGGCGCGCCGACCTCCTGTGACGATCTCGTCATGGCGTGGGCGGCGCGCAGCGGGCGCTTCACCAAACCCGGTGCGGGCGGGCAGATTCCGGCGTTCGACGCGGCGAGCACCGCCGGCTACGACGAGATCGAGCGGGTGGACTGCCAGCCCGGATCCAAGGACGCCACCGTGGTGTTCCGGCCGGGACGGCACTACACGCCGTGGAAGACGCTGTTCAACGCCGGTGAGCTGATGCCCGCGCACGTCGTGGCCAAGGCCGTCGGGGTGCCCAACGTGGTCGCCCCGATCCAGGGCAACGACCAGGGCGCGGTCGAGCGCATCGCGGACTTCTGGAACAACGGCTGGACGCTGACGCCGGGCAAGGTGGATCTCACCGTGCTGCCGTCGTCGGGTCCGTACCGGATCGAATCCTTCAGTGAGAAGGACGGTCTGGTGCTGGTCCAGAACGAGCGCTGGTGGGGCAACGCCGCGCGGACGCCCCGCATCGTGGTGTGGGACAAGAACACCGACCTGAAGGGCAAGCTCGAGGCCAAGTCGATCGGCGTGCTCGATATCGGCGCCGGCGCGTTCGGCGACGCGAGCCTGGACGGGCTGGCCGCGGAGAATGTGCCCGGTCGCGGTGTGGAGCAGCTGGTGCTGAGCACCGGCGGGGTGCTCAGCAACGTCAACGCCCGGCGGGCGCTGGCACTGTGCACGCCCCGGCAGGAGCTGTTCGATCAGCTCGGGCACCCGGGTTTCGACACCCCGGCGACCGGACTCGGTGCGGGACCGCTGAACTCGCGGACCGTGCAGCAGGACACGCTCTACTACGGCGCGGTGACCGGCGCCGCCGACAAGTACAAGAACGTCGACGTCGCCGGGGCCAAGAAGGCGCTCGAGAACGCCGGGGTGCAGAACCCGACCGTCCGCATCGGCTACGTCCAGCCGGACGAGCGGCGGGCCGCCACCATCGCCAAGATCGCCGAATCCTGCCGTCCGGCGGGCATTTCGGTGGTCGACGCCGGCGCGGCCGACTTCGCGGCGGTCCAGCTCGCCGAGGGCAAGGTGGACGCCGTCCTCGGCGGCACCGCGTCCTTCCCCGGTCCCTCGGGGGCGAGCGTGACGACCGACGCGACGGCCTCGCTGCGCACCGGTCAGGGGCTGAATTTCGGGCGGTTCGGCAATGGCCGTTACGATGCCATCGCGGATCAGCTTGCGGCGGAGGACAACTCGACGACCGTGCTGAACCTCATGACGGAGCAGGAGAACCTGCTCTGGAGTGAGATGCCTTCGATTCCGCTGTTCGCCGAACCGCGAACCATCGCGTTCGGCGACGGCATGAAGAACGGAATCGTGAGCCCGACCCGGGCGGGAGCGGGCTGGAATATGGATCGCTGGGTGCTCGAGCGGTGAGGGCCTCGGGAGATGAGCGTGTGAGGAGCGGGTGTTGAGCAAGCACGAGATGGTCGATACGGCGGAGGTCGCGACCGAGCGCACCGGACGGGCGAACGCGGCGGTGGAGCGGCTGACCCGCTGGCACGACGACTTTCCGACCCCGGGGGTCCGGTTCGCCGATCTGACCCCGGTGTTCGCCGATGCCGAGGGCTTCCGCTCGGTGCTGGACTGCTTCGCGGCCTGCGCGCCGGACGCCGATCTGGTGGCCGGGGTGGACGCGCGCGGGTTCCTGCTCGGCGCGGGCGTCGCCGCGGTGCTCGGCACCGGCGTGGTGGCGGTGCGCAAGGCGGGCAAGCTGCCGCCGCCGGTGCACACCCGGTCCTACACCCTCGAATACGGTTCGGCCGCACTGGAAATCCCGGCGGACGGCATCGAACTGCAGGGCCGCAAGATCCTGCTGCTCGACGACGTGCTCGCCACCGGCGGCACCCTGGCCGCGGCCGCGGAGCTGTTCCGCGCGGCGGGGGCCGAGGTGGTCGCGGCGGCCGTCGTGCTCGAGCTGGAATTCCTGGGTGGACGCGCCAAGCAGGGCGACTACCCGCTCACCTCGATCGTGCAGCGCTGAGCGCGCGACGCGAGCGGGCGCGCTGACAACACGTTTCGGAAGCGGCGGATGGCGACGGTGACGTCGCTGCCCGCCGCTTTCGGCGTCACCGGGCGATCACCCGGGCGACGAATCCACTGACGACCAGCCAGAAGATCGCTGCGAGACCGTAATTCAGGACGACGTCCAGGTCGGGGTTTCCGGTGGTGAACAGGCCCGGGAAGAACAGGGCCAGGGGCTCGGCCAAGGACTTGATGAATTGGAAGAACCGATTGGTCTGATCGGCGTCCAACACCAGCAGCAAGATATACAGGCCCTCGACGAGGGCGAACAGTGCACCGACCGTTGCGATGATGCGCGCGGCGGTGGCCTCATTGCGGGCGACGTACGGCATTACCGAGGGATGCCCGTTGTGTGCGGGTTGAAACCGTGTCGCGGGTCCGTGAAAAGGCGTGTCCGCCATGACATGATGTCCCGGTGATGACCACGTCGTCGGGGAGCGCTGGGGCGTGAACGCCAAGTTCGTCGTCGGAAGTGTGGTCGGCATAGCGTTGTCGATGGTCACGCTCGTATTGGTGATCATCCTGCCGTCGACCGAGGAGAACTGCGCCCCGGGTTCCCCGCTCATTCCGGCGGCCACCACCGCGCGCACCGAACCCGATTGCCCGAGTACGGGTTCCCCCGCCGAAGCGGGTTTGCAGGACGGCGCGCTGCGCGTGTTGCGGTGCACGGTGGCGCGTTTCGGCAGTCTCGAGATGCGCGGGGTGATCGCGGACGACGCCTACCCCGATCATCGCGCGGGCCGCGCGGTGGAGTTCATCGTCGGAACCGACCAGGCCAAGGGCGATTCCATCGTGGCGTTCCTGCAGGAGAACGCCGCCACGTTCCGCGTGGACTACGTCATCTGGAAGCAGCGCAGCTGGACCCCGACGGCCGCCTCGGGCACGCAGTGGACGGCCATGCCCGATCGCGGCGACGCGGTGCGCAACCACCTGGACCGCGTGCAGGTGACCATCAAGGCGGCCGCCGCGACCTCCACCGCGGTGCAGACCCCGGAGGTCTCGCTGGCCGCCATGCCGGGCACCGTCAACGAGGCCGGACGGCTCTCCGGCGCGGGCCGCCGTCAATACCCCTTGGCGGCAGGCACTTTCACCGTGTCCGACACCTACGGCTCGCGCGGCGGGGATCACCTCGGCGTCGACATGGCCGCCGCCAACGGGACCCCGATCTACGCCGCCGCCGACGGCCTCGTGGTCGCCTCCGGCCCGGCGTCGGGTTTCGGGAACTGGATCGTCATCGACTCCCTCGACGAGAGCGGGCGGCGGTACTCCACGGTCTACGGGCACATGTACGCCTCGGGCCTGTTCGTGCGCACCGGCGACATCGTCACCATGGGCCAGCACATCGGCGCGGTCGGCTCCGACGGCCAATCCTCGGGCCCGCACCTGCATTTCGAGGTGGTGCCCGGCGGGCGGCTCACCGGCGGCAGCCAGGTCGACCCCATGCCGTGGCTGTCGGGTTCGGCGCTGCCGGACGCGAGTGCGAGTTCGCCCAACTGCGAGAACGGATTCGGCACGGCCGGAGGCAATCTCGCCGGCGGCAAGGTGCCCGCCGAACTGGAGATCTGGTATCGGCGCGCGGGCTCGCTGTGCCCGCAGATCAGCTCCTCGCTGCTGGCCGCGCAGGGGCAGGCCGAATCCGGCTTCCGGCGCGGGCTCACCTCGCCCGCGGGTGCGATCGGACTGGCCCAGTTCCTGCCGAGCACCGCGACCTCCCTGGCCCCCGACGGACAGCCCTACGTGATCGACGCCGACGGCAACGGTCAAGCCAGTCCCTGGGACGACGGCGACGCCATCATCGGCCAGGGCCGGTACATGTGCACGATCGCGGGCAAGGTGCAGGGCTGGCTCGAGCAGGGCAAGGTGACCGGCGATCTCACGGCGCTGACCGTGGCCGCCTACAACGCCGGCGAGGGCGCGGTGCTGGCCTCGGGCGGCATGCCCAACCAGGTACCCGGGCACTTCAGCGAGACCCGCCCGTACGTGGCGCGCATCCTGGCCGCGGAGGCCGGGTTCCGCAGCATGGGCAGCACCGGGCGCTTCGTCCCCGACGCCGCCGCGGACCTCGGCCCGCAGATCGCCTCGGCGGGGCACGAATGGATCGGCACCCCTTACGTTTTCGGCGGGGGCGGTACCCAGGGCCCGACCGAGGGCGGCTTCGACGAACCCGGTCTCACCGCGGCCGCGGTGTTCGCCGCCAGCGGGGGCACGATCCAGCTGCCGAACACGGCCGAGCAGCAGTGGGAGATCGGGGTCGAGGTGGCGTTGCTCGAGGCCCAGCCCGGTGATCTGGTGTTCGGGAACTGGGGGACACGCGGACCCTCGAGCGTCGGGATCTACCTCGGCAGCGGCAAGATGCTGCACGCCGAACCCGGCGGGAAGGTGGCCGAGGTCCCGCTGCTCAACGGCATGAAAGCGCGTCGCATCGGGCAGTGAGGACGGGAGCCGGATCCGATCCTGAGATCCGGCTCACGGAATTTGCCACTTGCACACCGGCATCGGGACTGGTTACCTTTGTAAACGTTCCATTCCCTCCCGATCGGAGACCTTACGTTGATCTTCTGAGGTAACGCAGCCCATGGCCCGCGCTCTCGAGCGCCGCCTTCACTCGCGCTTACCTTCCAGGAGTCCGTATGTCACTACCTGTCATTTCCATTTCCGATCTGAGCTTCGTCTGGCCGGATGGGACCCCCGTTTTCGACGGTCTCAACGCGCTGCTCGGGCCCGGTCACGTCGGCGTGGTCGGGAGCAACGGCGCCGGTAAATCCACGCTTTTCCGGTTGATCACCGGTGCACTGCTGCCCGCTCGCGGGTCGATCACCGTGCCGGGGCGGCTGGGCTATCTGCGCCAGGATCTCGGCCTGTCGGCCGGGCAGCGGGTGGACGAGGTGCTCGGTATCGCGCCGACGCGAAAGGCGTTGCATCGCATCGAGTCCGGGAACGGAACCGACGCCGACTTCGAGGCGGTCGGGACGGCCTGGGATATCGAGGAACATGCCATCGCCCTGCTCGGCCGACTCGGATTGCACTATGTCGCAAGCGATATCGGTCAGCTCGATCGCCGGCTGGACACCCTGTCCGGCGGAGAGACCGTGTTGCTGGGCCTGGTAGCCGAACTGTTGCGGGAGCCCGATGTGCTGCTGCTGGACGAACCCACCAACAACCTCGATCGGGTGGCGCGCGAACGCCTGTACGAGGTCGTGGGGCAGTTCCAGGGCACCGTGCTCACCGTCAGTCACGACCGCGAGCTGCTCGACCGGGTCACGACCGTGGCCGAGCTGCGACAGGGCGAAATCCGTTTGTTCGGCGGCAATTTCGGCGACTACGAGCGGATCGTCGAGGCCGAGCAGGAGGCCGCGCGAGCGGCCATCCGCGATGCCAAGGGCGATGTGCGCAAGCAGGCGCGCGAGCTGGTGGACACGCGGATCAAGCTCGACCGGCGGCTGCGAACCGGAGCCAAGGCCGAGCGGGAGAAGCGGGTGCCGAAGATCGTCGCACACAACCGCAAACGCGAGGCGCAGGTCTCGGCGGGCAAACTGCGCACCGAGCACATCGGCAAGCTCGCCGACGCCAAGGACGTGCTGACCGAGGCGGAGGAGCGGTTGCGCGACGACCGCGAGATCCGTGTCGAGCTGCCCGGCACCCGGCTGTACCCGGGGCAGGATGTGATCGAACTGCGAGATGTGGCGCTGGCGAACGGCCCCGTCGTGACGCTGACGATCACCGGACCCGAGCGGATCGCGCTCACCGGACGCAACGGTGCGGGCAAAACCACACTGCTGCATCGGATCTGCGCGGAATCGCCCACGGTGCCCTGGCGGATGCTGCCGCAGCGGCTGGACGTGTTCGACGAGACGCTCACGGTCTTCGAGAACGTGGCCGCGGCAGCGCCGCACGCCTCGGCGGAACAGATTCGAGCCCAGCTGGCTCGCTTCCTGTTTCGCGGCGGCGACGCCGACGTCCTCGCCGCCGCGCTCTCGGGCGGGGAGCGACTGCGGGCCGCGCTGGCCATGCTGCTGCTGGCCGATCCGGCTCCGAAGCTGCTGCTGCTCGACGAGCCGACCAACAATCTGGATCTGCCGAGCCTGCGGCACCTCACCGAGGCGCTCGCCGGATTCCAGGGCGCGCTCGTCGTGGTGAGTCACGACGAGCGGTTCCTGGGTGAGATCGGCGTCACACGCCGGGTCGAGCTCGAGGCGTCCGGATTGACCGAATCCACGGTCGGATAGTGCCCCTGAACGCGGGTCGCGCGGATTCCGCGCGGCCCGCCGGCGGGTCCGGCGGGGCCCGGGAGAAAGGCCGCCGCGAGCGGGGGATCGACCCGAAATGGAGATCGGAGCAATCCGGACGCAATGCCGCGCCGAACACGGTGCGGATGCGAGTAAGGTTCAACGCTCCGGACGGGTCCGGGAGGGCGTGATTCGCCGTTCCGGTCTCGGAACGTTTCCAGGACTAAAGTGGGTGGTCTACGTGGTTGGACGGTCCGGTAGGTTGAGCCGATCGAGGCCGGGAGAGGTGGTGGCATGACACAGAATCTGGAGAAGGCGAACGCCGGGCAATCGGAGAACGGCGAGCCGGCCACCCCGGCGTCCGGCGCCGCGCGTCCCGCTTCCGCCGCCGTGCCCACCTCCGCCTCGCGCCGGGTGCGTGCGCGCCTGGCGCGCCGCATGACGGGCCAGCGTGGCATCGCCGCGGTGAAACCGGTGCTCGAGCCGCTCGCCACCGTGCACCGCGAGCTGTACCCGAAGGCGAATCTCGCTCTGCTGCAAAGAGCTTTCGACGTCGCGGACGAGAAGCACCAGCACCAGTTCCGTAAGTCGGGCGACCCGTACATCACCCATCCGCTCGCGGTGGCGAACATCCTCGCCGAGCTGGGAATGGACACCACCACGCTGGTCGCCGCGCTGCTGCACGACACCGTCGAGGACACCGGCTACGCGCTCGAGGACCTGACCAACGAGTTCGGCACCGAGATCGCCCACCTGGTGGACGGCGTCACCAAGCTGGACAAGGTCAACCTGGGCGCCGCCGCCGAGGCCGAGACCATCCGCAAGATGATCATCGCCATGGCGCGCGACCCGCGCGTGCTGGTGATCAAGGTCGCCGACCGGCTGCACAACATGCGCACCATGCGCTTCCTGCCGCCGGAGAAGCAGGCCAAGAAGGCGCGCGAGACGCTCGAGGTCATCGCTCCGCTGGCGCATCGCCTGGGTATGGCGACGGTCAAATGGGAGCTCGAGGACCTCGCGTTCGCCATCCTGCACCCCAAGAAATACGACGAGATCGTGCGCCTGGTCGCGGACCGCGCACCCTCACGTGACACGTACCTGGCCAAGGTTCGGGACGAGATCGTCAACACCCTCGCCGCCAGCCGCATCAGCGCCATCGTCGAGGGCAGGCCCAAGCACTACTGGTCGATCTACCAGAAGATGATCGTCAAGGGTAAGGACTTCGACGACATCCACGACCTGGTCGGCATCCGCATCCTGTGCGACGAGGTGCGTGACTGCTATGCCGCTGTGGGCGTTGTGCATTCGCTGTGGCAGCCCATGGCCGGGCGGTTCAAGGACTACATCGCCCAGCCGCGGTACGGGGTGTACCAGTCGCTGCACACCACCGTCGTCGGGCCGGACGGCAAACCCCTCGAGGTGCAGATCCGTACCCAGGACATGCACCGGACCGCGGAGTTCGGCATCGCCGCGCACTGGCGGTACAAGGAGACGAAGGGCAAGCACTCCAATGATTCGACCGAGGTCGATGACATGGCGTGGATGCGCCAGCTGCTGGACTGGCAGCGGGAGGCCGCGGACCCGGCCGAGTTCCTGGAGTCGCTGCGCTTCGACCTGAAGTCGCCGGAGATCTTCGTGTTCACGCCCAAGGGCGATGTGATCACGCTGCCGCAGAAGTCGACCCCGGTGGACTTTGCGTACGCCGTGCACACCGAGGTCGGGCACCGCTGCATCGGCGCGCGCGTCAACGGGCGGCTCGTCGCCCTCGAGCGGCAGCTGGAGAACGGTGAGGTCGTCGAGATCTTCACCTCCAAGGCGCAGAACGCCGGGCCCTCGCGGGACTGGTCGAACTTCGTGGTGTCGCCGCGGGCCAAGGCCAAGATCCGGCAGTGGTTCGCCAAGGAACGCCGTGAGGAGGCCCTCGAGGCCGGTAAGGACCAGATCTCCAAGGAGGTCCGGCGCTCGGGGCTGCCGCTGCAGCGCCTCATGAGCGCGGACGCGATGTCCTCGCTCGCGCACGAGCTGCACTACACCGACATCTCGGCGCTGTATGCCGCGGTCGGTGAGAACCAGGTGTCGGCGCATCACGTCGTGCAGCGGCTCATGGCCCAGCTGGGCGGGGTCAGCGACGTGGAGAACGAGCTCGCCGAACGGTCCACGCCGTCGACGGTGCCCGCGCGTCAGCGGCTGACCGGGGACGCGGGTGTGGAGATCCCGGGTGCGCCCGGAACCGTCTCCAAGCTCGCCAAGTGCTGCACGCCGGTGCCGGGCGACGAGATCATGGGCTTCGTGACCCGCGGCGGGGCGGTCAGCGTGCACCGCACCGACTGCACCAACGCCGATTCGCTGCGGTCCGAGCCGGAGCGGATCATCGAGGTCAAATGGGCGCCGTCGCCGTCCTCGGTGTTCCTGGTCGCGATCCAGATCGAGGCGCTCGATCGCACCCGGTTGCTGTCGGACGTGACCAAGGTGCTCGCCGACGAGAAGGTGAACATCCTGTCCGCGGCGGTCACCACTTCCGGTGACCGCGTGGCGATTTCGAAGTTCACGTTCGAGATGGGCGATCCCAAGCACCTGGGGCATCTGCTGAACGTGGTGCGCAACGTGGAGGGCGTCTACGACGTCTATCGCGTGACGTCCGCGGCCTGACAACCCGAAAGTCCCAGCGCGGCATCCCCTCTCCGGAGCGGGTGCCGCGCTGTCGTTCTGTGCCGTGGTCGCGGTGACGTCGGCGGACCGCTCGAGATTTCTCGACCGGGTCGGGAATCCGCCAGTCTATGTAACTGTTGAAGTTGATATGACTGGTTATATCGCCGCATCGGTGTCTCGATCATGACCGGGCACTACGCGCAGGTGGCGTTCACCCCCGCGGTCCGGGAGCATCAGCGCAAACACGGCAGCCTGCGCGGCTATGAACGGATGGCGGCGGTGCCCGAGGTCGCGGACGCGATCGGGCAGGACGAGGCCTGGTTCATCGGGGAGCGCGACAGCTTCTACATGTCCACGGTGAGCGAGACCGGCTGGCCCTACATCCAGCACCGGGGCGGCCCGCGCGGGTTCCTGAAGGTCCTGGACCCCCACACCCTCGCCTTCGCCGACTTCCGCGGCAACAAGCAGTACATCAGCCGCGGCAACCTGGACCACGACGACCGCGTGGCCCTGTTCCTGATGGACTACGCCGCCAAGGCCCGCATGAAGATCTTCGGCCACGCCAGAGTGGTTGAGGCCGAAGACGATCCGGCCCTGATGGCGTCCCTGACCCTCCCCGGGACGACGGTCCCGGTGGAACGGGCCGTCCTGATCGAGGTCGAGGCGTTCGACTGGAACTGCCGCCAGCACATCCCCGAGCTCTACCCCCGCGAGGAGGTCCTGGAGGCCGTCCAGTCCCTGCGCGACCGCATCACCGAACTGGAACACGAGAACGCCCGCCTCCGCGCGGACGTGACGTCCCGGAAGGTGCAGGAGGGATGAACCAGGGATCGGGCGTCGCGGTCGCGGCCGCGGCGCCGCCCGGTGGGCGGGCGGAAGTCTCCGGGGTGAGCCCGGCGCGGGCCGCCGCGTCACAGCGCTGAGGTGCCGCCCGGGAGCGTGTGCCGGGCGGACCCACCCCGTGGCAGAAAATCCTCCAGCTACCGGCCGCGCTGGCTAGGCTGCCCTCGACCGAAGGATCATGTTATGTCCCTTGATGATTCACAGCCCGTGGTGGACGCCTCCCGAGCGGAGACTCGCGGCGACCGGGCGGTCGCCTTCGGCCGCGAGCTGGTGCGTGTACACGACCGGCTGCGGGCCGATCTGCGGCGACTGACCGGCGAACTCGACTCCTACGCCGCGGGCGCGGACCGCCCCGCGGATCTACGGACCCACTGCCTGGCGTTCTGTACGGCCCTGACCGACCATCACACGGGCGAGGACGCCACGGCCTTCCCGGCCCTGGCCCGTCAGTTCCCCGAGCTGGAGCCGGTCCTGGCCGGCCTGCGCGACGACCACCGCCTGATCACCGGCATCCTGACCCGGTTGAAGGAGCTCCTGGACACCCTCACTCCCGGCAACGCCGATGCGGTGCGGGGCGAGCTGGCCGGCCTGGCGGCGATCATGGAGTCCCACTTCCGCTGGGAGGAGCGCCGCATCGTGACCGCGCTGAACGAGCTGACCGGCGGTCCGTACACCGGTGCCGAGTTGTTCGGCGTGTCCCCGGTAGGCTGACCGACCGTTGTCCGAGTTCACGACCAGGAGAGTTCATGACCGCGTTCGAGAATGTCAGTGTCACGAAGAAGGCGAACGTCTACTTCGACGGCAAGTGCGTCAGCCACAACATCGAGTTGGCCGACGGCACCAGCAAGTCGGTCGGGGTCATCCTGCCGGCCACGCTGACGTTCAACACCGGGGCGCCGGAGATCATGGAACTCATCGAGGGTGAGGCCAAGGTGACCCTCGCGGGGGAGACCGAGGCCGTGGTCTACAAGGGTGGCGAGTCCTTCTCGGTGCCGGGCAACAGCTCGTTCCGGATCGAGGTCGCCGAGCCCGTGCACTACGTGTGCCACTTCGGCTGAGCCCGAACCGCGAAAACCGCCGAGAGCTTGTGGCTCCCGGCCGGTTTCGCGTTTCAGGGGGTGACCCGCGTGACTAGCGCGGGGCCATGCGGATCGCGCCGTCCAGGCGGATGGTCTCGCCGTTCAGCATCGGGTTCTCCACGATGTGGCGCACCAGGGAGCCGTACTCGGACGGATCGCCGAGGCGAGCCGGGTGCGGCACCTGCGCGCCCAGCGCCGCGATGGCGGAATCGGGCAGGGTGGCGAAAAGGGGCGTGTGGAACAGGCCCGGGGCGATGGTCACCACGCGAATCTTGAGCGGGGCCAGGTCGCGCGCGACCGGGAGGGTCAGCCCGACGATGCCGCCCTTGGAGGCCGAATAGGCCGCTTGACCGATCTGACCGTCGAACGCCGCGACGGAAGCGGTGTTGACGATGACGCCGCGCTCGCCGTCGGCCTCTTCGGTGGCCGCGATGCGCTCGGCCGCCAGGCGGATCACGTTGAACGTGCCGATCAGATTCACGTTGATGATCTTCTTGAACGAGTCGAGCGGGAACGCGCCCTGCTTGCCGACCGTCTTGATCGCATTGCCGATTCCGGCGCAGTTCACGGCGATGCGCAGGGTGCCCAG
The DNA here is from genome assembly GCF_053645575.1 of Nocardia sp. NPDC055321. Taxonomy (NCBI): domain Bacteria; kingdom Bacillati; phylum Actinomycetota; class Actinomycetes; order Mycobacteriales; family Nocardiaceae; genus Nocardia; species Nocardia sp. NPDC055321. The sequence goes on from NZ_JBSHMS010000008.1 coordinate 15,609, forward strand.
CTGCTCGGCGGCGTCGAGCGCGGCGGTCACGTCCTCCTCGCTCGTCACGTCGCCGGGCGAGAACACCACGCGCTCACCGAGTTCGTCGGCCACAGCCTTGCCCTCGGACGAAGGAAGGTCGAGGATAACGACCTTCGCGCCCGCCGAGTGCAGTTCGCGCACAGTGGCAAGGCCGAGTCCCGAGGCGCCGCCGGTCACGACCGCGGCGATGTCTGCTGTCTTCACAAAACCTCCAAATTGCTTGTCTTGTGAATGTAGATTCTCGTGTGACGCGGGTGCCGGGCGGGTCCCCGGCGTGGTGTGCACACGGAGCCGGGGAGCCTGCTATCGCGTACGCGCGCGGATTACAAGGAGCGTCCTCGGCGCGTCGAGTCGTTGGAATTCTGTACATACGAGAGAATTTCCGATTGGGACCGTACTGCCGCAGTACAGAGATCGACCGTGGCACAAACGGGCCGTAGCTCGACACCGACGACGCCCGACGTCCGTCACGACCGATCGCCGAGAGGGTCCGACGATGCAGCACGACGCGCCCGACGCAGCGGGTACGCGCGCAATGTTGAAGTCGTACAAAAAAGTTTCGCGCTGGTACCCCAGTCTCGAGCCCGGCGCCGACGGCGCGGTGCTCACCGATGCTCAGGGCGACACCGTATTCGGCGACGAGGACGGCCCCGCGCGGTTCCCGCACTACATCAGTGACGCCGAGGCCGAACTGGTGATCCCGCCGGTGCCCGAGTCGATCCTGCGCCGCAGTCATTTCGCGGGCGCCTGGTCGGACTGGATGACCGATCGTGAAACCGCTTCGTACACACCGAAACTGCGCTACCGCGAATCCACCGTGGTGGAGTTCCCCTCCGAAAGCGGTGAATACGAGGAGCGTGAGCCCGCCGACACCGCGTCCGCGCTGCTGGACGCCGTCGCGGACGCTCCGCCCCCCACCGCGCCGCACTTCGTCCGCAGGCGGATCATCGCGGTCGCGATCCTGGTCGTTGCCATTCTGTTGCTAGCCGTAGCCGGAGGGTTAGCTCTACATACGCTCAAATCTTCCCGTGACACTTCGCAATCCGTCGGCACACTCGAAGAGGATGACCGTTCCGGTCCGAGCGCCCGCATGGCGGCGTACAACGAGATGACGGACACCTTGGTCATCGGCGACCATATCCCCGCGGGCATCCCGGCCGGATAAGAGGAGAGCTGAGACAGATGGATCAGGACTGGAGCCGTTGGCTCGACGAGGTCCCCGACGAGGGGGAGTCGTCGAGCGATCCCGCGCGTTCCAAGGCTCCGGTGGTTCGATTGCGCAAGCGCCGTGGCGATTCCGGCGAACCGGGCCCCGCGCAACGCTCGATCCTGGTGGTCGGCGGCTGCGGCGGCGCGGGCACGACGACCACCGCGCTCGGCATCGCCGGCGAGGTCGGCGCGGCGGGCGCACAGGTCGTCGCGGTGGACGCGACCCACGCCGGCAGCGATCTGGCGCTGCGGGGCGCGGACGAGCATCTCAGCCCCATCAGCCTGCAGTCGTGGCTCTACGGCCGCGGTGACGACGAACCGGCGCCGCTCAAGGAGTGCCTGTCCCGCGCCACGTCCGGAATCGGGTTGCTGTGGCGCGATCCCGAACCGCTGCGCAGGCGCGCCACCTACCTCACGGTCGCGCGCGCCATCGGCGACTCCGGATACACCCCCGTATACGACGGCGGCAATCCGATCGCCGGACGGCACCTGCGCCCGCTGCTCGAGGACGGCGATATCGCTCTGGTCCTTGCCATTCCGGCTCGCGTGGACGCCGCCAACCGGCTGCGCGTCACCCTGGAGTGGCTCGACGACCAGTTCAGCGGCCAGGGCGAGGGTCAGGGCGGTGGAATTGTGGGCGATACCACGATCGTTGTGTCCCACCAGTTGCCGGGCGTCGACTCTCGAATCGCTGACCATTTGCGGGAGCATCTGGACGGCTGGGTACGCGATATCCGTGAGATACCCTATGACCCGCACCTCGCGCGCGGGGAGTTGGTGCGGCACAGCAACCTGGCCGCCGAGACACGCCGTGCGTATCGCCGCCTGCTTGCTGGAGTGGCATCATGACCGCAGCCATGAAGGAACGTCGATCTTCCTCCGAGACCGCTATGGCGGCCGGAGTGGTGCCGCCGCCGGAGACCCGCCGCGCACCCATCTGGGACCGTCCCGTACCCGGAGCAGGTCGAGCGCCACTGGTGTGGCTGCTCGGCGTCCACGGCGGCGCGGGGGCGAGCACCCTCGCGCATGTGCTTGCGCCGGCGGCGGATTCGTACCGGCGCTGGCCGGGCGGCTTCGACCGGGAATCGCCCTTCGTCGTGCTCGTCGCCCGCGAGACCATCTCCGGACTGACCCGCGCGCACGACCTGCTGCGCCAGCACCACGCGGGCCTGGCCGGTTCGTGCGAGGTGCTCGGCCTGGTGACCGTCGCGGCGCGGCCGGGCCGAATCCCGGCCGAGATCAGGCGCTATCGCGACGTGGTCGGCTCGCTCGCGGGCGAGGTGTGGCAGGTGCAGTGGCACGAGGAGTGGACGCTCGTCGAGCCCGATCAGCTGCCGATCTGGTCGCCCGGTGACGCGGTGCCGCAGCAGCAGCGCCGGCGCAAAACCGATGCGCTGGAAGAGGTCATGCCCGACGTCCGTGAGCTCGGCGCGGGAATCGTGGCGGCCGTGCAGGACGCCCTCGATGCCCCTGCCGCCCCCCGGTCCGATCCGCCGGATGCCGGGGAGTGATCATTGTGCCGAGTGGAAAGCTTTGCGCACCAACGTTTTTATCCCCGCCCACCGGGGTGCGGGAGCGATTGTCCGAAGGAGTTGCCGGGGCCGGCCGTGCAGGAGGGCCGATCATCGGCGAGATTGTAACTAGCAGTTCGCTTTTGGAGAAGGACAGACAATGAGCATGCTCCTCGCAGTGCACGACGCCTACGGTTCCATCCTCGCCCAGGTCGGTAATCCGACCCCCGAGGCGCCGCCCGCGTCGGACAAGTTGTTGAAGCTGGTTCGGTACTTCACCTGGTTCGTTCTGTTGTCGGGAGTCTTGGGGATCACCTACGCGGGTGGTCGCTTCGCCTGGGAGAAGTGGACAGGAGGCGGTTTGGAGTCGCCGAAGATGGTGGCGGGCGCGATGATCGGCGGCATCATCGCCACCAGTGCTGGAACGATCATGAACGCAGTGATCACCTAATGTCCGCCACAGTGGCCCTGCTGGCCTACAAGCAGATGCCCGCCGACGTGTTGCGGCCGATGATGCAGTTGATCGACTGGCTGCTGTGGTGCGTACTGCTGTTATGCCTGGCCTGGATGATCCTGTCCGCGGGCAAGCTGTGGTACGCGTTCCGCGACGATCTCGCGGCGAACGACGCGACGCACGGGGTCGTGGTGAGCCTGATGGGTGCGATCATGGCGAGTTCGGCCAGTGGGATCGCGCTCGCCCTCTTGCCGACCTAAAGTTCTTAGTTAGCTCAATTGTCCAGTGACATACAGACTTTGGAGGCGCCGCAATGAGCGAGAAGGAGTCGCCCGAGCGCGACCGGATCTCGTTCGGCGTCATCGTCTCGGCGGCCGTGGTGACGTTGATCGTCATCGTCGGCGTCGTGGTCTACATCGGCCGCGACGACACCCCGTCGAGTACGAAGGCCGAGGGAACGACACCCATCGCGGGTGATGCGGGTGCGACGGGATTCGCCGCGCCCGAAGTGGATCTGTTCGGCCGCCGGGTCGACATACCCAACAATTCGGCGGGGCAGCCACTCTCCCAGGAACCGGGCAAGCAGCGCAAGCCCGCGGATAGGGACTGGCTGACCGGACTGCCGCACGGTATCACCGAACCGCACGGCTGGCAGCGGGTTTTCGGCGCTTCGGTGCCGTTCTCCACCTCCGACGGTCCGGCCCGGCTCGAAAACGGTTTGGCCGTCGGCTATTCGCACACGCCGCAGGGCGCCGTGCTGGCCGCGGCGCAGATCACCTACCGGCTCAACGCCCGTCCCGCCGACCGCGAGCTCTACGTGCGGCAGGTGCGGGTGTCGGCACAGCAGGTGGCCGCCTACGACCAGGCCCTGGCCGATCAGCGGTTACCGAAACAGCAGCCGGAGCGGGTGACCCGCTACCTGGTGGCCTCGGACGGCTTCCAGGTGGAGAACTACGCCGACGACATGGCCATCGTGCGCCTGGCCGCGCGCGGTCCCGTCGTCGACAACCGGCAATTGTGGGCGGCGGTACGCCTGATCATGGTGTGGGACGCCGGTGACTGGCGCCTCAAACCGTCGGCTTCGAAGTCCTCGCAGACTGAATACGTCGATTCCCTCGCGGGATGGACGCGGTGGTGATGAACGAATGGTGAATGAAGTGGCAACTCGACCCACGAAGGGGCGGACCACATGCTGAGGCGCATCCTGACGATCCTCGCGGTCGTGTTCACCGTCATGATCGCTACACCGACGGTGGCGTACGGACAGAACTACGGTTTCGACGAGGCGTGCAACCAGTTACACGATTCGCTCGACGGTCTCGGTATTCCCGGTCTCACCCTCGGTGACGCGGCCTCGGCCGCGTGCAAGGCCGGCAACGTCGCCACCCATCCCGTCGACGCCGCGGACACCGTCCGGGACAAGGCGTGGGACTCCACCTTCGGCAAGGTGGTCGACTCGCTCATGAGCGGTCTGGGCGAGGCGCTGATACTCGCGCTGACGTTCTGGATGAAGCTGCCCAACGAACGGGTCAGCGACGCCGGAACACTGTTCAGCAAGATAAACGACTACACGTATCAAGCGCAGATATTGCTCTTGATGGTGTCGGTGATCCTATCCGGCGCCAAACTGGCGGAAGCCAGACGAGGGGCCGCGGTCAGTGAGGCGGCCGAATCCTTCCGCATGTACGCGCGGGTCATCTTCAGTTCCTGGATGCTCGGCGCGGTGATCGTGGCGGCCACCCAGGCCTCGGACAAGTTCTCCGAGTGGGTGATTCAGGATTCCACCGACGGGCAGGCGCGCAACATCGCCGAACTCATGGTGAAAACGTCGAAACTGCAAGCGTTCTCACCCGGTCTGGTGCTGATCATCGCGATCGTCGGCCTGCTCGGCGCGCTCGCGCAGATCGTGCTCGCCATCGTGCGCCAAGGGTTGCTGATAGTCGCGGCGGGTGTGCTGCCGCTGGCGGCGGCGGCCTCGGGCACGGCGACCGGGCGCGGGTCCTATCCCAAGCTCATCAGCTGGATCATCGCGTTCATGCTCTACAAACCGGTGGCGGCGATCGTCTACATGATCGCGTTCACCACCGCGGGCAACACCGATGAGCTGACCTCCACCGCGGGGCTGCCCGACGCCGATCAGGCCCAGCGCATGCTGGTCGCGATCGTGCTGCTGTGCAGCGCGGCGTTCGTGCTGCCCGCCCTCATGCGCCTGGCCACCCCGGCCGTGGCGATCGTCGGCAGCGGTGGTTCCGGTCTGACCGCCACCACCGGCACCCTGGTCGGCGTCGCCGCCATCGGTGCGGTCGGCAGCCGGGCCGTGGGCGCGAAGGTGGCCGCCGGTCCCGGCCGGGCCGGCTTCGTCGGACCGCAGCGGGGCGGACCCCGCGGCCCCGGTGGGCCCGGCGGTCCCGGCGGCGTGGCGGGACGGCCGTTGCCGCCGCGCGGTGGCGGCGGAGGCGGTGGCGCGGCCGCGAGTCCTTCCGGTCCGGGCGGCGGTGCGGCAGTACCGTCAGGCGCGGCACGAGCAGCAGCGAACCGGGTCTCGCAGGTGCGAGCCGCGACAGCCGGGTTGAACCGGGCGGATGCGGCCGCGGGCGATCTCGCCGGTGACCGCTGGACCAACCGTTCACCCGACCTCGGCAGGAGCACCATCCCACGATGACCATGACCGACACCTACGAGCGCCGCTCGTACGGACTGTGGCAGAAGCCCCGCAGCGCAGGACTTTTCGGCCTGCGCTGGGGTGAGACCGTCGTCGGCTTCGCGGTCGTGATCGGGGCGCTGCTGACCGCGCTCATCGCGGGACCCAAACCGGCGCTGTTCGTGGCGGTCGTCGGTCTGGTCGTCATGGTTCCACTGGTGTGGCGAACCGGAGGACGCTCCGGATACGAGACGGGATTGATGATGTTCCATTGGTTGCGCGGCCGCAGTAAGGGCGAGCACGTGTATCGCGGCGGCCGGTTCTCCCGGATTCCGGGTGGCGTCACCCGGCTGCCCGGGATCATGGCGCCCTCGCGGCTGTACGAGGGCATCGACGCCGGCGGCTACAGCTTCGGCATGATTCACCTGCCGCAGTTCGGGCAGTACACGGTGGTGCTGCGCGCCTGGCCGCAGGGGCACGAGGCCGTGGATCAGCCGGTGATCGACCGGTGGGTGTCCGCGTGGGGCACCTTCCTGGCCTCACTGGGACAGACCTCCGACATCGTGGCGGTGGTGCCGGTCATCGACACCGTGCCCGAGACCGGAAACCGTTTGCTCACCGAGGTTTCCGCGATCACCCGGCCCGAGGCGCCGGATCTGGCGCAGCAGGTCATGTACGAGCTGGCGACCGAACTGCCGCAGGAGCGGGTGCAGCTGCTGCCGCGCGTGTCCATCACGTTCAAGGCGACAACCGCTGAGCGGCGCAAGAATCCGGCGGAGGAGGCGGTCGAGATCGGCCGCCGGCTGCCGGGTATCTGCGCGGCGCTGGCCGAGGCGGGCGTGCGCGCGCAGCCGATGTCGGCCGACGACGTCATCGCCTTCATCCGGCGTTCCTACGATCCGGCCTCGCAGGCCGATCTCGAGGTGGCGGCGGGCGAAGCCGGTGGGCACGGGCTGGATTGGGCCGACGCCGGGCCGGTCTCGCACGAGGAGCGGTGGGATCACTTCATCCACGACGGCGGACGTTCGGTCACCTGGGAGATGGACACCGCGCCCGAGGGCGCCGTGGACGAGCGGGTGCTGCAGCGGCTGCTCGCGCCCAATCCCGAGGTGCCGCGCAAGCGCGTGACGATCGTGTACCGGCCGCATTCGGCCGGTGACGCGGCGCAGATCGTGGACGACGACTACAAGAACGCGCTCGTGGCTCAGCAGAGCGAGCGCGGCGTGGTGTCGGCGGCGGCGACCATCCGGGTCGGCGCCACCCAGCAGGCACGGGAGGAGCAGGCGCGCGGGCACGGCGTCACGCGATTCGGTGCGCTCGTGACCATCACCGAACCGCTGCGCGGGGATCTGCCGCGCATCGAGGCCATTACCCGCGACCTGTCCACCCAGTCGCGGTTGAAGATCCGGCGCTGCTACCGCTACCAGGCGGCGGCCTTCGCAGCCTCGCTCGGCTGCGGGGTGATCCTGCCGGAGCACGCGACCATTCCGAAAGCGCTTGCGGGGTAACTGTTCATGCCACGTGATTTCGAACCACCGGTCCGGGACCGCGACGCCGCCGCTTCGGCGCGTCGCGGTTCTCGCCGCGATCAGGGGACGGCGGATCAACCCGACCGCACCCCCGCGGATCCCGACCAGTCCTGGCCCTCGGCCCGCGTGGCCCGCGATGAACACCGCCCCCGCCGCGGCACCCTCCCGGATCGCCGCATGCTCCGCCGCGATCCGGTTCCCCCGGAGACCTTCATCCACCCCTCCCCGGAGGAGACGGCGGCCGCCGAGGCCGCGACGAAAACCCCCGACCCCACTCCCGAACCCCGCCAGCCGGATTCGCCCCCGCCCGCCCGCCGCCCCGCCTACCGCTTCGATCCCGGTCGCACGACCCGCGACCCGGAAACCGAGGCGGCAGCGAGCGGGGAGGTCGGCACCGACGGCGAGTCCGCTTCGGGCGCAGGCGCTTCCACCGCCGCCGGTGGGGTGAGCGCTGCCGCTTCCGGAGTGGCGAGCGGTCCGGACGCCACCGCTGCCGGCGCCGTGACCGGTGCGGACGCCAGCGCTGCCGACACTGTGAGCGGTGCGAACGCGAGCGCTTCCCGCACCGTGAGTGGTTCCGGTGACACGGGCCCCGGTGCCTCCCGCGATGCGGCGAGTGAATCCCGTGGCGCGAGTGGTACTCCCGCTGGTGATGCGTCGGGCGCGGGCGGTTCCGACACAGCGACCGGCGCCGCCGCCGACGTGGCCCCCGGCTCCACAGCCGCTTCGGGATCCGCTCAGTCGGTGCCCGCCCGCCCGAGCCCGCCCCGCCCGGAGTCGTCCTTCCCTCGCACCCCACCCGCCCGCAACCGCGCGGGCGAACCCCCGTGGTCCCGCTCCGAGCCCGCCGACCGCCGCCGCCCGACCGCGCCCCCACAACCCAATTCGACGACTTTCGGCGCGAACCGAGCCGCCGCGGGCACGGTCCCCCCGCGCCGCCCGATCCCGTCCCTGCGCCCCGAGCCCGGCGCCCTGGACACCTCGAGCCGGGCCGCCCCGAGTCCCCAGACGGATCCGGCAACCTCCGACTCCTTCGACCGCGAGCGAACCAGCGCGGAAGCCCTGGCGCACGCTGCGGCAACGAACCCGGACGGCTCGAGCATCACCCCCGAGCACCGCGCAGTCTCGCCCGACCCGGCATCTACCACTGCACCGAAGCCCGGTCGTCAGAACGAGGCAGGCGCAGCGTCGGCACACGAGCACGCCTCGACCCCGGTGGATGGTGGTGGTGTCGCGGACAAGTCCAGCGAACCGGCCGTCAAGCCCGTTGCGCAGGAGGGGAACCGAGAAACCGACCATGGCGGGCCCGCGGGTGCTGTGGGCTCGGGCGGTTCGCTCGATCGACAGGCGGACGCGCCCGCCGAGGGTGGCGTAGGCCCGCGCGATGCGGAGAGCCTGTCCAGCGCAGGGGATCGGGAGCTGTCGGCCGGGCGATCCACGCCGCCGGGATCTCCGGACTCAGGCACCGCGCCGCACAGGAATGCGAGCGCGGCCGATGCGGGCACGGTCGACACCGGTGATGGCTCAGGCGTTGCCCGGGAGCGGGTTTCGCGGGCAGGTGGCAGCCGCGGAGGCGAGGCCGTCGGCAGCGAGGACGCGCCCGAGGCAGCGGCCTCGACGCGGCGTGACGGTGGGGTCGCCGACGACGTAGCGGCGGGCGCCGAGGTGGCCGCGACCGGAAGCGGCGCAGCAGCCGCCACCGGTTCCGCAGGTGCGGGAGACGGGGCGGTCGTTGGTGTGGGGCAGCGGGATTCGCGTAGCGAGGCCGAGAGCCCCGCGCGGGGTGATCAGGGTGTATCGGGGAGCGAAGCGGACGCGTCGGGCTCGAGTGGCGCCCGGCGGGGCGGGCGGCGGACCATTCCGTCGTTGTCGCTCGAGGGGGAACCCGTGGGTGACGGGGGTGGGCGAAGAGCCGGGGGGAGAGCGGACGGGGACCCGGCGGTGGCGGGGTCGGAACAGGTTGGTGGCTCAGAAAGTTCGGAGCGCGACCACGCGCGCCCGGGGCAGGCGGCGGGATCGGCTGCGCTCGGTTTGGAACGATTCGAGGGGGACCGCATGGACCGGGAACGTGGCGACGACGGCGTGCTAGGCGCGGACAGCGATGCGCGCGAGCGGGATCGGAGCTCCGCGGGGCGCGTCGCGCAGGAAGTGCGGCCGCGTGACGGTGAGACCGGGGCGACCGAACGGGCGCACGGGGCCGGGCAGCGACCGCACGCCGCGGAGATCGGCACCGGACCGCATCGGCCGGCGACGACCGGGCAGCGGGCGCACAGCCCGGAGATCGGCACGGGACCGCATCGGCCCCAGACCGCCGGGCAGCGGGCGCACGGCGCGGAAACCGTTGCGGGCGAGCGCGGGCGCGGCCCGGAGCGCGGAAGCGAGGCACGGCGCGGGACCGCCCCGGACGAGCGTGGGAGCGACGCGCGGCGTGCCGGTGAGCGCGGGCGCGGTGGCGAGGCACGTACGCGGCGCGACGGTGATCCGCGGGCGCGGAGCCGGGCGACCGAGGCCGACGGGCGCGAACGGCGCAGTGGCGCGGACCGCGACGCGCGTCGGGCCGCCGAGCGGGAAACCGGTCGGGGAGGCGCGGATTCGGCGGGACGCGACGGCGAGCGCGGTGCGGACGGGCGGACGCGGCCCACCGACGCGGACCGGGTGCACATCGGCGGGCGCGCGGGATCCTCGGGACGGACGCGACGGCCGCGGCCCGAGGGCGAGGCGGGCGAGCGGACCGCGCGCAAGCGGACGGCCCGGCCCGAACGGATCGACGGCGACGGCGGTTCGCGCCGCGGCGGTCAGGACCGGGAAAAGGGCAAGGCCCGCGTGCCCAAGGGCGCGGCGGCGCGCAAGAAGGCCGCCAAGAAGCGCCAGCAGGGACCCAAGCTGCTCGACGACGCGGCCCGGGCCAAGCTCGAGGTCATCGTCCGCGAGCAGAACGGGCTGCGGGCGGTGTGGGCGACCTTCCGCCTGCACACCGACGACCTGCGCAGGCGGAACTTCGCCGCACGGGTCGAACGCATCGAGTACGGCAGCGTCGACGAATTCGACCGCACCACAGCGCAACTCACCGACCGCGGCTACATCGGCGCGGGCGGCGGCCGGATGAACGTGGTCGGGCGGCCGGTCGAGTACCGCGCCACCACCGCCCAGGTCGCGGGCCTGTGGCCGTGGTCGGTCGGCGCCGGCGCACCCCTTATCGGTACCCCGCTGGGCTCGCACCTGCACACCGGCGCCCCGGTCTGCTTCGACCCCATGAACTGGTTCATGCGCGGCAGCTTCATCACCGCCCCGAGCCTGTTCGTGCTGGGCCTCAACGGTTTCGGCAAGTCCTCGCTGGTCCGCCGCATCGTGCTGGGCGGCGTCGCGCAGGGCATCACCCCGCTGATCCTGGCCGACGTCAAGCCCGACTACCGCAAGCTCGTGGAGCTGGTCGGCGGTCAGGTCATCGACCTGGGTTACGGCCACGGCAAACTCAATCCGCTCGCCGCCGGCGTCCTGGGCTCGATCGTGCCCCGCCTGGACGACCTGCCCGAACTGCAGACCCAGGTCATGCAGGAGATGCGCGCCCGCCAGGTCACCCTGGTCGCGGGCCTGGTGGAACTGGTGCGCGGCGCGCGCGTGCGCGACTACGAGGAAACCCTCATCTCCACCGCCCTGCGGATCCTGTACCGCGAGGGCAGCGAGTTCACCCCGGACCAGCCGCCCATCATCGAGGATCTGCTCACCGTCATCGTCAACGGCGGCGACGAACTCATGCTCGACGCGGGCGCCGACAACCCCGACGAATACCAGAACGCCATCAAGGGCCTGCGCCGCTCGCTGCGCGCGCTGACCCAGGGCCCGTTCGGCGCGATCTTCAACGGCCACACCACAACTCCCATCGACACCGCCTCGACCGCGGTCTGCATCGACGTCTCGCACATCCCCAACGGCGACAAGAAGCTCAAGGCCGCGGTCATGCTGGCCTGCTGGGCCGACGGTTTCGCCTCGGTGGAAGCCGCGCACGTCCTGGCCGACGCGGGCCTGGGCCCGCAACGCTACTTCCAGGTCGTGATGGACGAGCTGTGGCAGGTCCTGGGCCTGGGCGACTTCATGGTCGACCGCGTCGACGAGCTCACCCGTCTGCAGCGCAGCATCGCCACCGCGCTGATCATGATCAGCCACACCATCAAGGACCTGCAGTCCCTGGGCTCGGAAGCGGCCATCTCCAAGGCGCTCGGCTTCCTGGAACGCGCCCGCGCCAAGATCTTCGGCGCGCTACCCGCGGAGGAGATCGGCCGGCTGGACTCGATCGTCCCCTTCACCTCCGCCGAGGAGGACATGGTCACGAGCTGGTCCGCCCCGCAGGCCCTCACCGGCGAGGCGCTCAAGCCCGGCCAGCAGCGCCCGTCCGCCCCCGGCACCGGCAAGTTCCTCATCAAGATCGGTGAGGACCGCCGCCCCGGCATCCCGTTCCACATGGAGTTCTCGCCCTCGGAGAAGGAGAGCGGAATCCACGACACCAACCAGCGTTTCAGCGAATTCAGCGAAACCACCGCCCGGCGCGGCAACGACGACGACGGGAGCCCCGAATGATGCCGCACCGGTCCTACCGAAGAGTCTCGCCGGAGGTGCGGCAGGCCGCCGTCGAGCAGGTGGTGGCGCTGAGCGCGAAGATGCGCTCGGAATCGGAGGCGTGCCGCGTGGTCGCCGAACAAATAGGCGTGCACACCAATTCGGTCCGCAACTGGGTGCGCGCGGCCGAGAGCCCCGGGCTCGAGCAGATGGACGCGACCACCCTGCGCCGCAAGGTCGCGCTCCTGCAGCAGCAGCTGGCCGCGGCCGCGGAAATGAACCGCAGCCTGGTGGAAACGCTCAATCACGCCAAGCGGGGGTCATGACCGCAACCCGGCGATTCGGACACGCCGATTCGGGAGAACCGCTGGTATCGCCCAGCGCTCGGCCCGGAGGACTAGCCTGGAACACAGGTCCGATGCTGCGTCGCCGGCACGGACCCGGCGATGTGGTCCCGGCGGCCAAAGGCGCGAAACTGGTGGTGATGCTGGTGCCTGTCATCGCGATGCTGACCGCCGCGTGCGGCAGCGGATCCGATGGTGGCTCGGGTCCCGTTACCCTGCAACCGCCCACCTCCACCACGCGGTTGCTGCTCAGCGCCCCGGCCCCCGATCCCGCGAGCGGTGAGGGCGTGGCGGTCGCGGCCCTGCGCGAGATCTACACCTGGTATCCCGCCACCGAGGTGCAGGGCGCCCCCGCCCTGGCTCGCGCTCGGAAATGGCTGGGACCCACGCTGATCCGTACACTGGATGCACCACCCGCCGGTGCCGCGACGCCGAAGGCGACGTTGCAGTGGGCCGATTGGAGCAAATCCGGGGCTCACGTCGAAGCGTTCGCGTTCGCGTCCGGTGAGAAGGCTCCGCCCGGCGCGGATCCCGACCGTCAGCGATACAAGATCGGCATCGAACAGACGGTCGTCTATCCCGACGGCCGCCGCGAACCCTTGTCGCCCAGTACCGTCGTCGCCACCGTCGTGCGCGTCCCCGGCGGCTGGGCGCTGGACGAATTCCGTTGAGCCGCATCGACTTACAGGTCATCTGAGGAGGCTGGAGATGGCGAAGCAACCGGTGAAGGATCCCGCCGCACCGGGTCCGGACACCACGCTGTTCATGATCTACACGGCGTTCGCCGTGCTGGGAACACTGTGGGTGTCCATCCAGGTGGGCAATGCCCTGTCCTCGCCCAAACAGGACCTGCCGATCAATCCGATCGCCATAGCCGTCGACCTGGCCAAGGGCAAGCTGTACTGGCCCGGCTGGGCGACGGTCGTCGTGCTGCTGGTCGTGCTGAGCGCGATCGGCTACCAGCTGAACAAGCGAAGGGTCAAGGCGCGCAAGGCGATCGGCCGGCTCGCGGTCGACGACAAGGCCGACCACATGGGTTCGGGCGGCGCCATCAAATCGCTCACCGACGCCGGTGTGCGCGAGAAGGCGACCCAGCTCGGCATGCGACTGGGCAACAACGACATGCCCGGCGTCCCGATCGGCATGTCGGTGGCCGACGGCTGCATGCTCTACGGCTCCTACGAGGACCTGCACATCGACATCTGGGGTCCGCGCCAGGGCAAGACCACCTCGCGCGTCATCCCGGCGATCCTGGCCGCCATCGGCCCGGCCCTGGTCACCTCGAACAAGCGCGACGTCGTCGACGCCACCCGCGACGTGCGCGAGAACAAGGGCAGCCCGATCTTCATCTTCGACCCGCAGGACATCGCGGGCGATCCGATGAATCACGATGACCGGGCCCGCAATTGGTTCTGGGACCCGCTGGCCTGGATCGACGCCCGCAGCGACGGCTGCGAGATGCGCGCCGCCCGCCTGGCCGGGCACTTCGCCGACGCGGACGAGGGCGCCGGCGGCGGCATGGCCACCTCCACCGACAGCTTCTTCGACCAGGAGGCCGAGGATCTGCTCGCGGGCCTGTTCCTGGCCGCCGCGGTCGACGACCGGCCCATCACCCAGTGCTGGGAATGGGTCACCAACCCGCAGGACACCGAGCCCATCGAGTTGCTGCGCCGCACCGGCCGGTTCCACTTCATGGCCTCGGGCCTGGCCCAGCAGTACAACGTCGACGAGCGCACGCGCAGTGGCGTTTTCGGTACCGCCAAGAAGATGATCCGCTGCCTCAAGCTCTCCAACGTGCACCGTTGGATCACCCCGGAATCGGGTCGTTCGCAGTTCGACGAACTCGCCTTCATCCGCGACAACGGCACGCTCTACTGCCTCTCGCTCGAAGGCCGCGGTTCGGCGGCTCCGCTGGTCAGCGCGCTCACCGAGGCGGTCATCGACATCGCCATGCGCGAGGCCTCGCGCTCGCACGGCGGCCGCCTCGAGATCCCGCTGCTCGCGGTGCTGGACGAAGCCGCGAACGTGGTGCGCTGGAAGGATCTGCCCAAGCAGTACAGCCACTTCGGCTCGCGCGGCATCGTGGTCATGACGGTGCTGCAGTCGTGGGCGCAGGGCGCGCGCTGCTGGGGTCTGGACGGCATGGAAGCGCTGTGGGCCGCGGCCAACATCAAGGTGCTCGGCAGCGGCGTGGACGACACCAAGTTCCTGCAGGAGCGCTCCGAGGCCATCGGCGCGTACGACAGCATCTCGTCCTCGGTCTCCGAATCCAGTGGCGGCAAGAGCTATTCGCGGTCGCTGGGCTCGTCCAAGACCTTCGACGTGCACGGCCTGGCCACGCTGCCGCGCGGGCGGGCGATCGTGTTCTCCTCCGGCACGCCGGCGGTGCTCGTGCGCACGGTGCCGTGGTGGGAGGGTGAATACGCTGCCGCGGTAAAGGATTCGATCACCCAGCACGACCCGTCCCCGCGCAAGAAAACCGAGATCGCGGATCTGATCGGCACGCCGTCACTGGTCAAGCAGGAACCGGCGAAGGACGCCGGGAAAATCGAGGAGGTCCGGCCGCTGTGACCGAACAGCAGCAACAACCGATGGTCTACCAGAGCGTGGTGGAGTTCGTCGAGAACTACCTGAGCCTGGTGTACCGCCGTCAGGTGACCGATATCAGCGACACGGTGTGGTGCCCCGAATGGTGGAAGCACGCCGAGGCGGTCGCGCGCCTGGACGCGATGTGGCGCGCCTGGGAGCACTACCGTCAGGACGGCAAAACCGGTCTGAGCGTGTGGTTCCTGGATCACGCGGATCCGCACATGGGCAAACTGTTCGACCCCAAGGGGCCGTTCAAGTACTGCAGCGTGCGCAACGGGCACAAGGACATGCTCACGCCGCTGCCGTTGAAGTCGCCGCAGCAGGGGCTGTTCAGCGATCCCACGATGGGGGACTTCCGGCTCTGAGCCGGCTGTCGCGGACACGTCGATGACGTTGTGGCGGATCGGGTTCGAGGATCCGCCACGGCGTGCTCGGCGGAGATACGGGGCGTTCGGGTTGTTTGCCCGGTTCGCCGGTGGTCCGCGAACTCACGAATCGGCTGAACCGCGCGACATCGAATCGTTGTGAACGCCAGTCGAGCCCGGGCGTGTCGAAGCGAGATATCGGGTTCGGATCCGTGTGACCGTGCGGGCCGGTGAATCAGCCGGACCGCCGGTCGGCCGGACACCGTCGGCTGCGAGCCGAGCGATCGGGGACACGGCGGTACCGCAGATCGCCTGTTCGATCAGGCCACTCGCCCGGTGTATCCATGCGACACGCTTGCGTGACCCGCACGCCCTGATGATCGAGCGACACGCCCTGATGATCGAGCGACACAGCCGAGTTCAGCTGTGTCGCTCTGATTTCCCGCGGGTAAGTGTGCCTAGGTGCGTGTGCGCTGGAGGCCGCGCGCTTCCAGCTCCCGCGCCCGGCGCTGTGCGACGGCGGCTTCCTGTTCCCGGGCCTTGACCGCTTCGGCTGCCGACTGCGCCTGCCCTACCTCGAGCAGCATGCGTACCGCGGCCAGTTCCGGCGCGATACCCATGCGGGAAAGGTGTTGGGCCAGAGCGGTTCGGCGCTCCACCGAGTCGTAGCGGACCAGATTCTTGTTCATGGCGGCCTGCGTGGCGGCCATGCGCGTGGCCTCGGCCTGCGCGGTGAACCTGTCCTTCTCGAGGGATACGCCCTTGTCCAGCGGCGGCTTTTCGATCATGCGCGCCAGTTCGAGGTTGCGCGGATCCTTCGCCTTGGAATCCGCGGCTTCCCGGAGCTGGAGCTCACGGGCCTCTTTCTGCCGGGACTCGGTGACTTTGACGCGCGCTTCCGCTTCTTTCTGGCCACGTTCCCGGGTGCGCAGCGCGACAAGTGTCGCGAGCTGCAACATTTGCCTCATCATCGCCGCCGTCTGGGCGCCGATGTCGTCGAGTTCCTCGGCCATTGCCTGCTCCCCGATGCTGCAGTGATCACTATGGATGATTGTGGTGCTTCGTCTCGAACATCGCCATACGAACGGTGATTCGGTCAGCCATGTCCCGCCTGCGAACGCGACACCGGGAGTGCTGGGAGGCGTGGGGGGCTCGGTCCGTTGGGGGTTGCCCGGTGGGCCTTACTACGCCGCTTCGTACTCCGTTCTACGAGGTTACCAGCGAAAACTCGGATACCGCCGTACGCGCGCGTCGCGATACAGCATATATCGCACAATTCCGGCATCTCAGCGAAAACTCAGGATTTTCTTTGGTTAGGGAAGCCTTACACCGAAGGTTCGGAGGAGGTATGCGGTTGCTTTTCACGAAAAACGAACGGCCCCGGTGCTCTACGAGCGCCGGGGCCGAAAAACCGTGCTGGTCAGTCGATTCGGACCGACTGGATCGTGACGTCCTCGGCGGGCTTGCCATCCGGCGCGCCGCCGGCGACACCCGCCTTGGCGATCTTGTCCAGCGTGGCCAGACCGCCCTCGTCGATGGTGCCGAAAATCGTGTACTGCGGCGGCAACTGCGAATCGCCGTACACGAGGAAGAACTGGCTGCCGTTGGTGCCGCCGCCGGTCGTCTGATCCGGCCCGGCGTTGGCCATGGCCAGCACGCCGCGCTTGTAGCCGACCGGCATCTGCGCCGCGGGATCGGCGGCGTCGTACTGATCGCTCGGGTACTCGTTGTCGTACTGGTAACCCGGGCCGCCCATGCCGGTGGCCGACGGGTCACCGCACTGCAGCACCTGCAGGCCCTCGCCGGTGGTCATGCGGTGACACTGTGTGTCGGAGAAGAAGTTCTGCTTGGCCAGGCTCACGAAGCTGTTGACCGTGCAGGGCGATTCGGCCGCGTTCAGGGTCACGCCGATCGCGCCCTGATTGGTCTCGAGGGTCGCCTTGGCGTTGGTCGTGGTGGAGATGTCCGCCGTGCCCGGCCGCTCGACCGGCTTGGACGCCGGGCTCTGGGCATTGCGGTAGTCACAGGTGACCGTGGCGGGCTTGGCCTTGGCGACCGGGAGCGGCGCGGCCGAGGACAGGGAGGCGTCCGGGGTCTCGGAGGTCGCGGTGGTGCTCGTGTTGTCGTCACCACGGTTCCAGAGGTACAGACCGACACCCGCTGCGATCACGACCACGACGCCCAGGGCCGACGCGGCGATCGTCATCTGCTTCTGCTTGCGTGCCCGCGAGGCGCGGTTCGCCAGCTGGCGCTCCAGCTTCCGTTTCGCCGCAGCGCGTCGCTGTTCATTGCTCGGCACTAGCTAGTCCCTCCGTATCGGTTGCTTCCGGCATAAGAGTGTGCCATCACTTCCTGAGACGCTCCCTTATAACCGGTGCACACTAACCGGTTGGACTTGGATAAGCACCATGGGGAAAACTGGACGGCGTGACCGAGACCAGCAGCTTCCGTGCCCCGAAGGGGGTCCCCGACTATCTGCCGCCTACCTCCGCGGAGTTCGTCGCCGTGCGCGACGCACTCATTCATGCGGCGCGACTGGCCGGATACGGGCACATTGAGCTGCCGATCTTCGAGGAGACCGCGCTCTTCGCCCGGGGTGTCGGCGAGTCCACCGATGTGGTCTCCAAGGAGATGTGGACCTTCTCCGACCGCAAGGGCGAGAGCTACACGCTGCGCCCCGAAGGCACCGCGGGCGTCATGCGCGCGGTCATCCAGCACGGCCTCGACCGGGGCCAGCTGCCCGTCAAACTGGCCTACGCCGGGCCGTTCTTCCGCTACGAACGCCCGCAGAAGGGCCGCTACCGGCAGTTGCAGCAGGTTGGCCTCGAGGCCATCGGCGTCGACGATCCGGCCCTGGACGCCGAGGTGATCGCCATCGCCGATCGCGGCTTCCGCTCGCTCGGACTCGACGGGTTCCGGCTCGAACTCACCTCGCTCGGCGACGACAGCTGCCGTCCGCAGTACCGGGAGCTGTTGCAGGAGTTCCTGTTCAAGCTCCCACTCGACGAGGAGACCCGCCGCCGGGCCGAGATCAACCCGCTGCGCGTGCTCGACGACAAGCGGCCCGAGGTCAAGGAGATGACCGCGGGCGCGCCGCTCATGATCGATCACCTGTCCGAGTCCGCGAAGGCGCACTTCGACCAGGTGCTCGGCCACCTGGACGCGCTCGGCGTGCCGTACGTGGTCAACCCGCGCATGGTGCGCGGCCTGGACTACTACACCAAGACCACCTTCGAATTCGTGCACGACGGGCTGGGCGCGCAGTCCGGCATCGGCGGCGGCGGGCGCTACGACGGGCTCATGGCCGAACTCGGCGGGCAGCCGCTCTCGGGCATCGGCTTCGGCATCGGCGTGGACCGCACCGTGCTCGCGCTCGAGGCCGAGGGCAAGTCCGCCACCGACGGCACCCGCATCGACGTGTTCGGCGTGCCGCTGGGCGAGGTGGCCAAACAGCGCCTGGTGGTGCTGGCCGGTGAACTCCGCGCCGCGGGCATCCGGACCGATATCGCCTACGGCGGTCGCGGGGTCAAGGGCGCGATGAAGGCTGCGGACAAGTCCGGGGCGCGTTTCGCGCTGGTCCTGGGCGAGCGCGAGGTCGCCGAGGGCGAGCTAGGGCTCAAGGATCTGAGCAACGGCGAACAGCGCCAGATCGCCCTGGACGACGCCGTCGCCCAGATCGCCGCCGCCCTCGCGGGGGAGTAGGCCGAAGCTCGTGGACAACCGCGCCCCGGACCACGGTCCGGGGCGCGGTGTCGTGCGCGGGTAGCCGCCGTGCGGGCGCCGTCTGGAGGTTCTTCCGCACCGCCCGGTGCGCTGCCGGACAATGGATTCGGAAGTGGGGCACGCCGGGGGAGAGTCCTGGTAGCGTCCCCGCGGTGCGTGGCAGCCGCGGCGCGCCTGATGCACTTGGACGAATGCGCAACTGTGACTGACAAATCGAAATCCGGCGCCGCCGCCGAGGTCGGGCTCGATCTCATCGCGCCGGAGCTGCTCGCTCCCGCACTGCGCCGGCTCACCCTCGCCGCCCTCGGCGTCGGCATCGGGATGGGACTGCTGACCGCGCTCTGGGTCAGCTGGCCGGTGGCCGTCGCCATCGGGCTGGTGCTCGGCGCACCCACGGCCCTGTATGCCACCGCGGTCCAGCGCAAGCGGATATCGCTGTCCGGCACCGTGATTCGAGCCCGCACCTGGCGCGGCGAGCACAGCGTGGACCTCGCCGCCGCGACCGGTACCGAGATCGTGGTGTACCCGGGCAAGGTCAGCCGGGTGCTGCTGCGCGTGACCGCGAACGGCGACACCCGCGTGGTGCCGCTGGCCATCTACACCGATTCCGGCAGCGGCCGCGAACTCCACATCCTCGGCCTGCGCAAGCTCGCCGACGCCCTGGCCGCCTGCCCGCTCGCCGCCGCCCTCGCGGTCTCCGACCTGCTCGTCCAGCAGCTGCGCGCCGAGGCCCGCGACGCCAACGCCGAGGAACGCCCGCTGTACCGCGCGATGCGCCAGGTCCGCGACCGCGACGCGGTCTCGATGGTTGTGCTGTCCGACGCCGACATCTCCGAGCTGACCCGATAGCGCGGTCACTCGCGTGCCCCGAGCCTGTCGACCGGGTAGGGCGGGCCGTTCGTGAGCCCTGCGCGCTGATACGCCGGGACAGCCCGGCGCGCAGTGTATTTCGGCGGAACTCCCGCTCAGGCCGGCCGGTCGAAGTTCCCCATCGACCCGAATTCCCGGTGGCCCAGGAGATCCGCGACGCGCAGCAGCGGGGCCGCGTAGCCGGGGATCGCGCGCGGATCGGTCAACCGGACGTTCGGTACGTAGGTGAGCAGGTCGGTCCCGTCCAGGCTCCACCGCGGGACCGCGCCGGCCACGTGCGCGGCGATCAGATGCGGCCCGACCATGGCCTTGGCATACGCCGGGTCGCCCGCGTCGACGCGGAAGGCGTAGTCGAACAACGGGTTTCCGGTCGCGGTCGGCCTGTCACCGAACAGTGCCCGGCCCAGCAGTGCCCACGAGCCCTGGGGGCGCACCGACAGCGGGGGGAACGGCCGTTCGAGGTGCACCACGGTCACCACGAATCGGTGGGTCGTCGTGCCGCCGGAATCGCCGCCGTCGGAGGTCTGGTACGAGTACTCCGCGACCGTCACCCAGCGGCCGCCGAGGTACCCGGTGACACTCGCACCGACGCCGCGCGAGTTACGGCCCGGCAGGCGCGGAGTCCAGGGCGCGTGCGGAGGCCGGTTCACCCGCCAGCCGTGCGCGGCAGCCCACTGATGGACGCGGTCGACGCGTTCCCGCTCCGAGCGCGCCGAACTCACCACCGCCACGATCAGCAACCCCACGAAGCCCATCATGAACAACACGCACAACACGCCCATCGGAACCCCCTCCCCGGTCTCGCCTCGACCGCGGCCCCTGCCGCGCGGTCGGGGAAATGATCTCGGAAGTCGCTTAACGGCCGACGGGGAAAACGGTTGGAACGGGCTGACTGCGCAGAGAATCAGCAGCTCAGCGGTGGATATGGGGCTGCTGGGGCCGGTGTCTCGTTGGTCACTTCCGGGCTCACGGGGTGGGGGAACGGGGTGTGAGCGGGGATAGGGTGAAAACGGATATCTCGACTACGCGAGGAGTTCGTGGTGAGCGAGCAAGGCCGTCCGGAACCCGTTACCGTCACCGTCACCGGCGCCGCCGGGCAGATCGCCTACGGGCTGCTGTTCCGCATCGCCTCCGGCGCGCTGCTGGGTGAGCGGACACCGGTGCGACTGCGACTGCTTGAGATACCGGCCGCCGTGTCCTCCCTCGAGGGCGTGGCCATGGAGCTCGAGGACGGCGCGTTCCCGCTCCTCGCGGGCATCGACATCACCGACGATCCGTGGGTCGGCTTCGACGGGGCCAACATCGCCATCCTGGTCGGCTCGCGCCCGCGCACCGCGGGCATGGAACGCGCGGACCTGCTGGCCGCCAACGGCCCGATCTTCACCGATCAGGGCGCGGCCATCAACGCCAACGCCGCCGCCGACGTGAAGGTGCTCGTCGTCGGCAACCCGGCCAACACCAACGCCTACATCGCCATGAGCAACGCCCCCGACGTGCCCGCCGAGCGCTTCACTGCCCTCACCCGGCTCGATCACAACCGGGCCATCGCGCAGGTCGCCGCGCGCACCGGCGCGGCGGCCGCCGACATCGAGCGAATCGCCATCTGGGGCAACCACTCCGCCACGCAGTACCCGGACCTGAGCTACGCCACGGTGGGCGGCAAGCCCGCCCTCGAACTCATCGGCGACCGCGACTGGGTGGAGAACGACTTCATCCCCACCGTCCAGCAGCGCGGCACCGCCATCATCAAGGCGCGCGGGGCGTCCTCGGCGGCGAGCGCGGCCAGCGCCGCCATCGACCACGTGCACGACTGGGTGCTGGGCACCGCGCCGGGCGAATGGGTGTCGATGGCCGTGCCCTCGGACGGGTCGTACGGCGTGCCGCGCGGGCTGATCAGCTCGTTCCCGGTCACCTGCGCCGACGGTGCGTACAGCATCGTGCAGGGGCTCGAGATCGACGAATTCTCGCGCGCCAGAATCGATCTGAGCGTGGCGGAGCTGGCGGCCGAGCGCGACGCGGTCATCGAGCTGGGCTTCGCCAAGCACTCCTGAGCTCGCCGGTGGCCGGCGCTCGCCGGATCGTACTGATCGAGCGCCGCGACGCGCGACGCGTGCGCCCCCGGCATCGGGAGCGCACGCGACAGCGGCTCGAGCGCGGCGGGACTCAGCTGTTCAGCTTGCCGATGATCTTCTCGCCGTACCACTTGATCTTGACGATCTTCTCCTCGAGGGTCTCCGTGTCGTGCTCCTTGGCGTAGGAGTTGCGGAAGCCGACGATGGCGTCGGTGATGCCCTTGTCCTCCATCCGCTTGACCCCGTCGACCGAGTAGGCGTCCATCGAGGCGGCGTGGATCTCGAACTCACCGGGATTGTCACGCTCGCTGCGCAATTCGTTGATGCGCGCCAGGTAGCGGTCCAGATCCTCGGGCTTGCCGCCGGCGTGCATCCAGCCGTCGGTCAGGCGCACCGCGCGCCGCAGCGCCGCGTCGCTGTGCCCGCCGACCAGGATCGGCAGCGGCTCGGTCGGCGCGGGGGTCATCTTGATCTTCTGGATGTCGTAGAACTCGCCGTGGTACTCGAAGTACTCGCCGGTGGACAGGCCCTTGAGGATCTCGATGCACTCGTCCAGGCGCTTGCCGCGCTTCTCGAACGGCACGCCCATGATGTCGAAGTCCTCCGGCCACGGGCTGATGCCCACGCCCAGGGCGAAGCGGTTGTTGCTCAGGCGCGCAAGCGAACTCGCCTGCTTGGCCACCAGCACCGGCGGGCGGATCGGCAGCTTGAGGACGAACGGGGTCAGGCGCAGCGTCGTGGTGGCCGCGGCGATGGCCGCCGAGAGCACGAAGGTCTCGATGAACGGCTTGTCCTCGAGGAACTCGCGGTTGCCGTCCGCGTTGTAGGGGTACTTGGAGTCGGACTCCGCCGGGTAGGCGATGCTGTCCGCGACGGTGATGCTGTGGAACCCGGCCTCCTCGGCGGCCCGCGCCAGGGGGATGTAGTAATCCGGGTTGGTCATCGCCTCCGCGTAGGTGAAGCGCATCGGGATCGTCCTCTCGACGGTGAGCAAGTACGAAAACTAGAACAGATTCTAGTTAGTAGAGGTGATGCTAGCGGGGGTTCGAGCGCACTGGCCAGAAGTCGGCGAGATCCGGGGGTATTGCCGCGGATCGTCCTGAATTGCCTGATCCTTTGTAGCGCATCCGGCTGGTGACCGGGGCCGGTGGTCCCGATGGCTGAGATCGCCGAGGGTGTGGGTTGCGGCGGCAATCTGAACCTTGTTCTAATCGCAGACATGACCATCGCCATCACCGGATCCGGGTCGGGCATCGGGGCGGCCACCGCCGCCGCGCTCACCGCGGCGGGCCACGACGTCATCGGCATCGACCTGCGCAATGCCGACATCACCGCGGATCTGACCGATCCGGCCGCCCGTGCCGCCGCCGTCGACGCGGTGCTCGAGCGCTCGGGCGGCGCGCTGACCGGACTCGTGCTCTGCGCGGGCGTCGGCCCGCACGTCCCCAACCCCAACTTCGTGGTCGAGATCAACTACCGGGCCACCGTCGCGTTTCTGGACGCACTCTTCCCCGCCCTGCAGAAGGGCGAATCCCCTGCGGCGGTGGTGGTTTCGTCGGTGGCCTCCACCCATATCGCGTGGGCGGACAACCCGATCAACAAGGGCACCGAGGCCGAAGCCTTCGCCGAGGCGGGCGATTTCGCGGGCCAGTACGCCTACGCCTCGTCGAAGAACGCGGTCACCGTGGCCGTCCGCGAACGCGCTCCCGAATGGGGTGCGGCGGGCGTGCGCCTGAACACCGTGGCCCCCGGCGGCGTGGACACCCCGCTGCTGCGCGCCGGCATGGACGACCCGCGCTACGGCGACGCCATCCGCAACTTCGTTCCGCCGATCGGCCGCAACGGAACTCCCGATGAGATAGCGTCCCTGATCGCATACCTGCTCGGCCCGCAGGCCGGTTTCATCCACGGCGCTCAGTTCGTCATCGACGGCGGGATCGACGCCCAGGTACGCCCCACAGCGGTCTGATCCATCCGCCGGTCACACGCACCGGCCCCATACGGTGTCGGAGCCCGCGAGGTGTACAAATCGCGTTCCGCCTCCACGATGCCGCGGTCCCGGAGCAGCTACTCCGACGGCCGCGGCATCACCTTTTCCTGGACGCGTCGGCGGAGTTCGCGGCGCGGCAGCCGAATCGACGCGGCCTGGCGACGCCGCACCCTAATTCGAGTGAGCGGCACGGTGTCCGGTCGCCGGATCGCTCGACCGGGCGGTGAGCGGTCTGCCGGTGGAGTTGGGGTCCTCAGGTACGTCTGCACCGACGCACGTGTTCGTGGTCGGCGTCGCGCCGGCCTGTGCCCGCTACGGCGACTCGTGCGAGACGGATCAGGCTTGGGTGGGCTGGTCTTCTTCGGCAGGGTTGTCCGGCTCGCCGATGACGCGGGGGGTGGCGGGGCCGAGGTCGGCGGTGAGTTCGCTGTCGCCCGTGGGGCTTTGGTACGGCTGGACCGCGCGGGCGTGATCCTGGTCGGCGGCGCGGCCCGCGGCCGCCGCGGCGGGGGAGCCCATGAAGCCGGGGGTCAAGGGGCCCGTCATGCCGGGGCCGCCCGGGCCGAAGGGGCCGGGCGCGGCCGGGGCGAGGCGACCGCCGGGGATGGACGAGCCGGGACCGCCCGGTGCGGAGGGTATTCCGCCGCCTCCGCCCAGACCGCCGCCTCCGCCGAGGCCACCACCGCCGCCACCCGCCGCGCCTCCGCCCAGACCCGCCGCCTTGGTGTCCGCATCGGTGGGTGAGCCCGGACCGGGTGCGGCCGCAACGGCGTTCGCCGCGTTCAACCCGCCCTCGATCAGCTGCTTGGCCTGTTCGAGAATCGGCTGACCGACGTTCTGCGCCAACGACTTCGCCACCTCGGCGGGGTTGGGGCCGGCGTTCTGCCCCAGCAATTGGCCGACCACGGCGTTGACCTGCGCGGTGTACCCCGCGAGCTCGCCGCGGGTCACGTTCACGACCGTCACTGCCGAGGCGAGATGTTCGGTGGCCGAGGCGATCAGCGCGGTCTGCGCGGGCGGGGCCAGGATCACGGGGGCCAGCGCCGTCGCCTGAGCGGCGAAGGACTGCGCGATGGCGGTGAGCTGAACGTTGCCGCGCTGCACCACCGCGGCGGCCTGCTCGGTCACCGCCGACAGATCGAAGCCGCGCTGGGTGGTCTCGCGGCCGTGCGCCTGCGCCTGCTGACTCGCGTCCTGCGCGCCGCCGGACGCCCTGCCCTGCCAGGCCGATTCGACGGTCTCGACCGCGCCCTTGCCGACCTGCAGCGCCGTCTCGATGAGCTGCGAGCCCTGGCTGAGCAGGGTGGCCGGATTCAGTTGCCCCAGAACGCCGGTGCCGAAGGCGTTGATCAGATCCAGGAACGGCTTGAACAGCGCGTCGATCCCGGGGATGGCGGGCAGCGCCAGGCCCTTCATGAGATCACCGACCGGGTCCGCGGGCAGCGGCGGCAACACCGGCAGAGTCGCGGCCGCGTCGCTCAGCGCGGCCTGTGCCGCGTCGAGGGCGGCGGGAATGCCGTTCAGGGCGGCCTGCGTGCCCGAGAGCGCGCCCTGCGCGTCCGCGAGGGTGTGCTGCGCGCCCGAGAGCACCCCGTTCGCCGCGTCGATGCCGGGGGTCAGCGCGCCGGCCAGGACGGACGAGGCGGAAGTTTCCGCGCCCGTCGCCCCGCCGAGGCCGTGCGGCAGGCCGCCGGAGAGTGACCCCGCGGGCTCGATCTCCTTGCGGGACAAGACGAAATCGGGCGGCGTGAAGGGCGCGACGTCGTCCGGCAGCTGACCCAGCGGCAGGTCCGGCAGTCCCGGGTGCTCGCCGCCGGCCGCCCCGAACGAACCGCCCCCGTCCGCATCGAGTGCCGTGCCGTCAGATGCGTCGAGGACCCCAGGGCCGGACGCCCCCACGGGTCCGTGTGCAAGACCCGACGGGCCGGGAGCGCCGAGCTCGCCGATGGGAGCGACCCCGCCGATCACGCCGTTCTCGACCGGGCTCATGCCTGCTCGCCGATCGCGCCCTCGATCGAGCCGAGGCCGGCGGCGAACGCGGCATCGGTGCCGTCGTAGGTGGCGGCCGAGCCGAAAGCGGCCTGACCGAGGTGGGCGAACCGGCTCGACAGGGAGTTGATGTCCCGGTCGTGCAGCAGTTCGGCGACGGCGAAACTGGCCAGGAAGTCGGCGCCGATCACGCCGAAGACCGGGGTCATGGCGGCCACGTGGGTTACGGTGTCCAGGCCGCCGGCCGCGGCGATGTTCGCGGCGACGCCGTCCTGCGTCGCGGCGAAAGTGCGAACCGCCGCGGTGTCGACCGAGAGCTCGGCCATTGGTGCCCCCCAATCGTCGTGGACATGCGGGTGCGAATATAACGCATCGATCGTCCAGCTCGGCGTGGCGGATTAACCTCGCGCACGTGCGACCGGGCCGCCTGCTTGGTATGCGGGCGCATGCCGAGTCGGGTACGCGAGCGTCTCCGGATCGGGTCCCGGCCGTTCTTGCAAATTAGAACAAGTTCTATATTCTTCATCACATGAAGGTCGCAGTCACCGGCGCCGCCGGGTTCCTTGGCACCAATTTGCTTCGCCTGCTTACCGATCGCGGTCACGAGGTCACCGCCATCGACCGTGTCAAGCCCGCCGGACCGGCCGTCCCGGGTGTCACCTGGGTCAGCGGCGACGTCCTCGATCCCGCCTCCATGCGCCAGACGCTGGAGGGTGCGGAGGTCGTCTACCATCTCGTCGCGCTCATCACCCTCGCGCACAAGAACGACCTCGCCTGGCGGGTCAACACCGAGGGCGTGCGCGTGGTCGCCGAGGCCGCGCTCGAGGTCGGCGCGCGCCGCATGGTGCACACCAGCTCCATTCACGCGTTTAACCAGTACACCTGCGGCGGCACCATCAACGAGCGCTCGCCGCGGTCCATCGATCCCGACCTGCCGGTGTACGACCGCTCGAAGTTCCAGGGCGAGGTCGAGCTGCGCAAGGTCATCGATCAGGGTCTGGACGCGGTCGTCTGCAACCCGACCGGTGTGTACGGACCGGTCGACAACACCGACTCGCGCATCAACAAGACGCTGTGGGACGCCGCGCGCGGCCGCGTGCCCGTCATGATCAGCGGCGGCTTCGACCTGGTCGACGTGCGCGACGTGGCCAACGGCCTCATCCTGGCCGGCGAGCGCGGCAAGACCGGTGAGAACTACCTGCTCGGTGGTCACTTCACCAACATGTTCGACGCCACCCGCCTGGCCGCCGAGGTCAACGGGAAGCTCAAGCCCGCCTTCGCCATTCCGGCCAAGTTCATCAACGCGCTGATGCCGGTGCTCGAGCCCGCCGCCAAGGCCGTGGGCAGCGACCGCATCTCCAAGGCGGCCATGGGCGCGCTGCTGTCGGCGCCGGTCGTGGAACACGACAAGGCGAGCACCGACCTCGGCTACCGGCCA
Source organism: Nocardia sp. NPDC055321 (assembly GCF_053645575.1). Taxonomy (NCBI): domain Bacteria; kingdom Bacillati; phylum Actinomycetota; class Actinomycetes; order Mycobacteriales; family Nocardiaceae; genus Nocardia; species Nocardia sp. NPDC055321. The sequence continues at coordinate 42,908 of NZ_JBSHMS010000008.1, forward strand.
CGCCCGGCGGACGAGACGATTCGCGACCTCGTGGCCTTCTACAATGGGCAGAACTTCAAGACGGTCACCCAGAAGATCGCTTGACACCAGGTAGAACAAATGTTCGACTTGTGTGGTGCGGTGGCAGAGCCAGACCCTCGAGGCCGATGACGGCGCGCTGCCCGGGCTCGAACGCGCGGGGTTCGTACGCAGCGTACAAACCCCGGAGTTCGAAGGCATCACTTTTCACGAAGTGCTCTGCAAGAGCGCGCTGAACAAGATGCCCGAGGGCGGCAGTCTGCCGTTCAACTGGACCGTCAACCCCATGCGGGGTTGTACGCACGCCTGCCGCTACTGCTTCGCCCGCCCCACCCACGAGTACCTGGATCTGGACGCGGGCGAGGACTTCGACAACCAGATCGTCGTCAAGACCAACATCGCGGCCATCCTGCGCCGGGAGGTGCACAAGCGCTCCTGGCGGCGGGAAGTCGTTGCGCTGGGGACCAATACGGATCCGTATCAGCGCGCCGAGGGGCGCTATCGGCTCATGCCGGGCATCATCGGCGCGCTCACCGAATCCGGCACCGGGTTCTCCATTCTCACCAAAGGCACACTGCTGCGCCGGGATCTGCCGCTGCTCACCCAGGCGGCGCGCCAGGTTCCGGTGCATCTGGCCGTCTCCATCGCGATGCTCGATCCCGAACTGAGCACCGCGCTCGAACCGGGAACACCCTCGCCGCGCGCGCGGCTCGAGCTCGTGCGCGCCCTCGCCGACGCCGGGTTCGCGGTGAATGTCATGGTGGCGCCGATCATTCCGTGCCTCACCGACGGCCGGTCACAGCTGGACGATCTCTTCGCCGCCATCGCCGAGGCCGGGGCCGCGAGCGCGGTCGCCTTTCCCATGCATCTGCGCGGTAGCACCCGCGGCTGGTTCCTCACCTGGCTCGCCGAACAGCACCCGGCGCTCATCCGGCGCTATCGGCAGCTGTATGGTCGCGGGACTTCAGTGACACCGGAGTACTCCGCGTGGTTGCGCGGCCGGATCGATCCGTTGCTGGACAAGCATGGTTTGAACCGCGAACGGCAGGCCGAGCCGCAAGTGCGTGCCGCCGAATCGCATACGCCCGACCCGCAGCTGGCACTGTTCGCCTGACGCCGGCCGCGAAATCTCGACGTTTCACCGCTGTTTTCGCGGGTGTGTCGCGAATATAGCGGAGTAGTTTGGCGTTGGTACCTCTCACGGACGAGGAAGTGATGCAGGCGCATGGGTTCCCAGCATGACGAATCGGTGACAGCGGCCCGAAACGGCGCTGCCGCTGAGAAATTGGAAAAGGTTGTAATTCGCTTCGCCGGCGACTCCGGTGATGGTATGCAGCTCACCGGTGATCGATTCACCCATGAGGCAGCCGCTTTCGGAAATGATCTTGCAACACAGCCGAACTTCCCGGCCGAGATCCGTGCGCCCCAGGGCACGCTGCCGGGTGTCTCGTCGTTCCAGATCCAGATCGCGGACTACGACATCCTCACCGCCGGTGATCAGCCCGATGTGCTGGTGGCGATGAATCCGGCGGCGCTCAAGGCGAATCTGGAGGAGCTGGCCCGCGGGGCCACGCTCATCGTGAACACGGACGAATTCACCAAACGTAATCTTTCGAAGGTCGGTTACGCGGGGGATCCGCTCGCCGACGGGACACTGTCCGATTTCGTGGTGCATCAAGTGCCCATGACATCGCTGACGCTGGCGGCAACCGAACCGACCGGTGTGGGTAAAAAGGATGGGCAGCGCGCGAAGAATATGTTCGCGCTGGGATTGCTCTCCTGGATGTACGGCCGGCCACTCGGTGGTACGGAACAGTTCCTCCGGGAGAAATTCGGGTCCAAACCCGAAGTGGCCGAAGCGAATATTCTCGCATTCCGGGCCGGGTGGAATTATGGCGAAACCACCGAGGCGTTCGCGACGACCTACGAGGTCGCCCGCGCGACGCTGCCCGCCGGCACCTACCGGCAGATCACCGGCAACACCGCGCTCGCCTACGGGTTGGTGACGGCCGGTCAGCTGTCCGGGCTGCCGGTGTTCCTGGGCACCTACCCGATCACCCCGGCCTCGGACATCCTGCACGAGTTGAGCAGGCACAAGAACTTCGGCGTCACCACCTTCCAGGCCGAGGACGAGATCGCAGGAATCGGTGCGGCCCTGGGCGCTTCGATCGGCGGCGCGCTGGGCGTCACCAGCACCTCCGGGCCCGGGCTCGCCCTCAAGAGCGAGGCCATCGGACTCGCCGTCATGACCGAGATGCCGCTGCTCATCATCGACGTGCAGCGCGGCGGTCCGTCGACGGGTCTGCCCACCAAGACCGAGCAGGCCGATCTGCTGCAGGCGCTGTACGGGCGCAACGGCGAGTCGCCGGTGGCGGTGCTGGCCCCGCGCTCGCCCGCGGACTGCTTCGACGCCGCGGTCGAGGCCGCGCGCATCGCCATCACCTATCGCACGCCGGTGCTGCTGCTCTCGGACGGGTCCATCGCCAACGGGTCCGAGCCCTGGGCGATTCCGCAGGTCGGCGATCTCGCGCCCATCGATCCGGGATTCGAGCCCGAGGGCGCGGACGACGACGGTTTCCTGCCGTACGCGCGCGATCCCGAGACCCTGGCCCGGCCGCTGGCGGTGCCCGGGACGAAGGGGCGCGCGCATCGCATCGGCGGTCTCGAGAAGGCCGACGGCAGCGGCAACATCTCCTACGAGCCCGCCAATCACGAACTGATGGTGCGGCTGCGCCAGGCCAAGATCGACGGCATCACCGTGCCCGACCTCGAGGTCGAGGATCCCAGCGGCCGGGCGGAACTGCTGCTCATCGGCTGGGGCAGCTCCTACGGGCCCATCGGCGAGGCGTGCCGGCGGGCGCGGCGGCGGGGCGTACCGGTCGCCCAGGCGCACCTGCGGCATCTGAATCCCTTCCCCGCCAACCTCGGCGCCGTGCTGGGCCGGTACCGCACGGTGGTCGCGCCCGAGATGAACGGCGGTCAGCTCGCCATGCTGCTGCGCGCCCGCTACCTGGTGGACGTGCAGCCGTGGACCAAGGTCGCCGGGACGGCGTTCTCCGCGCAGGAACTGGTCGGGGTGATCGACGCGGCACTGGACGGCTCCATCGCCGAGATGGAGCAGAGCAAGGCCTTCGCGGCACGAGCGCGGGCCACCTACCGCACTCCAGGGGGTAACTGATGACCATCCTCGAAAACCCGCTCGTCGGAACGGATCTGGGGCTAACCGGATTGACCGGGGTGCCGCACGCCGACGGTCCGCAGAAACCCAAGGATTACACCACCGATCAGGAGGTGCGCTGGTGCCCCGGCTGCGGTGACTACGTCATCCTCGCCACCGTGCGCGGGTTCCTGGCCGAACTGGGGCTCAAGCGCGAGAATCTGATGTTCGTCTCCGGCATCGGGTGCTCGAGCCGCTTCCCGTATTACCTGGAGGCGTACGGGATTCACTCGATTCACGGGCGCGCGCCCGCCATCGCCACCGGGCTCGCGGTCACCCGGCCGGACCTGTCGGTCTGGGTCGTGACCGGTGACGGCGACGCTCTCTCGATCGGCGGCAACCACCTCGTGCACGCGCTGCGGCGCAACGTGAACATGACGATCCTGCTGTTCAACAACCGGATCTACGGGCTCACCAAGGGCCAGTACTCGCCGACGTCGGAGACCGGCAAGGTCACCAAGTCCACGCCGATGGGCTCGATCGACCATCCGTTCAACACGCTGTCGGTGGCGCTCGGGGCCGAAGCCACGTTCGCCGCACGGGCTCTGGACTCCGACCGCGCCGGACTCACCGAGGTTCTGCGCGCGGCCGCCGAACATCGCGGCACCGCGTTCGTGGAGATCCTGCAGGACTGCCCGATCTTCAACGACGGGTCGTTCGACATCCTGCGCAAGGAGAACGCGGAGTCCCACCTCATCCGGCTGCGGCACGGTCAGCCGATTCGGTTCGGCGCGGACAACGAACTGGCCGTCGTGCGAAGCGGATTCGGGCTGAAGGTGGTGCCCGCGACGTCGGTCCCGGAGTCCGAGATCGTGGTGCACGACGCGTACACCGACAATCCCGAGTACGCGTACGCGCTGTCCCGGCTGTCCGATCAGGACATGACCCGGGTGGTGACCGGGGTGTTCCGGGCCGCTACCCGGCCCACCTACGACGACGGCGTTCGTGCGCAGCTGAGTGCGGCTCGCGAACAGAAGCCGGTGGCGGAGGGGACCCTGCAGACGTTGCTGACCGGTCGGGAGACCTGGACTGTGACATAGGGTTTCGGAGTATTTGGTGCTGTTTCTGATGCCCGGCTCCTTTGTGAGCCGGGCATCTTCTGTCTCTGCGGGTTTCGGGGGGAGCTCATGCGTGGAATGGCTGGTGTGCGCGAGGGACCGGCGCACGAGTTCGGCTAGGACCGGCGCATGAGGCGTTCGTCGGAGTCGTCGGGGGAGGGGCCCGCGTCGGCGAATCCGTGACGCTCGTACAGGCGGATCGCGACGGCGTTGTCTGTCTTGACCGACAGGATCACCGGCCGGGGCCCTGCCCATTTCACTACCGCGTCTATCGCGGCGTCCGATACGCCCTTGCCGCGCGCGAAGGGCGCGACCCACATCGAAATGAGTTCTACCGTCCCGGTTTCGGTGTCCGAGGGGTACGCGCCGACCATGCCGGCGGGGGTGCCGTGCCAGGAGACGACGGCGTTGAAGGGGACGTTGTCGAAGCGGGAGCGCCAGCGGGCCTCGGTGTCGCCGGGGCCTGTCCACTCGGCGAGGGTCGAGCCGAAGGCCCAGGGCGCGTCGGCGAGAGCGGCGAGCCGGAGCTGGCGCCAGAGTTGCCAGTCGTCGGGTTCCAGTACGCGTACCTCGATCATTTGGGTCAGTTTATGAGGCTGCGGTGGATGGGTTTCGGTGTCGTTGAATTGAGGGGTCGAATTGTCTGAATAGTGTTGTATCCCAACAGAATTGAGCTATTCATATCCGCTATGAAGGCGTAGAATAGAGGCATGGATTCGAGAGAGGTACCCACCATCGCGACGAGTGTCAAAGCACTCGCCGCCGCGGTGGAAAACCTGCTCGAATTACCGATGTACTCAATGGCCGATGGCGAGGTCGTCGGCGTCATGCAGGGGCTCGAGACCAGCTTCCGCAAACTCGAAGCGGTCAAGCAGCGCTTCGCTCTCGAGTGTGGAGCGCGAGGCTTGTCCTCCGCAGCGGGTGTGAAGAGCTTGATTCTGTTCCTGCAACAAACACTGCGGCTCTCGTACGCCGAGGCCGCTGCCCGCGTCCGTAACGCTGATCTGCTGTCGACGGTGTCGACGGGTTCGAGTACCCGGCCGCCGAAATTGCCGCTCGTCGCCGCAGCGCAACGGGCCGGGGAGATCTCCGCCGATCATGTGAAGGCCATCCACGATGCGCTGACGCGGATCCCCGACGCCGCCGGTCCGGAAGTCAAAGACCAGGCCGAGGAGCATCTGACCTCTTACGCCCGCGAGGGTGACCCGAAGGGTGTGACCAAGCTCGGCGTGCACATCCTGGCCCACGTCGACCCCGATGGCCGGTTGACCGAGGACCGGGACCGCCAGCGAGTCCGGAGCATCAAGATCGGGCATCAGGGCATCGACGGCATGTACCCGATCTCGGGATACCTGACCCCGCAGTTGGGGGCGGTGATGATCCCGATGTTCGAGAAATTCGGGCGCCCCGGCATGTGCAATCCCGATGATCCCGAAAGCCCGTGGACCACCGCTGAACTCGGTCTCGATACCGAACTCGACGACGGCGACGACACCGGTGATGATGACGCAAACGACCCCTCGCTGACCCCGGACCAGCGTGCCCGCGCAGCTCTGCGCGCGAAGCTGCGTGCCGCCGCTAAGCGCGATCACCGTACCGCTGAGCAGCGCAATCACGATGCGCTGCTGGTGTTCTTCCGCCCGGACATGGGACCCACGCGACTGGGATCGCATCGCGGACTTCCGGTCTCGACGATCATCACCATGAGCATCGACGACCTCGAGAACCGCGCAGGGGTCGCCACCACCGCCACAGGCGGCACGATGTCGATCACCCAAGCCCTTCAGGTCGCCAGGAATTCGACTCCGTACCTGGTGGTGCTCGATCGCAACGGCCGCCCCCTGCACCTTTCTCGCGGTCAGCGTCTCGCCAACCCTGCCCAGCGGTTGGCGCTCACCGCCACCGAACGCGGGTGCACGCGCCCGGGATGCGACGCGCCAGCGAGCCGCTCCGCTGTGCACCACATCCACGAATGGGCCGATGGCGGCGAAACGAACATCGAGAACCTGACTTTCGCCTGCGATGCCTGCCACGCCCAGATCAACACCGGCCCGAACGGCTGGGAAACCGTTGTGATGGGCGATGATTCGGAGAATCCGGGCAAAACGGGGTGGATTCCTCCACCACACATCGACCGAGCTCGTAGGCCGCGTGTGAACTTCCGCCACCATCCCCAGTTCCCGGGTATCCCCGCGCGATGGCGCTGTTAGCCACCCGGCCCCTGGTATCGAGTCTCACCGCCGTTTCCACTCTGCCTCTTCGGCTTTCCCATGCCGAAGGGGCTCCTCGCGCGCCCACGCATATGGCCCCGCTCTTCTCACCCGTGCGGATGGTGCGTCCACACGCATCAGTGTTCACGCCCGTGGCCGACGTAGCCCAACCCCACACCCAAGGTCCAGCTTCCAGCGGGGTTCGGGAGAGCAGGCAAAACAGATGCGGCAATGCTGGTTACCTCGCCTGCCGTACCCGACCTTCGGCTCCCCAGTTGGGAGCGGATTCACCCTTCCAGCCGGGTCGACTGGCCGTGGGAACCTTCTCGAGACCTACAGACAAAGACTCGTCCTCAGCACAACAGGGTGATGTCTCAGGCGGTGATTGCCGTGCCCGGCCCGGGGTTGGAAACTCGGCCACGCATCCGAAGGCTTCGATCCCGCCTATCGGCCCGGAAGGGCCGGAACCGCCGCCGAGGCACCCAACCTGCCCCCGCTCGTATTCCGTTATCCAGGCGTCCTTCCCCCGGTAGGGCACCCAACCGCAGCCGAGTCTCCCGACGTCCCCCTGCTGGTACTCCGTTGTCCTGTCTTCTTTCCTGCGGTAGGGTCCCCAACCGCGATCGAGGCACCTGACGCACTCCGCCGGTACTCCGGTGTCCAGGCGCCCTTTCGGCGGTAGGTCGCTCAACCGCAGCCGAGGCTCCCGACCCACCCCGCTGGTACTCCGTGTTCTGGTTGTTTCCCGCGGCAGGGCACCCAACCGCCGCCAAGAAACTGAACCAGCGACGCCCCGGCCAACCTAGGCAGGAAGATCCAGAGCAGGCGAGTAGTCGATCTTCCAGTCGACATAGACGCCGAGCACACCATCGGCCAGGCAGCGCAGTCCGACGCTCACCCAGCGGATATCGCCATCCTCGCGAACGGAGAAGCCCACGGCCACCGCGAAGCGCTCACCACCACACGGGCACGTGCACTCCGCCCAGTCCCCATCCTCGTCCCAGTGGTCAGCACTGTCACCGAGAAAGGCGGTGGCGCCGCAGGACAGGCAGGTACGCCGGGCAAGACCCTCATCGTCGTCCGCGTCCACCCCGAATTCGCGTCCGTCGCAGCCCGCGCACACCGATTCGACGATTCGATCGACTTGATAGCCCCCGGCTTCGAAAACGCGCACGTACTCGGTCAGATCCGCGAGGTCGTCGCCGCGCGCGTATTCGCCTGATGTATCCAGAACCACGGGGCGAGCTTGCCAGGTTGATACGACAGTGCCCGCATCGAATTCGATGCGGGCACGGGAGCCGGCGGGTCAGCGCAGGGCGGGCGGATTGTTCAGGTCGCGGGCGTTGTAGGTGTCACACGCCTGCACCTGGCCGGTGCGGTAGCCGGTGAGGAACCACTTCTGGCGTTGCTCCGACGAACCGTGCGTCCAGCCCTCGGGATTCACCCGGCCGGTGGCGGCCTTCTGGATGCGATCGTCGCCGACAGCGGCTGCCGCGGACAGACCATCGCGAATGTCGTTCTCGGTCAAGGGCTTCAGGAAGGGCTCGGTGCCGCCGGGGGCGGGGAGCTTGTCCGCGTAGTACGCCCAGACGCCCGCGTAGCAGTCGGCCTGCAGTTCGGTGCGGACCGCGCCGGATTCGGGACCGCGGGGATCGCGCTGGGCTCGATTGATGTCGCCGAGCAGGTTCTGGATGTGGTGGCCGAATTCGTGAGCGACCACATACTCCTGGGCCAGGGGGCCGCCGCTCGCGCCGAATTTGTCGGTGAGCTCCTGGAAGAAGCTGGTATCGAAGTACGCCGTCTGATCCGCGGGGCAGTAGAACGGGCCGACCGCGGAGGATGCCCGGCCGCAGCCGGTGTCGATCACCCCGGAGAACAGCGAGACCTGCGGGTCGACGTAGCGCTTGTTGGTCTGCTTGGGCAGTTCGGTGGCCCACACCGAGTCCAGGCTCTGCACCGTCAGGATGACGCGGCAGTCGACGTACTTGTTCGCGTCCGCACCGGTCTTGCAGTGCTCGGGAGCGCCCCCGGTGCCCTGTTCGGTGCCGCCCGCGCCGGTGAATTGCCCGAGTACGCTGCCCGGATCGCCGCCCAGCAGCAGCGTGGCGATGAGAGCGATGATGCCGAGTGCGCCGCCGCCGAGCACCATGCCGCCGCCCATGCCCGGCCCGCCACCGCTGCGCACTCGATCCGGGTCGATCTGCATGCCTTCGTTGAACGTCATGGTCGCCGCTCTCCTTCGCAAGCATGTCCTCGCCCCGCAGGTCGGCCGACCTGGGGTCATGGGCGGCTCGCGCGGGCCGATATCGAGCCTTGGCGTACAGCTTGACAGGTCCGCGCGGATATCGGTTTCCACTCGGAATACGTGTCTCACTACGATGGGAACGCGCCCGGCCACCCCGCGGGCGTTTCGAAGTCCGTCGAAAGGAATCCCGTGCTGCGCACCCACTTGGCTGGTTCGCTGCGAAGCGAGCACGCCGGTCAGTCCGTCACCCTCACCGGATGGGTGGCGCGGCGTCGAGACCACGGTGGCGTGATCTTCATCGATCTGCGTGATGCTTCGGGCGTGTCGCAGGCCGTCTTCCGTGAGGGCGTGCCCGCCGAACAGGCCCACAAGCTGCGCAACGAGTTCTGCGTGAAGGTCACCGGCGTGGTCGAGAACCGTCCGGCGGGCAGTGAGAACCCGAATCTGCCGACCGGCGCCATCGAGGTCAATGTGACCGAGCTCGAGGTGCTCAACGAGTCCGCTCCGCTGCCGTTCCAGCTGGACGACGAGCCCGGCGAAGAGGCGCGGCTCAAGTACCGGTATCTGGATCTGCGCCGCGAGGGCCCGGCCAAGGCCATTCGCCTGCGCTCGCAGGTCAGCGCCGCCGCTCGCGAGGTGCTGGGCAAGCATGCCTTCGTCGAGGTCGAGACCCCGACCATGACGCGGTCCACGCCCGAGGGCGCTCGCGATTTCCTGGTGCCGGCGCGTCTGCAGCCGGGCAAGTTCTACGCGCTGCCGCAGTCGCCGCAGCTGTTCAAGCAGCTGCTCATGGTCGCGGGCATCGAGCGCTACTACCAGATCGCGCGCTGCTATCGCGATGAGGACTTCCGCGCGGATCGCCAGCCCGAGTTCACCCAGCTCGACATCGAGATGAGCTTCGTCGAGCAGGAAGACGTCATCCTGCTGGCCGAGGACATCCTGGTCGCGCTGTGGAAGCTCATCGGCCACGAGATCACCACGCCGATTCCGCACATGACCTACCACGAGGCCATGCGCCGCTACGGCTCGGACAAGCCCGATCTGCGCTTCGGCGTCGAGATCACAGAGATGGCGGAGTACTTCAAGGACACCACCTTCCGGGTGTTCCAGGCGCCCTACGTCGGCGCGGTCGTCATGCCCGGTGGCGCCTCGCAGCCCCGGCGTCAGCTCGATGCCTGGCAGGAATGGGCCAAGCAGCGCGGCGCCAAGGGTCTGGCCTACATCCTGATCCAGGAGGACGGCACCCTCGGCGGTCCGGTCGCCAAGAACCTGAGCGATGCCGAGCGTGAGGGCCTGGCCAAGTACGTCGGCGCGAATCCCGGCGACTGCGTGTTCTTCGCCGCCGGTGAGGCCAAGCCGCAGCGTGCCCTGCTCGGCGCCGCGCGCGGTGAGATCGCGCGCAAGTGCGGTCTCATCGACGAGAACGAATGGGCCTTCGTCTGGATCGTGGACGCCCCGATGTTCGAGCCCGCGGCCGATGCCACCGCCAGCGGTGATGTGGCCCTGGGCCATTCGGCCTGGACCGCGGTGCATCACGCGTTCACCTCGCCCAAGCCCGAGCACCTGGACACCTTCGATACCGATCCGGGTTCCGCGCTGGCCTACGCCTACGACATCGTCTGCAATGGCAACGAGATCGGCGGCGGCTCGATTCGTATTCACCGCAAGGACGTGCAGGAGCGGGTCTTCAAGGTGATGGGCATCAACGACGAGGAGGCGCAGGACAAGTTCGGCTTCCTGCTCGACGCCTTCTCCTTCGGCGCTCCGCCCATGGGTGGCATCGCCTTCGGCTGGGATCGCATCACCGCGCTGCTCGCGGGTGTGGATTCCATTCGCGAGGTCATCGCCTTCCCGAAGTCCGGCGGCGGCGTGGATCCGCTGACCGATGCCCCGACGCCGATCACCCCGGTGCAGCGCCGGGATGCGGGTCTGGACGTCAAGCTCGACGCCGAGGGCAATCCGATCAAGGAGAAGTAAGCCCTCTCGACCGATAGAACAGCGGCCCGGTATCCACCGATACCGGGCCGCTGTCGTCGGTCATGGTTCGCTCACAGCGGTGCGATGAACCCGCCGGTGAGGTCGCGATAGGCGTAGGTGATCGCAATGGCGCAGACCGGGCCGGCCACCAGCAGGCCGAGGCCGCAGAGCATGGCGCCGATAAAGGTGATGATCATGACGGCTATCGCCAGCAAGATCACCTGCAACGCGTTGGCGACCACCAGCTGCGCGCTGGACTTGATGGCGGTGAGCGGGTCCTGGTCCTGGTCGATGACGAAGTGCAGGGCGAACATGCACACGACGCCGACGATGATGGCGGGGAAAACCCAGGCCATCGACGCGATGAGGCACGCGACGAAGACGATCAATGCCGTGATCAGCACATTTCCGGCGTTGACGAAGCCGAAGAAGGCCGGGAAATCCGGTGGGGTTCCGTCGGTTTCGTAGAGGCCGCCGCGCACCATGGCGGCCTGCAGCAACCACACCACCAGGGCGGCGACCGCGGATAGTAGTAGCACGCCCGAAAGCGATTGCACATCAAGAATATTCACCATGAGGATGACCACGAGCCAGGCGATCATCCCGATCAGCACCATGCCCGCCCACGGCACCGGATTCCGGCGGAACCTGTCCCAGCCGTAGGCGATGGCGTGGCCGACGTTCAGGCGCTCGCGATCGTAGACCGGCACGGCGCCGTGCGGCGCGGACGGGAATTGCGAGGTGGCGGGCTGCTGCGGTGCGCCACCGGGACCACCCGGCGGCGGCGCGAAACCGCCCTGGGGTGCGAAACCGCCCGGCGGGGGCGGATTTCCCGGTTGCGGGCCGCCGGCCGGCGGGTACTGCTGCGGCGCTCCGGGACCGTAGCCCTGCGGCGCGCCCGACTGCGGGTGCAGGTTCGGCGGGGGTTCCACGGGCTCGCTGCCGTACTGCGCCGCGCCCGGGCCGTCGAACTGCGGGTAGCCGGCGAGTCCGGGCATCTCGTGCCTGCCGTGCCCGCCCGGCGGTTCCTGCGGCGCGGAATACGGTGCGGGCTGGGGGTTTTGATGGCGACCCGGGTCGGCTGCGTACTGCCCCCGGCCCTGCTGGGCGGGATTGTCGCCGTAGGGTTGGTTCGGTGCGGAGGGCGGCGTGCCGGTCATGGTCGCGAGCCTTTCACATTTCCCGGTTTACGGTGTGGCGCACAAGAGTTGAACATGAGACAACTAGACGGTCCAGGTTGTGTCAAGCAACCAGCGCCGCGTGGGCAAACCCTTCACAGAGACACGCCGGACGACGCGCGAAAGGTTGCGTAACCGCTCGCTGAAAGTGACCTGGAGCGAGTACTTTGGGTTCCGATGACCGCACTATTGGCCGAACGCGCCGCTGAAGTCGTGTACGCGGCACAACAGTTGCTCACAAAGCGAATGGGTGCTGCGGTAAAGCTGAGTGATCCAATGGAGCTCAGCGGCAGTGGTAGAACAACGGTTCTCCGCGTCCGTGTGGCGGAGAACGCGTTTTCACTTCCGCGCACCCTCATTGTGAAGCAGGTGCGGGGCACAGCCTCGCAGCGACGCACCGGCGGCATGGCCCCCGGCGTCGCCAGTATCGACTCCGCGTTCCTGCGCGAAGCCGTGTCCTATCAGTTCACGACCGCACTGGGCAAGGAGCACAGACCCGGGGCCTACCTCCTGGGCTACAGCCTGCCCGATCGCCTGCTCATCCTCAGCGACCTGGGTGAGAACACCTCGCTGACGCAGGTACTGCAGACCAACATCGAACCGGCCGGCCGCAATGCCCTCATGGCCTTCGCGCAGGCACTGGGCCGCATGCACGCCGCCACCGTCGGCCGTGAAGCCGATTTCGTCGCCCTGCTGCGCCGCGTGGACGTGGTGCACCGGGTGGACGGCATCGCCCAGCAGGCCGAGACCTCCGTCACCGAAGTGCCCGACATGCTCCAGCGCGAACTCGGCATCGAGGTGCCCGGCGAGATCGCCGAGCGCATCGTGCGCGGCAACCGGCTCTTCTCCGCCGGCCGCCACCGCGCGTTCAGCCCGTCCGACCTGTGCCCGGACAACGTGATCCTCAACGAAGAGGGCGCGCGGTTCCTGGACTACGAATGGGGTGGCTTCCGCGATGCCACCCTCGACATCGCCTACGCGCTGGTTTCCTTCCCCGGCTGCCTCTGCGATTTCGAGCTCTCGCGCGAGCGCGCCCGGCAGATGGTGGAAGCCTGGCGCTCGGAAGTGGTCGCGGTCTGGCCCGCGCTCGCCGACGACGACGTGCTCGCCGAACGGATCCTGGAAGCCCGCCTGATCTGGGTCTGGCTCTCCACCTACTGGTTCCTGCCCGCCGATCACACCCGCATCGCCGCCGCCCGCGAGCACGGCCTCTCGATCCCGCGCTCGGCCGCGCTGATCAATCGCTGGGCCGCCCTCGCCGAGGACGCCCGCTGCACCGGCGACGACGCCCTGGGCGATTTCGCCGAACACGTCTCGGCGACGCTCGAGGAGCGCTGGGAGGAGTGAGCACGGGCCGCTGAAACCGGGGCGGCCCGTTCACACCACCGCGGCGGCGCGTGCCTCGCCCGGTCGCGGCTCAGTGCGCGACGGGTCCCGGGCGCTGCTCGAGGTTGCCCCCGCCGCTGCGCACCGCGTAGGAAACGCCGTGGCGCACGCCCGTATTCGGATCACGGACGTCCAGCAGATAGAACCAGTCCATCTGCGCCTGCTCGGCGGTCACCGAGAGCACGCCGTAGCCGTGGGAATCCAGTTCCACGTAGCGCATGTGCGGATTGATGCGGGCGATGGCGGTTTCCAGGGGCACGCTCACCGTGCGCGCGGGCATCTGCAGGATCTCCCCGACGCTGCCGGTGGTCACCGAGGGGACCACGAATTCGGTGCCCGCGCGCGGGCTCGCCGGATACGCGGTGACGTTCGTCGGGAGATCGGACGCCCACGAGGTGTGGATGTCGCCGGTCAGGAAGACCACGTCCGAGCAGTTCCGGTCCACGATGGCGTCGAAGAGCGCGCGGCGATCGGCCGCGTAGCCGTCCCACTGATCCGCGTTGACCGGGATGCCGTCCTGCGGGACGCCGATCACGCCGTTCAGGGCCGCCGCGGTGGCCGCGTCCATGGGCGGCAACAGCAGCGGGGCGATCATGACCGGGTTGCCGACCAGCTTCCAGCGCACCGGCGCCGAGACGAGACCGCCGGTGAGCCAATCCATTTGCGCCCGGCCGGTGAGGGAGCGGGCCGGGTCGTCGACCTGCCGCCAGCCCGCCACGGCGGGCAACTGCTGATCGCGATAGGTGCGCAGATCCAGCATGGAGAGTTCGGCCAGGTCGCCGAAGCGCAGGCGGCGGTAGAGCCGGGCGCCGGGACCGTAGGCGCGCACCGGCATCCACTCCAGGTACGCCTGGAGCGCGGCCGCGCGGCGGGCAGGCCAATCGCCCTCGCCGGGTTGATGATTCTCCGCGCCGCCGGACCACGCGTCGTTGGCGGACTCGTGATCGTCCCAGGTGCAGATGAACGGGACGCGGGCGTGCAGGGCGGCCAGGTCGGCGTCGGTCTTGTACTGCCCGTGCCGAATTCGGTAGTCGGCGAGCGAGACGATCTCGTGCGCCGGCTCGTGCTGCCGGTCGATCTTGGGCATCAGCCCGGCGTGCTTGCCGCGCGCGTATTCGTACAGGTAGTCGCCCAGGTGCACGATCGCGTCGAGGTCGTCGCGCGCCGCGAGATGCCGGTACGCGCCGAAGTATCCGGACTCCCAGTTGGAGCAGGACACCACGCCGAAGCGGAGACTGCCGGGGGAGTCGCCGGCGGCGGGCGCGGTCCGGGTGCGGCCGGTCGCGGAGGTCTGGCCGAGCGCGCTGAAGCGATAGAAGTAGTCGGTGGCGGGAACGAGTCCCGAGACGTCGATCTTGACAGTGTGGTCCGACGCCGAGTCGGTTGTTTGCGTGCCCGCCGCCGCGATCGAGGTGAACTCCGCGTCCGCGGCGATCTCCCAGCGCGCCGAAACCGGTTCGCCGACACCCGAACCCGGGGTCGCCGCGTCGTCCGGGGTGACGCGCGTCCACAGGATCACCCCGGTCGGCAGTGGATCACCCGAGGCGACACCGTGCCGGAAGACCGGGCCCGCGGCCCCGGCGCGCCCCGAGGTGGCCAGGAGCGCGGACGCCGCGACGACGGTGCCGCCCTTGATGGCGGTGCGGCGGTCGAGAGCGGCGAAGGGTGCGATCTTGGAGCGGGCCACGCACCATGACATCCCGTGCGGGCGAACCGAATCAAGGGGCAACGCGTGAACGGCGCATGAATGGCGGACCCGGCCAATAGGAACCGCACCGCCGACCAGCCCAGCACGCTGCCGCCCGCTCCGGAAGTCGTCGTTGCTCGCATGCGACGGTGTGTAGCCCACCCACGCGGTGTATGGCGTCGGTGGGCAGCGGCGAGAGCCTCAGACCACCGGGGTCGCGCGGGGCTCCAGGCGCCCGCCGCGGCGGGCGCCGAACGACGCGCCGTGGCGCACAGCGGTATTCGGATCGGCGACGTCGGTGACGTAGAACCAGTCCATCTGGGTCTGGTCCGCGTCGATGTGCAGGACGCCGTAGCCGTGCGAGTCGAGTTCGGTGTAGCGCAGGTGGCGGTTCACGTTCACCAGGGCGGTCTCGGCGGCGACCGAGGTGGTGCGGGGCGGGGTCTTGGTGATGTCGCCGATGCTCTGGGACGTGATGGACGGGACCACGAATTCCACACCTGCGGTCTGCGAGGCCGGGTAGGTGGCGGCGACCAAGGGGATGTCGGCGGCCCAGGAGGTGTGGATGTCGCCGGTCAGGAAGACCACGTCGGAGACCTGATCGTCGACGATGGTGTGCAGCAGTTTCTGGCGGTCGGCGGTGTAGCCGTCCCACTGGTCCAGGTTCACCGGGATCCCCTGATCGGGGATGCCGATCGTCTCGGTCAGCGCGGCGGTGACCGCCGGATCCAGCGGCGGCACCGTCAGCGGCGCGATCATGACGGGATTGCCGATCACCTTCCAGGTCACCGGGGCGGACACCAAACCGGCCGTGACCCAATCCATTTGGTCCTTGCCGGTGATGGTGCGGTCCGGGCTGTCGACGTCGCGCCAGCCGGGTCCGGCGTGCAACTGCTCGCTGCGATAGGTGCGCAGATCCAGCATGGACAGCTCGGCCAGGGTGCCGAAGCGCAGTCGCCGGTACAGGCGCTTGTCGCCGCCGGTGCGCACCGGCATCCATTCGAGATACGCCTGCAGCGCCGCCGCGCGGCGGTCGGCCCAGGAGCCCTGCGTGGCGGGATCGTGGTCCTCGGAGCCGTTCGCCCAGGCGTTGTCGGCGGTCTCGTGATCGTCCCAGGTGCACACGAACGGCACCCGCGCGTGCAGGTTCGACAGGTCCGGGTCGGTCTTGTACTGCGCGTGCCGAATTCGGTAATCCGCCAGCGACACGATCAGGTGCGCGGGCTCGTGCCAGCGCACCGACCCGGCGCGGCCGCCGTACTCACCGCGCGGGTACTCGTACAGGTAGTCGCCCAGATGGACGACGACATCGAGATCCTCGCGCGCGGCCAGGTGCCGGTACGCGCCGAAGTACCCGGCCTCCCAGTTGGCGCAGGACACCACGCCCAGGCGCAGCCGGTCCGGGGTGTCGGACTCGGCGGGCGCGGTGCGGGTGCGGCCGGTCGGCGAGGTCTGGCCGAGCGCGCTGAACCGGTAGAAGTACTCGCGTCCCGCGCCGAGTCCGGTGACGTCGATCTTCACCGTGTGGTCGGCGTCCGCGGTGGCGGTGTGGCTGCCCGAGGCGGCGATCGAGCCGAAGTCCGCGTCGCTGGCTACTTCCCAGCGCACCGCTACCGGCACACCGGCGCCGGACCCGGGCAGGGCGTCCTCGCCGGGGGTGACGCGGGTCCAGACGATCACCCCGCCGGGCAGTGGATCGCCCGAGGCGACGCCGTGCCGGAACACCGCGTTTTCGGCCCGCGCGAGGGCGGGCGCACCGAACAGCGAGGAGGCCACCGCGGCGGTGCCGCCGGTGAGGATCGCGGCCGTTCCGCCCTTGAGCGCGGAGCGTCGATCGAAGGGGCCGGAGATGATCTCGGTGAGGCGCACGCCACAGATCGAATACGATCCAGTGCCCGGCGAGCAAATCTGGACAGATGAACAGTTAGTGACCGCGGGGTTCGGGCCGGTCGCGCGTGCCTGACGCGGATGCTGTCGGTCCCGCTGGGTAGGGTTCGCTCGTGAGTGATGGGCTGTTCGACGCACCGGGAACGGAGGCCGTGTCCGAGGAGTTCGCTCCGCGCGCACCCGCGGGCGGTGAGGGATTCGCGCCGCTGGCCGTCCGCATGCGCCCGCGCACGCTCGACGAGGTGATGGGGCAGCAGCATCTGCTCGGCCCGGGCTCGCCGCTGCGCCGGCTCATCGAGGGCTCCGGCGCCGCCTCGGTCCTGCTGTACGGTCCGCCCGGCACCGGCAAGACGACCCTCGCCTCGCTCATCTCCCAGTCCACCGGCCGCCGCTTCGAAGCGCTGTCGGCGCTCTCCGCCGGGGTCAAGGAGGTCCGCGCCGTCATCGACGTCGCGCGGCGCCGGCTCACCGCGGGCGAGCAGACCGTGCTGTTCATCGACGAGGTGCACCGGTTCTCCAAGACCCAGCAGGACGCGCTGCTGGCCGCGGTCGAGAACCGCATCGTGCTGCTGGTCGCGGCCACGACCGAGAACCCGTCGTTCTCCGTCGTGTCACCGCTGCTGTCGCGCTCGCTGGTACTGCAGCTGCAATCGTTGTCCGAGAGCGATATTCGCGCCGTGCTGCGGCGCGCGATCGAGGATCCGCGCGGGCTGGCCGGTGAGTACACCGTCACCGAGGAGGCCCTCGACCACATCGTGCGCATCGCCGGGGGTGACGCGCGGCGCTCGCTCACCGCGCTGGAGGCCTCCGCCGAATCCTCGCTCGACGGACAGGTCGGGGTGGAGCTGGTCGAGGCCAGCGTGGACCGGGCCGCGGTGCGCTACGACCGCGCCGGGGATCAGCACTACGACGTCATCAGCGCCTTCATCAAGTCGCTGCGCGGCTCCGATGTCGACGCCGCGCTGCACTACCTGGCGCGCATGATCAGCGCGGGCGAGGATCCGCGATTCATCGCGCGCCGCTTGATGATTCAGGCCAGCGAGGAGGTCGGTATGGCCGACCCCACGGCCCTGCAGACCGCCACCGCGGCCGCCCAGGTCGTCCAATTGGTCGGCATGCCCGAAGCACAGTTGGCGTTGGCGCAGGCCACAATTCACATCGCGACGGCACCCAAATCGGGTGCCGTCGTCAAGGGGATCGGTGCGGCGCTCGCGGATGTGCGCGCGGGCAAAGCCGGTGCGGTGCCGCCACATCTGCGCGACGGGCACTACAAGGGCGCGGCCGTGCTCGGCAATGCGCAGAACTACCGGTATCCGCACGATCATCCGGATGGTGTTCTGGCACAACAGTATCCGCCGGACGAATTGGTCGGAACGGATTATTATCATCCAACGGACCACGGCTACGAGCGTGAAGTCGGACCGCGCGTGACCAAACTCCGCCGCATCGTGCGCGGCAGATAACCGCACTTCAGGCGTGTCGTTCGGCGAGTCGGGGTGCGCGCGTGGCGATCCCGGCCGAACGTGCCGCGAGCGGGTATAACGTCCGTCGCATGACTGCCATAGCGGATCGGCCACAGATGCTCATCGAAGATTTCGAGGCCCTCGCGAACGATGCGCGCGAGGGGGTCAGGCTGGAGTTCATCAACGGAAAGCTGGGGGCGAAGCCGTTGCCCGACGGGGATCACGACGAGATCTTCCAATGGCTGCTCGAGCAGGTGCTCGCGCAGCTGCCGGGCGTGCGGCTCTACCCGGAGATCGGATTGCTCGTCGACGCGTACGGCGGCGGCCGCGCGCGCACCGACGCGGTGGTCGCGGCCCGGCGGGCGTTCGCCGGGCAGGGGAGATGGAAGACCCCCGAGGCGGTGCTCATGGTCGTGGAGGTGACCCGCTTCGACTCCGATTCCGACCGGCGGGATCGGGAGGAGAAACCCCGCGCCTACGCCGAGACCGGCATTCCGGTCTATCTGCTCATCGACCGGGAGAGCCAGGAGCTCATCGTCTACAGCCGCCCGCGCGGCAGCGTGTACTCCTCCTGCGTGCGCCTGCCGATCGGGGAGCCGTTCGAACTCCCCGATCCGGTGGAGATCACCCTCAACACCGAGCCGCTGCGCGACCTGGTGCACTGAGGCGCGGGCTCAGTCGAGAATCAGATCGTCCCGGAACAGCCCGTTGTCCCGGGCGATCTGCTCGATCTCCTTCGGCGTACCCGCCATGATCGTGCGCACGTGCGCGGTCACCAGCTCCACGGGCCAGTCCCACCACGCCGCGCGGCGCAAACGGGCCACGTCCTCGTCGTCGAAGCGCTGCTTGACCGGCTTGGCCGGATTGCCGCCGACGATCGTGTACGGCGGCACATCGGCCGCCACCACCGCACCCGTGGCGATGATCGCGCCGTCGCCGATGCGCACGCCCGGCATGATCAGCGAGTTGAACCCGAACCACACGTCGTTGCCCACCACGGTGTCGCCGCGGCTCGGGATCGAGGTGAGGATGTCCATGGTGTCCGCGGCCCAGGTGCCGCCGAAGATGGTGAACGGGAAGGTCGACACCCCGGCCGTCGGATGATTGGCCCCGGCCATGATGAACCGGGTGCCGGTGGCCAGCGCGCAGTACCGGCCGATGATCAGCTTCTCGGGCCCGAAGGCGTAGAGCACGTTGTTGCGCTCGAACTCGGTCGCGGCATCGGGATCATCGAAGTAGGTGTAATCGCCCACCTCTATATTGGCCGCCTCGATGAAGGGCTTCAGGAAGATCGTGCGATCGGTGTGCGGGAGCGGATAACGGACGTCGGGATCGGGAATCTCTGGCACCTCCGTGATGCTAGCCACCCGGCCGGAGTCGGGGAAAACCCGCTGGACCGGGACCGGTAGGCTGGATAGCTGTGCAGACCCACGAGATTCGCCGACGCTTCCTGGAGCATTTCGTCCGTGCCGGACATACCGAGGTGCCCAGCGCCTCGCTGATCCTGGCCGACCCCAACCTGCTGTTCGTCAACGCGGGCATGGTCCAGTTCGTGCCGTATTTCCTGGGTCAGCAGACCCCGCCGTTCACCACCGCGACCAGCGTGCAGAAGTGCGTGCGCACCGGCGACATCGAGAATGTCGGCATCACCACCCGGCACAACACCTTCTTCCAGATGGCCGGCAACTTCAGCTTCGGCGACTACTTCAAGCAGGGCGCCATCGAGTTCGCGTGGTCGCTGCTCACCAAGAGCGTCGAGGACGGCGGCTACGGCTTCGACCCCGAGCGGCTGTGGGTCACGGTCTACCTCGACGACGACGAGGCCGAGCAGATCTGGCTGAAGATGGGCGTGCCGTCCGAGCGCATCCAGCGCCGCGGCATGGCCGACAACTACTGGTCCATGGGTATCCCGGGACCGTGCGGCCCGTGTTCGGAGATCTACTACGACCGCGGTCCCGAGTACGGCATCGAGGGCGGCCCCGAGGCCGACGAGGATCGGTACATCGAGATCTGGAACCTCGTGTTCATGCAGAACGAGCGGGGCGCCGGGCGCGGCAAGGACGACTTCGAGATCCTGGGACCGCTGCCCAAGAAGAACATCGACACCGGCATGGGCGTCGAGCGCGTCGCGTTCCTGCTGCAGGGCGTCGACAACGTCTACGAGACCGATCTGCTGCGCCCGATCATCAACAAGGCCGAGGAACTGACCGGCCGCAACTACGGCGTCGACCACGCCGACGACGTGCGCTTCCGCGTCATCGCCGACCACGCCCGCACCGGCGCGATGCTCATCGCCGACGGCGTGAACCCGGGCAACGACGGCCGCGGCTACGTGCTGCGCCGGCTGCTGCGCCGCATCGTGCGCTCGGCCCGCCTGCTCGGCGCCGAGAAGCCGGTCATGGGCGAGTTCATGAAGATCGTCAGCGATCTCATGGCCCCCTCGTACCCGGAACTGGCCACCGACTACAAGCGCATCGAAACCGTCGCCGTCGGTGAGGAATCGGCGTTCCTGCGCACGCTGAGCACCGGCTCCAAGCTGTTCGACGACGCCGTCTCCGAGGTGAAGGCCCAGGGCGGCAAGACGATCAGCGGCACCGAGGCGTTCACGCTGCACGACACCTACGGCTTCCCGATCGACCTGACCCTGGAGATGGCCGCCGAGGCGGGCCTGCAGGTCGACGAGACCGGCTTCCGCAACCTCATGGCCGAGCAGCGGGCGCGCGCCAAGGAGGACGCGTACTCGCGCAAGCAGGGTCACGCCGACCTCACCGTCTACAAGGAATTCGTCGACCGCGGCGCCACCGAGTTCACCGGCTTCGACGAATTGGCCACCGAGGCAACGGTGCTCGCCATCATCAAGGACGGCGTGCGAGTGCCGGTGGCCGAAGTGGGCCAGGACGTGGAGATCATCCTCGATCGCTCGCCGCTGTACGCCGAGTCCGGCGGCCAGATCGCCGACCGCGGTTCGATGAGCTCCTCGCACGGGCTGAAGGTGCGCGTCAACGACGTGCAGAAGATCGCCAAGAAGGTGTGGACACACAAGGCCACCATCGAGGCGGGACAGCTCACCGAGGGCGACACCGTGCTCGCGCAGGTCGATCCGGCCTGGCGGCGCGGCGCCACCCAGGGCCACACCGGCACCCACATGGTGCACGCCGCGCTGCGACAGGTCCTGGGCCCCAACGCGGTTCAGGCGGGCTCGCTCAACAAGCCCGGCTACCTGCGCTTCGACTTCAACTGGCAGGGCGCGCTCAGCGACCAGCAGAAGTCCGACATCGAGGCCATCTCGAACGATGCCGTCGC
Source organism: Nocardia sp. NPDC055321 (assembly GCF_053645575.1). Classification (NCBI taxonomy): domain Bacteria; kingdom Bacillati; phylum Actinomycetota; class Actinomycetes; order Mycobacteriales; family Nocardiaceae; genus Nocardia; species Nocardia sp. NPDC055321. The sequence goes on from NZ_JBSHMS010000008.1 coordinate 64,537, forward strand.
GGACGACTTCACCGTGAACACCTTCGTCACCGATCTGCCCAGCGCCAAGAAGATGGGCGCGATGGCGCTGTTCGGCGAGAACTACGGCGACGAGGTTCGCGTGGTGGAGATCGGCGGGCCGTTCTCCATGGAATTGTGCGGCGGCACCCACGTGCAGCACTCCTCGCAGATCGGCCCGATCACCCTGCTCGGTGAGTCGTCGGTCGGTTCGGGCGTGCGCCGCGTGGAGGCGTTCGTCGGCCTGGACTCGTACAAGTACCTCGCCAAGGAGCGGGCGCTGCTGGCCGGTCTGGCCTCCTCGCTCAAGGTGCCCTCGGACGAGGTGCCCGGGCGCGTGGAGCAGCTCGTCGAGCGACTCAAGGTTGCCGAGAAAGAACTCGAGCGCACCAAGATGGCCGCGGTGCTGTCCTCGGCGGGCACGTTCGCCGAGCAGGCCCAGCGCGTGGGCAAGGTGCTGCTGGTCGCGGCCGCGGCCCCCGAGGGTGTCGGCGCGGCCGATATTCGCACCCTGGTGCAGGACATCAAGGGCCGCTTGGGCTCCGAGCCGGCCATCGTGGTGCTGCTCGGCAACGACGGAGGCAAGGTTCCGTTCGTCGTCGCGGTCACCAAGGCGGCGCAGGATCTGGGCGTCAAGGCCGGGGATCTGGTCGCCAGCTTCGGTCCCAGCATCGCGGGCCGCGGCGGCGGCAAGCCGGAGATGGCACAGGGCGCGGGCACCGATCCGTCCGGTATCGAGGCCGGTCTGACGGCTGTGCGGGCGCGGGTGGCCGAGCTCGCCGGCTGATGTCCAATCAGTCCGAATTCTCGGATTCGCGAACACCGGCCGTCGAGCGATCGGCGAGTTACAGCGCCGATCGCCCGACCCCCGGCGAGGATCCCGGCCGGGGTCGCCGCATCGGCATCGACGTGGGCACCGTCCGCGTCGGCGTCGCCTCGAGCGACCCGGACGGCCTGCTCGCCACGCCGGTGGAAACCGTTCCCAAGGCGAAGAAGGTCGCCCCCGGGACCCTGGCCCCCGATCTCGCGAGAATTGCCGAGATTGTGCGGGAGTACGAGGCCGTGGAAGTAATCGTCGGCCTGCCGCGCACCTTACGCGGTGAGAGTGGCTCGTCGGCTAAGCTGGCGGCCACCTTCGCGGGGCGTTTGCGGACTTTGATCGCACCGGTGCCGGTGCGACTTTCCGACGAACGTTTGACTACGGTGTCTGCTGCACGCGCGTTGCGGGACAGTGGAGTTCGCGCGCGCGGGCAGCGGCAGGTCATCGATCAGGCGGCCGCCGTGTCGATCCTGCAAGGATGGTTGGACGAACGGAGTGCGCTATTGAAGCCGCGCGGTGATGGTGATACCGCATGACCGACCGCTGGACCCGGGCCGAGGAACGCTACCGGCAGAACGCTGAACGTCGTTACCGCAGAGACGACCTGGACTGGCCGGACGCGGACGACGACGAGGACGACACCACCGTCATCCCCCGGTACGAGGACGACGACGAGTACGACGACGAGCCGTACCTCGAGCCCGAGCCGCCCCGTCGCGCCGCGCCGCAGCGCGCCGACCGGGGCCGTCGCGCGCCCGCCGCCGGCGCGAAGTCGCGCGCGGGTGGCAAGTCGGGTGGGTCGCGTCCCAAGCGTTCGCGTGCGGCCTCGCGCAAGGCCGCCGAGCGCAAGCGCCGCCGTCGCAACATGGTCGTCATCGCTTCGGTGTTCGTCGTGCTGTTCGTGGGCGCGGTGGGCTTCGCGGCGTGGAAATTCATGAACCGCTTCACCCCGGCCGAGGATTTCGCCGCGGGTGAGTCCGGCGCGCTGGTCGTGGTGCAGGTCAAGTCCGGTGACACCGCCACCCAGATCGCCGAATCCATGTACGACAAGGGTGTCGTCGCCAGCAGCGCCGCCTTCTACGAGGCCGCGGTGCAGAACAGCGGCATGAACTCGATCCAGCCCGGCTACTACGCGATTCCCACCCGCAGCAAGGCGTCCGAAGCGGTCACCACGCTGGTGGGGACCACCTCCCGGGTCGGCAACGTGGTCATCTCCGAGGGCAGGCAGCTGCACGACTCGAGCGACGTGAACACCGGCGCGTCCAAGGAGGGCATCTACCGCAAGATCGCGGCGGCCAGCTGCGTCGGCACCGGCGCCGCGAGCAAGTGCCTCACCTACGAGCAGCTCGAGGCGGCCGGCGCCAACACCGACCCGGCGGCGCTCGGGGTGCCGGCGTGGGCGTTGGACCGGGTGCGGCAGGTACCCGATCGCAGTCGTCAGCTCGAGGGCTTGATCTCGGCGGGCACCTGGGATTTCGATCCCAGCGCCACCCCCGAGGGTGTACTGAAGTTCCTGGTCTCCGAGAGCGCCAAGAGCTACGAGTCGACCGGTCTGCTGCAGTCCGGGGGCGGCAAGCTCAGCCCCTACGAGATGCTCATCGGCGCGTCGCTGGTGGAGCGCGAGGCGCTGCCGCCGGACATGTCCAAGGTGGCGCGGGTGATCGTGAACCGCCTGGAGGTCGATCAGCCGCTGCAGTTCGACTCCACCGTCAACTACAGGCTCGACAAGACCGAGGTCGCCACGACCGACGCCGATCGCGCCCGCAAGACGCCGTGGAACACCTACGCCATGGCCGGACTGCCCGCCACGCCCATCTCGTCCCCGTCGCTGGATGCCCTGCGCGCCATGGAGAATCCCGAACCGGGCACGTGGCTGTACTTCGTGACGATCGACAAGAAGGGCACCACCCTCTTCACCGAGAGTTACAGCGAGCATCTGCGCAACATCGAAAAGGCACAGCAGAGTGGAATTCTCGACAGTGGGCGGTGAGGTTCGCAAGGCGGCCGTGCTCGGCAGCCCGATCGCGCACTCGCGCTCACCGCAACTGCATCTGGCGGCGTACCGCGCGCTCGGGCTGAACTGGACCTATGAGCGGGTCGAGTGCACGGGTGAGCAGCTGCCCGGATTCGTCGACGGGCTCGGGCCGGAGTGGGTCGGGCTGTCGGTGACCATGCCGGGCAAGGTCGCCGCGCTCGAGTACGCCGACGAGCGCACCGAGCGGGCGGAGCTGGTGGGCTCGGCGAATACGCTGCTGCGCACCGCGACCGGATGGCGTGCGGACTGCACCGACGTCGACGGCGTGCGCGGTGCGCTGCAGGGCGCGGGCGTCGAGGAGATTGCCCGCGCGGTCGTGCTCGGCGCGGGCGGTACCGCGCGCCCGGCGCTGCTGGCGCTGGCGGAACTGGGCGCGCACACGGTCACCATCGTCGCCCGCGACAAGGGCCGCGCGGCGGACACCCTGGAACTCGCCGAGCGCCTGGGCATGTCGGCCGAGATCATCGACTTCGACGCGGACGCACTGGGTTTCGTCTGCGCCGAGGTGGACGCGGTGGTCAGCACGGTGCCGGCCGCCGGGGCGGCGGGCGTGGCGGACGCGGTGGCGCAGGCGCCCGTGGTGCTGGACGCGATCTACAACCCGTGGCCGACGCCGCTCGCGGAAGCGGTGCAGCGGGCCGGGAACACGGTGGTCAGTGGGCTGGAGATGCTGCTGCAGCAGGCGTACGGGCAGGTCGAGCAGTTCACCGGCGAGCCCGCGCCGCGCGCGGAAATGGCTGCGGCACTGGCGGAATGAGGGCCCGGGGCGAGTCCCCGGAAGCAGGACACAGGAACGGCGTCGCGTGATCGCGGCGCCGTTCGCCGTGGTCCGGCGGGCGTCCGGCCGTGATGGTTCCGGTCGGTGAGCCGGCGTCGATCCCGTCGCGTCGGCCCTCGGGTCACTCGCGGTCGGCCACGGTGGTCCGGCGGGTCGATCGGGCGAGTGCGGGCGTCTGCCACCTTGTGCGGGACGGATTTCCGCGAGTTCAGTCCGGCGCGCTCGCTGTTGTGTCCGCGGAGATCTGTACGGCGGCAGGGGGTTCCGGATCGAAGGCGTGCCGGAAGGTGAAGGCGTGCGGGGTCGGGCCGTGCTCGCGCAGGTGGGCCAGGCGGCCCATGGCGTCCTCGAGGGTCGGCAGTTCGCCGGTGGGCACCCACCACAGCACCGTGAAGACCTCGCCGAGCGAGACGAACCATTCGCGGCGGCGGCGCACGAAATCCATGTGGCCGCTGCGGTAGACGTAGTCGAACAGGGTCTCGCGCGATTCCCACAGGCTCATGTTCACGAGCAGGTCGGGATCGTCGTAGGGCCGCAGCGTCGTCGCGTCGTTGGAATCCTTGTCCACCAGCCGCCAGACGAATCCGGGGGAGCGTTCGGCCAGGGCGTTGATCGAGTCGAGTCCGGCGTAGAAATCGGCCACGCGCGGGTCACCCTGCGGGGCGACCAGGCGGCCGATGTTGAGCTGTGCGAGGTGCATACCCGGACTATAACTAATCACCGCTTGTTTTAGAGAACGATACGCAACACCGGCCGGGCGCCGCGTCCATCCGCGCGGTCCAGCCCGCCTCGGCGGCGACGGGTTCGAGCAGGGCCAGGTTCATGCCGCACACCAGCGGCGGGAAGTCCGCGGCGAGGCGATGGAAAGGGCAGTTGCGCAGCCGGATTCGAGTCCCGTCCAGGTACGGCTCGTAGCCGCGCTCGCGCAGCACGTCGAACAGTTCGCGCCCGTCGAGGCGCGGCCCGTGCGCGGCGGCGGCCGCCTCGATGGCCGTCTCCAGTCCGGCGTGCTCGGTGACCTCGGCGAGAATCGTCGCGGCGGTGCGGTAGTCGCGCTGCGGGAGCAGGACCGCGAACTCGGCGTCGGCGCGCCGGTAGAACTTCGCGGGACGCCCCGAACCCGGTCCGGTCCGGCCCTCGGGGCGGCGGAACACCGCGTCCAGCAGCCCGGCCTCGGCCAGCTTGTCCAGATGGAAGGCCGCCAGCGGTCGTTTGATCTCCACCGCGGCGGCGGCCTCGTTCCGGCTCACATCGTGATCGGCGGCCGCGACGTAGTCGTACAGGCGGCGGCGGATCGGGTCCTGCAGCAGGGCGACGGCTTCGATGCTCACCCGGTCTTTTGTAGCAGCGTGCGGTCCCATCGGGCCCGGTCGCGGTCGCCCCTGCGCGTCGAAATCCGACGAACCGGCTAAAGTTCTGGAACGAGTTTCAATTCCGTGAACCGGTTCGCAGGTTAAGGTGATCATCATGAATGCGTGGGTGTTGCGCGCCGTGGCTTTGGGAGCGCTGACCGTTGTGCTCCGGACCGTGCTCGGCCTGGCGATGATTAACTGGCCGACCAACGGCGCCTGGATGCGGATGTTGTGCCTGATCGTCCTGCTCGCCGCCGTCGTGGGCTGGGGAGTGCTGGACGGCCGCGCCGATCGTCGTGCCAACCCCGATCCCGAGCGCGGCACGGACCTGACCATGCGCTGGCTCAAGGCCGGCGTGGTCGGCGGCATCGGCGCCGGCGTGGTCGCGTGGATCCTGGACTTCGTGCCCAAGTTCGACCTCGGCGACAACGGGCTGCTGTTCGAGGTCAGCTCCGGCGCCTCCTTCATCATTCTGCTGATCTTCATCCCCGGCGTGATCGGCGTGACCATCGGCCGCTACCTGGCCGGGCGCGAGTCCAAGGGCAATGCCAACGCCTCGGCCGACACCGTCGTCCTGAACAAGGAGTCGGCTTCGGTCTGACACCCGGCACCGAGCGCAGCGAACGCCACGGCGGAAGCCCGCCGTGGCGTTCGGCGTTCGCGGGGGTCGCGCCCGCCGGTATCCTCGGCTCCGACCGAAACGGAAGGGGCCGGGGGACAGTGAGTGTGGCGATGCAGGAGGCGTTCGAACGGGCCGACGCGCTCGAGCGCCGGGGTGACACGGCCGAGGCCGTGCGAGTGTTCGAAGAGCTGGCGGCGAGCGAATACGGACCGGCGCTGTCCAGGCTGGGTCTGATCGCGGTCGAGAGCGGTGACGAGGCGAGCGCCGAGAGCTGGTGGGAACGGGCGGCTGCGGCCGGCCACGCGGCGGCGATGTTCAACCTCGGGCTGCTCGCGGACAACCAGTCCCGCCCGGCGGACAGCGAGCGCTGGTTTCGCGCGGGCGCGGCGGCGGGCGACACCGACGCGGCCTTCAACCTCGCGCACCTGCTCGAGCGGCGCGGGGACACCCGCGAGGCCATCGAGTTCTACCGGGTGGCAGCGGCCGCGGGCGATGTGAAGGCCATGTACAACGTCGGCAGTCTGCTGTTCGTGGACCGTGGCAAGTTCGACTACGGCGACGAGTACCGGACCTGGTGGCAGCGCGGGGCCGACGCCGGTGAGATGCACAGCGCGTACAGCCTCGCCGTCGCGTACGAGGTGATCGATCCGGCCGCGGCGGGGCCGTTGTTCCGCGCGGCGGTCGCGGCGGGACATCCCAAGGCCGCGGCCCGAGCGGAGGCCTTCGAGAACGGGTTCTGGCCGGACGGGCGGCCGCATATTCGCGGGTTGTTCTGACACCGGCGGCGAGGGAACGGTGAACTTGGCGCCGGCGCGTTTAGGGTCCGATCACATGGCCGATGAAACCGTGAACGTACTCGTCGAGAGCGAATTCGCCCCGCTGCGTACCGTGGTGGTCTCGCGGTGTGAATTCCGGGCTCCGGACGACGCGGCGATTCTCGGGCATTCGATGCCCGTCGAGGCGAGCGCCGTCGAGATCCTGGAAGCGGTGTGGGGCAGGGACTTCGGCGCGGTCTATCCCGACAAGCAGCGGCGCTGGGAGGCCGAGCGCGACGAACTCGCGGCGGTGCTGCGCCGGCACGGCGTGGAGGTGCTGCGGCCGCGGCTGTTCACCGACGACGAGAAGGCCGCCGCGGGCCCGGTCGGGTACGCCAACTTCTTCGTGCGTGATCCCTGGTTCACCGTCGGCGACCACGTCATCGAGGGTGTGCTGCAGTTCCCGCACCGGCGGATGGAAGTGCTGCCGAGCCGGGACCTGCTACTCGATCGAGTGCTGCCGTCCGCGGCGCGGTACGTGTCGCTGTTGCAGCCCGGCAAGGCGCCGCTGGGACACCCGGGCCCCGGGCCCTTCCTGGAGGGTGGCGACGTGCTGGTGCTCGGGGAGCACGTGTTCGTCGGGCTGTCCGGCATGGCCAGCGACGCACTCGGCTGCCGCTGGCTCGCGAAGTACCTGGAACCCTTCGGGCACACCGTGATTCCGGTCCGCCTGCCCGCGCACGTGCTGCACCTGGACTGCGCGCTGGGCCTGGTGCGCGACGGCCTGCTGATCGCCTGCCCGGACCGGCTGCCCGACGGCCTGCCCGCCCCGCTGCGCGACTGGGAGGTAATCGAGGTCAGCGAGGACGAAGCCGCGGCCATGGCCACCAACGGCCTGCCCATCGACGAGCGCACCTACATCACCGACCCCGAATTCGCCAGGGTCGGAACGGAACTGCAGAACCGCGGCATCGCCGTGGAGTACATCGACTTCTCGGTGTCACGGCTGTTCGGCGGCGCGTTCCGCTGTTCGACCCAGCCGCTGCTGCGCGCGGGCTGAGAGGCCACGACTCAGCGCCGGGGCGGCCCGGCGCGGCCGAAAGACGTTCCGGCTCAGCGGAAAGCCCGCCGATACGCGCCCGGGCTCACCCCGGTCGTGCGTTTGAATCGCTCGCGAAATCCCGCGGCGGAACCGAATCCGACGCGGTCGCCGATGTGCTCGACCGAATCGGAGCTGGTCTCGAGCAGTTGCTGGGCGCGCCGGACGCGGGCCCGGTGCACCCACTGCAGGGGCGTGCTGCCGGTCTGCTCCGCGAAACGGCGCAGCAGGGTGCGATCGCTCACCCCGGCGTGCGCGGCGATATCGGCGAGTGTCAGTGGGCGAGCGAGGTTTTCCTGAATCCAGCGCAGCGTCGGCTCCAGTCCGGCACCCGCCGGGATCGGGACGTGATCGTGCGGGATGAACTGTGCCTGACCGCCTTCGCGTTCGAGGGGCATCACCGCCTGGCGCGCGGCGTCGGCGGCGACGGCGGAACCGTGATCGCGGCGAATCAGGTGCAGGCACATGTCGACTCCCGCCGCCGCCCCGGCGGAGGTGAGGAACCGGCCGTTGTCGACGTACAGCACATTGGGATCGACCTCGATCCCGGGATGGCGGGCGGCCAGCAGCTCGGCCGCCATCCAGTGCGTGGTCGCGCGCAGGCCGTCGAGCAGGCCGGTGGCCGCGAAAGGGAAAGCGCCCGAACAGATCGACGCGATCCGGGCGCCGCGCGCGGCGGCCGCGACCAGCGCGGCGCGGCAGTTCTCCGGGAGCGCGGCGGTGGGGCGGGCGATGCCGGGAATGATGATCGTGTCGGCTTCGGCCAGCGCGTCCAGGCCCCGATGGGCGCGCAGCGTGAAGGTCCCGGTGTCGATATCGGGTGTCTCGGCGCACACGAGCACCCGATAGCACGGGTCGCCGCCGGGCAGTCGGGCCCGGCCGAAGGCCTCGACCGGGGTCGCCAGATCGAAGGGGATCACGCCGTCGAGCGCCAGAACAGCCACCGTGTGCACGATCCGAACATACGGGCGGCGGCGATAATCCATCGAATGCTGTCGCCAATGCCACTGGGGCGGTCCGGGCCCGGCGCATAGCGTCGATCGCGAGCGAACGAGACGAGTTCGCACCGACCGCCCGGAGGCATCCATGACCGGCGCCACGCCGCAGCCCGACCGTGTTCAGATCGCCATCCTGGCCTATCCGGGGATGACGGCCCTGGATTCGATCGGGCCCTACGACGTCCTGCGCGGACTGCCGGGCGCCGAGATCCGTTTCGTCTGGCACGAACCCGGCCCGATCGTCACCGACAGCGGGGTGCTGGTGCTGGCCGCGACGCACTCGCTCGACGAGACGCCCGCGCCCGACATCGTGCTGGTGGGCGGATCGATTCCGGCCACCATGGCCACCGCCGCCGACGAGAAGGTGCTGGCGTGGCTGCGCCGCGTGCACGAGCACACCACCTGGACCCTGTCGGTGTGCAGCGGTTCGATCATCCTGGCCGCCGCGGGCCTGCTCGACGGGCAACCCGCGACCTCGCACTGGGCCGCCCAGCCGCTGCTGACCGGGCTCGGCGCGAAACCACAGCGCGACAGGCGGATCGTGCGATCGGGCAAGATCGTGACCGCCGCCGGGGTGTCCGCGGGCATCGACCTGGGCCTGTGGCTGATCGGTGAGATCGCCGGACCCGATCGCGCCCGGGCGGTGCAGCTGGCGATCGAGTACGACCCGCAGCCGCCCTACGACAGCGGCCATCCGAGCAAGGCCGACGCGCGGACCAGGTCCGCCGCCGCCCGCCTGACCAAGGATCTGGCCACGCCCCGCGAGCTCGGCGGTGAGTTCCTGAACGGCTCGAAAGTGCTGTGGGCCGGTGCGATTCGCCGGGCGCGGGCCCGCTTCGCACGCGCGTGACCGGGCTACAGCAGGATCGCGCCGCCGGCCGGGGTGCCCTCGCGGGCGATCGCGGAGTAGGCGGCGGCAAGTAGTGACGGGTCGGGGCCCTCGAGGCGGCCGGGCTTGGCCAGGCCGTCCAGGACCACGAAGCGCAGGACACCGGAGTGGGTCTTCTTGTCGCCCTGCATGCTGTCCATGAGCTGGGGGAGCGCGTCGGCGTCGTAGGTGGTGGGCAGGCCGACGCTCTCGAGCACCGCGCGGTGACGCTCGGCGGTGGCGTCGTCGAGGCGACCGGCCAGGCGGCCGAGCTCGGCGGCGAAGACCAGGCCCACCGACACGGCGGCGCCGTGGCGCCAGCGGTAGCGCTCGCGGCGCTCGATGGCGTGGCCGAGAGTGTGGCCGTAGTTCAGGATCTCGCGCAGATCCGATTCCTTGAGGTCGGCGGCGACCACGTCGGCCTTGACCTGGATGGCGCGGCGGATGAGTTCGGGCAGCACCGTGCCGGTCGGGTCGAGGGCGGCTTCGGGATCGCGCTCGATGAGTTCGAGGATCACCGGGTCGGCGATGAAACCGGCCTTGATGATCTCGGCCATACCGGCGACGATCTCGTTGCGCGGCACGGTTTCCAGGGTCGCCAGGTCGACGAGGACCGCGGCGGGCTCGTGGAAGGACCCGACCAGGTTCTTGCCCGCCTCGGTGTTGATGCCGGTCTTGCCGCCGACCGCCGCGTCCACCATGGCCAGCAGGGTGGTCGGCACGTGCACGATGGCCACGCCGCGCATCCAGGTGGCGGCCACGAAACCGGCCAGGTCGGTGGCCGCGCCGCCGCCCAGGCTGATGATGGCGTCCTTGCGGGTCAGCCCGATCCGGCCCAGCACCTCCCAGCAGAATCCGGCGACCTGCAGGTCCTTACCGGCCTCGGCGTCGGGGATCTCGATGCGGTGCGCGTCGATGCCCTTGTCGGCGAGCGCCTTTCGCACCACCTCGGCCGTCTCGGCCAGCGGCGGCTGATGGAAGATCGCGACCGTGCGCACGCCGTTCCGCCCGGTGACCTCCTCGACCAGATCGCCGAGCAGACCGCGCCCGATGATCACCGGATACGGGTCTGCGGTGCGGACCTCGATGCGGGTCGGCTCGCTCATGGGTGCTGCTCCGATTCTCGTGAAGGTGTGTCTGGTGTCTGCTCGCCGTTGGCCCGCGCCCGGGCGCGGGCCCGCCGCGCTCTGGCTCGGCGCGATCGCCCGGCCCCGGGTGTGGCCGGGCCGCCGGCGCCGGGCCGCGTCTCGCCCGCGTTCGGCTGTCCGCCGCCTGAATCCGGCTGTCCAGCAGCCGAATCCGCGCTGCGGTCGGACCCCGGGCCGGTGACCGACCCGGCGGCGGGGGTGGAACCCGGACCGGTGTCGGAGCGAGAACCTGTGGCGGACGGCGAGTCCGCACCAGTGGCTGGACCGCCGTCCGACGCCGCGGATCGTCCCGTGGTGGAGGAGGGATCACTCGGCGAGCCGGTCGCCCCGGCGCGACTGTTCCCGGATTCCGGTGCGGCGGTACCCGGGTGGGCATCCGCGTCGCCGGAAGCGCCGGTGTTTTCGCCGTGGACCCCGGCCGCGGGACCCGCGGGGCGGCGGCCACGGCGGCGGCCACGACGGCTGCGGGTGCCGGACGCGCCGGTGTTCGCCGCGTCGGTGGCGCCCGGCTCGACCGGGTCGGATCGGTCGGCGTCGGACCGAGTTGCCGCGGTGCGTGTTTCGGCGGGGGCGTCGAGGGCCGCGGTGCGGACGGCATCTGCTCCGGCGGCGGTCGCGGGTCGGGGAGCCGGGGTCGTCGCCTCGGTTCCGGGTACCGCCGTGCCGGTCGCGGCTTCGGCCGATTGCGCACCGGGCACGGGCTGCGCGTTCTTGCGGCCCCGCCCGCGTCCGCGCCGGCGGCGGGGTTTGGCCGTGCTCGTCGCGGCGTCGGCGGCGTCCGGGCCGCCGCCCGCGTCGGAACCGGACTGCTCCGGAGCCGAAACCGGCTCGCCGCCGGACGTATTCGGCGCGGTGGCGGCCTGTTGCGACTCACCGCGACCCCGGCCGCGGCGTCGCCGCCGCCGGGAGCGGGAGCGGCCGGTCGAGCCGGGTTCCGCGGCGGGCGTGGGCATCTCGATGACGAGTTCCTCGGGCGGGAGGGTGGACTCCAGGCCGAGTTTGCCCAGGATCATGCGCACCACGCGGCCCGGGCTGCGACCGTCGGTGCGCACGCGCACCGAGGCCACCTCGCGGTACAGCGGGCGGCGGATCTTCATGAGCTCGCGGTATTTGGCCGCCGGGTCGTCGCCGTTGAGCAGCGGGCGGTTGGTGCTGGCCCCGGTGCGCCGAAGTCCTTCGCCCACACTGATTTCCAGGTAGACGACGGTGCGCCCGCGCAACAGTTCGCGGGTGGCGGCAGAGAGCACCGAGCCGCCGCCGAGCGAGACGATGCCGTGCTCGGCCAGCACGGCCGCGCGCACCACTTCTTCCTCGATGCGGCGGAATTCGGGTTCGCCGTCCTGCGCGAAGATCTCCGGGATGGTGCGCCCGGTCTCCTCCTCGATCCCGGCGTCGGTGTCATAGAGGTCCACGCCGAGTTCGCGGGCGAGCTTACGGCCGATCGTCGACTTGCCCGCGCCGGGCGGACCGACCAGGACCACGCTCGGTGGTCGTTGGTCGGCTGCCTCTGTCACTGTGGCGCGTTGCCCGAGGGCACGTGCGGGCGCGCGTTGATTCGCTTCACATAGCTGGTGATGTTGTCGACGGTCTCGGCCAGGGAGTCGCCACCGAACTTCTCCAGCACGGCCTGCGCGACCACGAGCGCGACCATGGCCTCGGCGACCACGCCGGCGGCGGGCACCGCGCACACGTCCGAGCGCTGGTGGATGGCGACGGCCTCGTCGCCGGTGGACATGTCGACCGTGGCCAGCGCACGCGGCACGGTGGAGATGGGCTTCATGGCCGCGCGCACCCGCAGGGCCTCACCGTTGGTCATACCGCCCTCGAGACCGCCCGCGCGGTTGGTCGAGCGCAGCACCCCGTCGGGGCCGGGCTTCATCTCGTCGTGCGCCTGGCTGCCGCGCCGGCGCGCGGTCTCGAAACCGTCGCCGACCTCGACGCCCTTGATGGCCTGAATGCCCATGAGGGCGGCCGCGAGTCGCGAGTCCAGGCGCGCCTCACCGCTGGTGAACGAGCCCAAGCCGACGGGCAGCCCCTCGATCACGACCTCGACGACACCGCCGAGGGTGTCGCCGTCCTTCTTGGCGGCCTCGATCTCGGCGATCATGGCGGCTTCGGCGGCCTTGTCGAACGCGCGCACCGGGCTCTCGTCGATGGCGGCCAGATCCGCGGCCGAGGGCACGAAACCGGTGGTGTCGGCGGCCGCGCCGATCGAGATCACGTGCGAGATGACCTCGACCCCGAGCGCCTGGCGCAGGAAGTTCTTGGCGACGGTGCCCGCCGCGACGCGGGCGGCGGTCTCGCGGGCGCTCGCGCGCTCGAGGACGTTGCGGGCGTCGTCGAAGCCGTACTTGAGCATGCCCGAGTAATCGGCGTGCCCGGGGCGCGGGCGGGTGAGCGGGGCGTTGCGCGCGAGTTCGGCGAGCTCGTCGGCGTCGACCGGGTCGGCGGACATGACCTGGGTCCACTTGGGCCACTCGGAGTTCGCGACCTCGACGGCGACCGGGCCGCCCATGGTGCGCCCGTGGCGCACGCCACCGACGAGGGTGACCGCGTCGGCCTCGAACTTCATCCGGGCGCCACGGCCGTAGCCGAGTCGGCGCCGCGCCAACTGTGCGGCAACATCGGCAGAGCTCACCTCGACTCCGGCCACCATCCCCTCGAGGATCGTGACAAGAGCAGGACCATGGGATTCCCCGGCAGTTATCCAGCGCAACACGGAATACATCTTTCCATGGGAATCCCGTTACCCGGACACGCAGGTCCGGCGCGAGCCCGCGGCCGGTGCCGGGCGGCGACCCGTTCACGCTGCGGCGAACAGCGCCAGCAAACTCGCCGCGCACATGGCGGGGCCGTGCGGGAGCGGGCGGGCGGGCGGCGCGGATTCCGGAGAATCCCGTGGTCGCGCGGCCCGTGCGCGCAGTTGCGCGACACCGGCGAGGGCGGTGAGCGCGGGTGCCCCGAGCGCGGCCCAGACCCACACACCCGCGCCGCCGAGCGCGGTCGCCGCTCCCAGACCAGCGGCGAGTTTCACATCTCCGGCCCCGAGCGCCCCGGGTGCGCAGAGATGAACCAGTAGATAGGGACACGCCAGCAGCAGTGCCCCGGCCGCCGCCGTGACGCCCCGGCCCAGCAGCGCGCCGCAGCCGAGCACCGCGAGGAACCCGGGCAGGGTGAGCGCGTTCGGCAGCCGGCGCTCGCGGACGTCGATCCAGCTCAGCAGCGCGCACCAGCCGGTGAGGATCAGCAGCAGCGGAATTCGCATGTGCCGAGCGTGCGCCGATCCCGGCCCGTTCGGTCGCCCGGTACGCGAAATGTGGACAACCTCTTGGCATGTGAACACCGCAGGTTTCGCCTACACCCCGATTGACGTGTTGCATGTCCGGGATGCCGCGTGTCGGCGGTAACTTTGACGCATGTGTGCTGACCACGATCCGGCCGGTCGCCCCGACTACGCGGTGCGCCGGGCCAACCTGCGGAACCTGCTGGTCGAGAACCGCGTCGACGCGTTGCTGGTGACCGACCTGATCAACATCCGGTACCTCACCGGCTTCACGGGTTCCAACGCCGCCCTGCTGGTCTACGCCTGGGACAGCGGCGAGGATCGCACGGTGCTGTGCACCGACGGCCGGTACATCACCCAGGTCGGCGAGCAGGCCCCGGATCTGCGCGCGGAGATCAATCGCGCCAGCGCCCGCCGGGTCATCGAGATCGCGGGGGAGTGGCAGACCGGCAGGGTCGGGTTCGAGAGCCACATCGTCACCGTCGATCAGCATCGCGGCTTCGTGAATCAGGGCTGCGGCCTGGACCTGGTGCCGATCGCGGGGCTGGTCGAACAGCTGCGCATGGTCAAGGACGCGGTCGAGGTGGAGTTGCTGCGGCGGGCCTGCGACGCGGCCGACGCGGCGCTGGCGGTGTTGCTCGAACGTGGCGGGATCCGCCCGGGCCGCACCGAACGCCAGGTCGCGCGGGAACTGGAATGGCTCATGTTCGAGCACGGCGCGGACGCCATCTCCTTCGAGACCATCGTGGCGGCGGGCGCGAATTCGGCCGTGCCGCATCACCGTCCGACCGAGGCCGTGCTGGCCGCCGGCGACTTCGTCAAGCTCGATTTCGGCGCGACGGTCGCGGGCTACCACTCCGACATGACCCGCACGGTCGTGCTGGGACAGCCCTCGGAGTGGCAGCGCGAGATATACGACCTGGTGCACGCCGCACAGCGGGCGGGTTGTGAGGCGCTGGCCCCGGGCGCGTCGACCCGGGCGGTGGATCGGGCCGCGCGATCGGTGATCGAGGCGGCGGGCCACGGCGCGCTCTTCGTGCACGGCCTCGGACACGGGGTAGGACTGCAGATCCATGAAGCGCCCGGACTCGCCAAAACGGGCACGGGTACACTTCTCGATGGCGTGGCGGTGACCGTCGAGCCAGGTGTGTATTTCCCCGGCCGTGGCGGAGTCCGGATCGAGGATACGCTCGTGGTTCGCCAAGGGGGCCCGGAGCTGCTCACCCGCACCAGCAAAGACCTTACCGTCGTCGAATGACGTCGGTTTGCCAGCACGGCGAGCCGTGAATGGAAAACGAGAACAGGAGATCCGAGGACAGTGGCGGATACCAGCGACTTCAAGAACGGCCTCGTGCTGAAGATCGACAATCAGCTGCAGCAGATCGTCGAGTTCCAGCATGTGAAGCCCGGTAAGGGTCCCGCCTTCGTGCGCACCAAGCTGAAGAACGTCGTGTCCGGCAAGGTTGTCGACAAGACCTTCAACGCCGGCGTCAAGGTGGAGACCGCGACCGTCGATCGTCGCGACATGACCTTCCTGTACCACGACGGCTCGGACTACATCTTCATGGATGGCGACACCTACGACCAGATTCATCTGGGCGAGCAGCTCCTGGGCAAGAGCGCCGGGTTCCTGCTGGAGAACATGGGTGTGCAGATCGCGATGCACGAGGGCGAGGCGCTGTTCGTCGAGCTCCCGGTCTCCATCGAGGCCGTGGTCACCCACACCGAGCCGGGCCTGCAGGGCGACCGCTCGAGCGCGGGCACCAAGCCCGCCACCATCGAGACCGGCGCCGAGATCCAGGTCCCGCTGTTCATCAACGTGGGCGACAAGCTCAAGGTCGATACGCGCGACGCGTCCTACATCTCCCGCGTCAACTCCTGACGCGCGGAGAATGGTGACCGTGGCCAATCAGCCCCAGGACAAGAAGCCGGGCTTCAAGAAGCTCGGCGCACGGCACAAGGCCCGCCGCCGTGCCGTGGATCTGCTCTTCGAGGCCGAAGCTCGGGATATCGATCCCGCCGAGCTGCTCGCCGAACGCGTATCGCTCTCGGTGCGTGACGATTCGGTGGCCCCGGTGAATCCGTACACCCGCGTGCTGGTCGAAGGCGTCGCCGACGACCTGGACCGGGTGGACGGCACCATCGAGTCCTATCTGCAGGATTGGACGCTGCCCCGGCTCCCCGCCGTGGACCGCGCCATTCTGCGGGTGGCGGTGTGGGAGTTGTTCCACGCCAACGACGTCCCGCCCGTGGTGGCCGTGGACGAGGCGGTGGAGCTGGCCAAGGAGCTGTCCACCGACGATTCCCCCTCGTTCATCAACGGGGTGCTCGGCCAGGTGGTGACGGTGGCCCCGCAGGTGCGGGCCGCGGCCGCCGCCACGCGCGCGCCGCGCGCGGGCGACGAGCAGCAGTAGCGAAGGAGAAGCGCAGGGTGCGCAAGTATCTGGTTCTGGCCATGCGCACCCCGCGCTTCGATTCGGCTGTGGCGCAGCCACATCGCGAATGGCTCGACGCCGTTCGCTCCCGCGGCCAATTGGTCGAGACGGGCAAGTTCACCGACGGTTCCGGTGGCGCGTACGTCATTCTCGCCGAATCTCTCGACGCCGCACGGGATCTGGTTCTCACCGATCCGATTCACACCACCGGCGCGTCCGAACTCACCGTCTACGAGTGGGAAATCACCGGCTGATTCAGTGGTGGTGCTGGTGTTCCTCGACCCAGCCGCCGGTGAGCATCTGTACCGCCGAACCGTCCAGGTCCGCGAGCTTCACACCGGTGAATCCCCGTGCCCAGGAAGAGGTTTGCACCCGGAACGCGGGTTCCTCGGCGGTCAGCGTCGCGATGACGGTCGCCGCCGCCTCATCCGACGTCTGGGCGTTGCGGAAGGCTCCGACCGTGCGTTCGACATAGTGCTGCAACGCGGGCGCGTACGGCCCGGCGGCGGCGACCATGGCGGGGATGTCCAGCTGCTGTCCCGCGATGAATTCGCTTGCCACCGCGCCGGGTTCGACCACCGAGACCTTGACGCCCACGGTGGCCGCCACCGGGGCGAGCGATTCCATGAACCCCTCGACCGCGAACTTGGCCGCGCAGTACGCCTCGTTGAACGGCTGCCCGATCACGCCCCCGACGCTGGTCACGGTGATGATCCGCCCGCCGGATTCGCGCAGCAGCGGCATGGCGGCGCGGGTGACCTCGACGGCGCCGAAGTAGTTGACCTCCATGGATTTACGGATGAAGTCCATGCTCATCTGCTCGACGGTGCCGACGAAGCCCGCCCCCGCGTTGTTGATCACCGCGTCCAGCCGCCCGTGCTCGGCGACGACCTTCTTCAGGCAACTCGCGATCGAATCCGGTTCGGTCACATCCAGTTCCTCGACCTGTAACCGCTCGGCGACCCCGGCCCGCTCGGCCGCGTCCCGTAAGTCGCCGTCCCGCCCGGTGTCACGCATGGTCGCCACCGTGTGCCATCCGGCGTCGGCGGCCGCGACCGCGGCGGCCAGCCCGATACCCGAGGAGGTGCCGGTAATGAGAACGATCTTCGAGCTGCCCATCGGGGCCTCGCTTCCGGACTCGTGATTCGACACTGCTGTCGCTGGTACGCACTCTATGCGCGGCGCCGAGGATATTCGGGCATTCCGTCCGGCCGGACCGATTCGCCGGTGACAACGGTGCGTCAGTTGCGCGGGCGCAGCACGATCGTGCCTTCGGCGGACCGGTCGGCGATGAGTTGATGGGCCGCGGCGGCCTGGTTCAGGGGGAGCACGCGATCCAGGAGCGGGGTGAGGGTGCCGGTCGCTGCGCGTTCGAGGGCGGCGGAGCGGGCGGCGTCCACTCCGGCCAGCCAGGCCGGGCCGGAGCAGCCGGTCAGGGTGAGGCCGCGCATGATCAGGTCCATGGCGGTTACCTGGGCGGGGGCGCCGCTGAGGAAGCCGTAGGAGAGCATGCGGCCGTGCAGGGGGGTCATGAGATCGAGTAGGGCGGTGGCGGATTCGCCGCCGATCGAGTCGAAGACGACGTCGAGGGTCGTGGCGCCCAGTAGGGCGCGCAGGTGCCGGGGCCAGTTCGGGTCGTTGTGGTCGATCACCTCGTCGGCGCCGTTGCGGCGGGCCAGGTCGGCCTTGGCGGGGCCGCCGGCGGTGGCGATGACGCGCGCCGCGCCGAATTCCTTGGCGAGCTGGGCGAGGTAGCCGCCGACGCCGGTCGCGGCGGCCTGGATCAGGACGGTTTCGGTGCCGTTCAGGCGGGCGGCGGCGAGCAGGGGCAGGGCCACCGAACCGCTCATGGTGACCGCGGCGGCGTCGTCGAAGGAGAGGTTGTCCGGGATAGTCACCGCGGCCGCGGCGGGCACGCACACCTGTTCGGCGTAGGTGCCGAAGCTGTTGCTGCTCACCATGACCCGCTGCCCGAGCAGCGCCGGGTCGGCGCCCGCGCCCAGGTCGGTGACCACGCCCGCGGCCTGGGTGCCGAAGATCAGCGGCAGCGGCATCGGCAGGGGGAACGCGCCCGAACGGAGCATGGTCTCGGGGAACAGCACGGGGATCGCCGCGGTGCGCACCGCGATATCGCCCGGTCCGGGGGTGGGCGCGGGGACCTCCCGGGCCTCCAGCACCTCGGGTCCACCGGTCGCGGTCATGACGATTGCCTGCATGTGACATCCTTAACTGGACTGACGGTCAATATGTGTCAGCGACAATATGGACCGGCGGTCAAGTTGTCAACGGTCGTTCGTGCGCGGCTGTGCCGCCCGCGGGCACGCTCACGGGTTGCCCGATGGCGGCCGGTCCCGGTGTGTCCCGGCATAATCCGGCTGACGGTTTCCCGCGCCCGCGGTGTGGCGGACCGCGTCCGACCGATCCGACAGAGGTGGAGAGATGTCCGCTGACCAGCCGAAAGAGCGCGCCGACGCCGCGCGCAACCGGCGCGCGATCCTCGACGCCACTCGCGCCCTGCTCGCCGAGCACGGCGGGGAGGCGCTCACCATGGACCGGGTCGCCGTGGCCGCCGGGGTCGGCAAGGGCACGATCTTCCACCGGTTCGGCAGCCGCGCCGGCCTGCTCTACGCCCTGGTGGCCGAGCCCGCCGAAACCCTCATGGCCGCGATCGCGTCCGGTCCGCCGCCGCTGGGCCCCGGCGCGCCCGCCCCCGATCGCCTGCTCGCCTTCTTCGACGCGATGACCCTCATGATGGCCGACAACGTCGAATTGATGGCCGCCTACACCGGGTCCGCGATGCCGCCCCATCCCCGCACGGCCGAGTTCCATACGACCTGGGACAACCACATCACCGTTCTGCTGGGCGAGGCGCGCCCCGACCTCGATGCCCAGGCCGCCGGTCGCCTGCTGTTCAGCTCCGTCGGGTCGGAGGTGGCCCGGGCCATGGTCCGAGCCGACGAGGTCGACCGGCTGCGGACGGCGATCCGCCAGCTGGTGGAATCGGTCCTGCGCCAACCACTCTGAGCGCACCGCCGAATTCGGCCGTTCGACCGAGAATCCCCTGGCGAATTGGTGAAACCTGTTACAGTTTCGCCGCGAAGGGGGAGATGTCGATGTCTGCTGTACATGAATATTTCTGCAGGACAAAGGGTTTGGCGCGGGGGGTGCTGCTGCCGCTGGTAGCGCTGGCCCTGGGCGCGGGGGTGATGGCCGCGCCCGCGATCGCCGTCCCGAACACCACGGACCCGTTCTACACCCCGCCCGCGGAATACGAGGCGGCCCGGCCGGGCGAGATCCTGCGCAGCCGTCCCATCCAGGCGAGTTACTTCCAGGCCATACCGCTGCCGGTGCAGGCGTGGCAGCTGCTGTACCGCACCACCAAGGCGGACGGCAGTCCGTACGCCGCGGTGACGACCGTGCTGAAACGTACCGGCGCGGAACAGCCTTCGACCCTGCTCTCCTTTCAGAACATGACGGACGCGGTCGCGCCGCACTGCGCGCCGTCGCAGATTCTGCTCCAGGGGCAGGTGCCCTGGATCGATCCGTCGAGCCCAGGGCCGATCAAGCTCGGCACCATGGCCAACGACACCCCGCTGGTCGTCGCGGCGCTGGTGCGCGGCATGGCGGTGTCGGTGCCCGACTTCGGGGGGATCGATAACAACTTCATGACCCCGCGTGATCCCGGATTCGCTGTGCTGGACGGTATTCGGGCCGCCGAGGACTTCGAGCCCTTCGGGCTGCCCGGCCGTGATACGCGCGCGCTGCTGTGGGGCTACTCCGGCGGCGCGATCGCCAGTGCCTGGGCGTCGCAGGAGCAGCCGACCTACGCGCCCGAACTCGATATCGCCGGTGCGGCACTCGGTGGCCCGGTGGGCGATCCGCGCGCCACGCTCGAGGCCATCAACGGCAAGGCCATGCTCGGCGGGCTGGTGCCGGTGGTGTTCAGCGGCCTGGTGCACGAATCACCCGCCGCCGCGGACGCGGTGAACAGGTACCTCACCCCCGAGGGGCAGCAGCGGATCGCGGCGGCGGCGGGCAATTGCACCCCGCAGAACATGGTCGACAACTACGGGTTCGACGTGACCCGCTATCTCACCGTCCCGCCGACCGACCTGCTGAACGACCCGGTGATCAGCGCGGCCCTCGAGGCGATGAAACTGGGCACGGTCGCACCCTCGATCCCGCAGTACGTCTACAACTCGGTCGAGGACGAGGGCGCCCTGATCGCGGGTGTCGACGGCCTCGTCGAGCGCTACTGCGCGGCGGGCACGCCGGTGACCTACCGCCGCGAGACGATGCCGATGCCGGTCTCCGCCCACACCCTCGAGTGGTTCATCGGCGCTCCGGCGGCCCTGGCCTGGCTGGAGGCGCGGGCGGCCGATCCCACCGACCCGACCGGCTGTGACGTCCGGACCGTGCCGACCACGATCACCGACCCCGAGGCCCTGAACAACCTGACCGCCGGAATCATGGCCGGGCCGCTACGGCTGCTGCTGGGATTCTGAGGGTGCGTGCCGGGGATTACGAGGGCCGCCCGACCTCGTAGGTGCCGTCCGAATCCTTGATGAGAATGATGACGGTCTTCGGTGCGCCCGCGACCTTGAGTGTGCACGCGTACTCCGAGCCCGGTGTGACCGGCATCCGTTCGGGGCAGCGAACATTGGCGACATCGTCGATGCCGTAGCTGTCGTTCAGCACCTTGGTGATTCCGCGTGCGGCGCTGTCGGGGTCCAGTCGATCGGGCGCGCCGACCGAGCCCAGATCGATTCCGCCGCCGATCGGTTCGGGCGCGCCGGCGTGCGCGACGCCCGGCAGCACGCACGCGGCCAGCACCCCCGTGGAGGCGAAGACGGTGATGGCGGCGGTGCGAAATGCGTTGTGGTGCACGGGTCCCCTTCGATCAGAGCTGTCGACACCGTTGACGTTATCGGTTGATCGACTCGGCCGCGTCGAAGGCCCACATCGCGGCCGGGCGGCCGGTCGCTTTCACGCGCACGCGTTCGCCGGTTCGGGCCAGGCCGGGGCGGGCGGCGAGGGTGCGGTTCAGGTTCCCGGGGTCGGGGCGTTCGCCGGCCAGGGCCGCGGTCAGTTCGACCGCGCGGGTGGCGGGGAACTGTTCGCCGATCAAGGGGCGCGTGAACGTCAGGTTCTTCCAGAGCATTTCGGCGAAGATGATCCGGGCGGTGCCCAGGATGCGGTTGTGGTCGAAGGCCAGGGGCGGCACGTCGTCGAACGACCACCAGGATGCGGTGTCGCCGTCGTGCTCGCCGATGACCGCCCACATGGCGATGGACAGGGTCGGCCCGCGCGGATCGCGATTCGGTTCGTCGAAGGTCGCGACCTGACCGACGGCCAGGATGGCGTCCGCGGGCACCCCGAGTTTGGTGTGCACCGCCCGGCGCGCGGCGGCGTCGAGTCGCTCCCCGCGATCGAGCAGCACGCCGGGCAGCGCCAGCTCACCGGCGAACGGCTCCCACGCCCGGGGCGCGACCCCGAGGGTCAGGGTGGGGTCGTCGGGCCCGTAGCGCAGGGCGATGACATCGATGGATACCGCGGACTGTTGCTCCACAAGTGGACAATCATGCCTCAGCGGGCACACGTATCGTGCGATCGGTTCGTTTCGGGCCGTGCGCGGTGAGAACCACGGGCACTCCGAGGGCGGTCTCGAGGTAGGCGGGCACATCGGCGGGCAGGTCCGCGAGAGCGGGCACGGCCGCGCCGAGCAGGCCGGTGAGCCGCTCCTGATAGCCGAGATCGCGCCACGGGCCGCAGTCGAGCCGGTCGAGGAAGCCGGTGCGTGTGAGATAGCCGGTGGCGGTGCGGATCTCGCCGACCACGTCGAGGTGATTGACGGCCAGGCCGTCGACGCCCCCGCACGCGTCCACCGCGTAGCGCAGCAGCAGCGGGTCGAGGTGCCCGACGCGAAACTCGCCCTGGTATCGCCCGGTTCCGTTGTGCCGCTCCGGAATCGACAGCGAGGTGTCCTCGGTGGGGAAGGGTCCCGCGCCGTGCCGGGTGAGGTAGGCGCGGGTGACGCCCAGAACGTAGCCGGGCGCTCCGATACCGGCGAGCATGGCGCGGGCGTTGCGCGGTTCGACCGTCGACCACGTGGTGTACGGATGCAGCCCCCGCCATTCGTCCAGCAGGACACCCTGCGCGCCTTCGAAGACCAGCCGCCCGTGCGCGGCGAATCCGGCCAGCTGGTCCCCGGGCAGAATGCGTACGGCCCGGGCGAATTCGGTGTAGACCTCGACCAGGTCGTCGATGGGAGCGTGGCGGTGCGAACCGGCGTCGAGCAACGGCCGATAGTGTTCCGTGAGCGCTGTCAGCTTGCGCCGCAACACCTCCGGCCGCAGGCAGTCGCCCACCCGGGGCGCGTCGGCGGTCAGCGCGTAGCTCGCGGTCTCCCCGATGCCGACGCCGCACGAACCGTGCCGCGCGTCGCCCCGCGCGTCCTCGCGGCACCGGTTGGCGGCCCCGTGAATCGGGGTGGTGAGCAACGCGCGCTCGTCCACGTACAGCAGCGACAGCGGTTCGGGCACACCGAGTTCGGCCAGTGCCCGCGCCTCGGCCGCCAGTGCGATGGGCTCGACCATCATGTGCCGGGACAGCAGGGTCGGCACCCCGGAGAAGGTGCCGGACCCGAACTGCTGGAAGGTGTGATGCCGCCCGTGCGCGATCACGTTGTGGGCGGCCTGCGCCCCGCCGTTGAAGCGCACCACGGCCGACACGTCCAGGCCCGCGGCGGGCGAGCACAGCCAGTCGACCGTCGCGCCCTTGCCCGCGTCGCCGAAGCCGAGATCGACGACGATCAGATGCCGGTCCCCGAACATGCCCGTCTCCCTCCCCGACCGGGAACTATTTCCCGAAATCGACATCGTCGTCCACGTCGGACTCGGCGGCGGGCAGCGCGCCCGTGCTGCGCGGGCGGTGTGCCGCGCCGACCGGGGCCAGGGCCTTGCCGACCGCGTCCGCCGCGGTCCCGGAGCCGATGTCGCGCAGATCGGCCAGTCCCGCACCGAGATCGACGCGATCCTCACCGATGCCGATGGTCAGCGCGATGAGTTCGCACACCGCCGCCGGATCGTCCAGCCGCAGGAAGCGCTCGCCCAGCAGTCCCTGCCAGTGTTCGCCGATCTCGGGATCGTTGTAGTAGCTGGACTGATTGGGCAGGATGTAGTGCACGTGCCAGCGGTCGGTGAGTTCGCGGTAGACGGACTCGACGGCGATGTCCTGGTTCACGCTGTCGCCGATGACGGTCCGAATGTGCTTGCCCGCCAGTCGCGGTTTGTTGAGCTCGTCGCCGACGATGAACAGGTAGCCCTTCTGCCCGCGCTTGTCCCAGGCGTCGGTGGCGGTGTGCCGGGCGATGAAATACGCGGCCAGCTCGTAGCTTTCGGACTTCTGCCCGCCGCCACCGCCCTCGAGCAGGATCAGCCGCAGCTGCTCGTCCATGCGGTTGTCGGATTCGAACTGCCCGACCTGCAACGGAACCCGATCGGTGTCGGCGTCGCCGATGGCCCCGAACAGGATCTGGGGATCATCGGCATATCCCTTGCGCTGCAACAGCCCGTGCAGCTTGCCGAGCTTCTCCTGCATGACGCGCGGCACCAGGCCCATGGAGCCGGTGACGTCGAACAGCACCGCGATGGGCAGCGAGTTCCCGTGATCGTCCGAGTCCCGGCATTCGCGCACGGTCACCCCGTGCGGATCCAGGTCCGGGTGCGCCTTCCATTTGTCCCACGGCACCGAGGCCATGTCGGCGGTGTAGCCGAAGTCGTCCAGGCCCCGCGCGGCGCGGAAGGTGCGGGCGGCGTCGTACGCGCTGTCGTCCCATTTGCCGTAACCCATGGTGATCACTGTCCTTTCGGTAGCTCGAAGGGCCGGAAGCGGCGCTGTCCGTACAGCCGGTCGAGCAGGTCGTCGAATTCGCCGAGCAGGTCGGCGGCGTCGGGGCGCAGTCGCGGATCGGACTGGCGGCACCCGGCGGCGAAGGTGCGCATCGGTGCGGGCGCGCGGTCACCGAGCATGGTGAGCATGAGCCCGTGCGCGAGGTACACGTCGGTGGCGGGGGAGACCGCGTCGCGGATCTCCGGTGGATAGTCGAGCGCGCCGAGGGTGGCGGCGGCCGGTGCGCCCGGCCGGGTCGCGAAGGACCAGCCGGCCAGCACCACGCCGTGCTGGCGGGGGTGGATGAGCACATTGGCGGGGGTGAGCGCGGTGTGCACCCAGCCCGCGAGCGCCGCACCGGCGAGGCAGCGCAGCAGCCGCCGGTGCATCCACGCGTAGTCGCGAGGGTCGAGGCCGTCGGGGAAGGCGGCGCGGACCTGTTCGAGGGTCACGAAGCCGTCGGTGTGCGCGGTGAGCACGTTGACGGCCCGGTGCTCACCGGTCGCGGCGTCGTGATGGTCGACGGTGTCGACCAGTTCGGGAAAGTACGGCCGCAGCCATTCGTGCCGCGCGGCGGTGGACGCTATGTCCCGCAGCGCGTTTCGCTCACCCGCGAGCAGGCGGTTGGCGACCGCGCGGCGGGGGATCTTCACGACCCGGTCCGAACCGCAGTGATACACGTCGGCCACCGATCCGCGCGCGTACAGCTCGCCGACCGGATGCGTCGCGTACTTCCCGGTGAGTTCGATCGTCGCCGGACCGGTCGCCAGCCACTCCCGGTACAGCCGGGCCAGCCGGGCGAAAGCGGTGGCCGCGAGCTCGGCGTCGGCCCGGTCCACCCGGTCGGGATGCACGGCGGCCGCCATGCGGTGATAGCGGCGCTTGGCGGCCACACGGGCGGCGGAATCGGTTGCGGCACTGCCGAAGAGATCCTCGGGCCGTCGTGCCGCCCGGATCTCCTCCGCTGTGTCCCGAACCGTCGTCATATGTTTTAGGCTAGATGACTAAAACATGGAGCGCTACCGATTTAGGGAACTAATTGTTCAGGAGACTAAAACGCTGGTTCGCCGCGCGGCTCGGACTCTCGCGCGGGAAGCAGGTGCTCTCCCTGTGCAGAATCGGGCGCATCGGCCTGTCCCCGCATGAAACCTTCGCGCGGGCAGTCGGGTGAGCTTGCGCGAACCGACGATCGCGCCGCGTGCCCCGACAGGTTGGCCGGGCGGCCCGCGCCTGCAGTCGGGGGCTCCGCCATCCGGTCCCGCGGCCGTGCGACCGCGGGCCTACGGCGCGGTGCGGTTTCGCGGAGTCTCCACTGGAGCGGTCAGGGCTGATCGAACCCGTCCCGGGTCGAGTACAGCCTGCGCAACCCTCGGCGAAGTCGGCCGAGCAGGTACTCCCGCGTCGTCGGCGCCTGCGCGATCCAGCCCGCCACCACCACGAGTCCGGTGGGCCGGTGAACGGCCAGATAGCCGAAGGGGCGATCGAAGACGGCGGTCGTCTTGCGGACCAGATACGGGGGTCGTTGTGGCTCCGCGCATCCGGGCGCCACCCCGAACACGGTCACGGCCGCGGCCTGGAATCCGGTGGCGCTGAACCGCGCCCGGATGTCCTGGGCGGCCCTGGATACGCAGAGCGGCATGGGCGATATGCCGGGAAAATGCCCTCGGGTGCTGTCCATCGCGGAGTCCAGGCCGAAGATCTCGGCATGGTCGAGCAGGTCGTGCGAGGAGTGCGTCTCGAACGGCGGCACCCAGACCTCGGACACCTCTCTCTCCGACCAATTACGCACGCGGGATACGAACAGTCCGGGACCGGGGTTGTCCTCGGGCAACTCGGTGTGCACGGCGACCGAACCGTCCAACGCTGCGATTCCGGTGGCGAGGGTGTCGGCGGGCGAGCCCTCGCTCAGCAGCAGATGCACATCGAGGTCGGACGTGCCCTCGACGACGACGCGCGTCACCGCGTCGAGCCCGGCCAGCACGCTGATGTATTCGGCTCCGGATGCCCCGCGCACCAGGGCGGGCCCTTCGTGCCCGCGCCACGGTCCGTCCGTGACGAGCATGCCCTTCTCGGAGAATCGTTGCCGCCATTCGGTTTCCGCGAGGAGCGCCGTGGCCAGCAGCATGAGGGTGCCGGGGGTGAGGTCGAGGGGGAACTTCTCGATCAGCCCGGCCGTGTGCCGCCGCGCCCACGCGTCCAGCGCCGCCTGATCGGTGATCAGGTCCGCCGTCCCGGCGGGCAGGGCGGCCAGCCAGTCCTCGTGCAGTGGCAGGTCGCGGTGGATCCACACCCCGAGCGCGGTCGTGACGGTCTTCGAGTCGGCCAGCGTGCGCAGCAGGTCGAGGCCCGCCGCGTGCGCGTCCGTCGCGGGAATGCCGATGGCCCCGGCCAATTCGGATCGCGCCGGTTCCGCGGCGGTCGCGGCGAGAATGGCCAGCAGCGGCCAGACTCCGCAGCCGGCGACCGTGAAATCGTCCGTGCCCGCGGCCGCGCACCAGCGGGCGGTGAGGCGATTGGAACCCTGGACGTGGGCGGAGAGTCCGGTGAGCATCGCGCCAGCCTAGGGGGTATGCCGTTCCCCGGCACTGAGATATTGTGTGCGAAAATGTGTCATCGACTCGGCTGGGAGGCTGGTTATGGTCGCCGGTGAAGTGGCGTCGAGGGGCGCCGCGCGGTTGCGGGAGTTGCGCGGTGGGTGCACGCCCGAGCAGGCGTGGCAGTTGTTCGACAGCCTGCCCGTGGCCCGGGTGGCGGAGGTGACCACCGGGCGCTGGCGCGGCGACGAACTCGACACCGGGCATCCGTGGGCGGGCGTGCTGGTCGAATCCGGCTGGTACGGAAAGCAGTTCGATGACGCCGACAGTGTGCAGCCGCTGCTGTTCGCGGGCCCGGACGGCAGGATCTTCCCGGTCGACCCGCGCAAGGCGCCGCTGTTCCTGGCCGGCAAGGTCCCGCTGGCCGCGCTGCGCCCCGTGCGCAAATCGCTGAACGTCCTGCGCCCGCTGCTGTCCACCCGGACCCCGCGCGCCCGCCTGCGCGATCTCGAGTTCCGCGGAAAGTCCGGCGCCGCAATGATCTACGACCACCTCCCGATCATCGACGTCTTCCGCAAGATCGACGCCGACACCCTGCTCGGCGTGATGGACATGCGCGGGATGCGCGACCCGTACTTCTTCGTGCTCTACCGCGACTGACGCGGTCGCCGAAAGCCTTACGCCCCGGGCGATTCCGCCCCGGGATGCCGCAGCGCGGTGACGATCGCCAGCGACGGCGCCCGTCCCGCCTCGGTATGGCTGAGCATCGCGTACTCGGCCATGCGCTCCTCGCCGGAACAGATCGCGTCGATGAGATGCCGGTGCTCGTCGAACTGGCTGCCGTCGTCCGTGCGCTGGGCGGTGATGTAGAACAGCCACGTCATGCGCGCGAGAATGGTGCGCATCAGCCGGGTGAGCAGGGTATTGCCCGCCAGTTCCACGATCGCGCGATGCAGGTCGACATTGGTTTCCGCGACGCGCAGCCGGTCTCCGGCCACGCCCGCCGACTCGGACTCGCGCAGCGCCGCCAGCAGCGGGGCCCGATCGTGGCCGTGCCGGATACGGGCGGCGGCGAGCCGGGCCGCCAGCGGTTCCAGGCCGATGCGGACGTCGAAGAGCTCCTCGACCCCGGTGCTGTCCCACGAGTGCACCACGGCGCTGCGCCGCGGCCGGGTGCCGACCATCCCGTCGAATTCCAGCAGCGCCAGCGCCTCACGCACCGGAAGCCGTGAGACACCGAGGGTTTCGGCCAGGCGCGCCTCGGGCAACTTCTGCCCCTCGCCGTACGCGCCGGTGATGATGCCGCGGCGCAGATCGTCGTAGATCCGCCGGGTCTGGGTGGTGTCGTCCGCGACCGGCGGTACAGGGTTCAGATCACGGGGCACCGGTTCAGCCTACCGTTCCAGGCATTCGGTATCCCGGAAGATATATTCTTCCGCGCCTTTCCGCGGTATTGACGGATGCCCATCGGCTCGCTAACGCGCGCACGCGGGCGCGATTTCTCTCCAAAGTCGTTTTGAGCACGGGTTTTCGAGTGCCCAAAGCCCTCGTGATCGTTCACCGTCCGGAAACACCCGGATCACGGCCCGGATACGGCTCGAACCAATTCTGTATACCGATTGGCAGATATCTGAGGAGAGTCGAGCTTGGCCGTCTACCTAACGCGCCGCCTGGTTCAGGCGGTGATCACCATCTACGTCGTCGTCACCCTGGCCTTCGTGCTCGGGCGGCTCACCGGGAGTCCGGCCGCGTCGCTCCTGCCCGATACCGCGAGCCAGGCCGACATCGCTGCGCTGGACGCGAAACTCGGCTTCGACAAGCCGCCGCTGACCCAGTACCTGGACTACCTGGGCGCGGTCGTGACCGGCGGCTTCGGCGATTCCTACCGCCAGGAGGGCACCTCGTCGATGGACCTGGTGCTGCAGCGGTTGCCCGCCTCCCTGCAGCTGGGCGTCGCGGGATTCGTGCTCGGTGTCGCCCTGGCCCTGTTCGCGGTGCTCGCGGTGCACCTGAGTGGGTACTGGTCCCTGCGCGGCGTGCTGCTGGGACTGGGCGCGGCCCGGCTCGCGGTCCCGGATTTCCTGTTCGGGCTGCTGCTGGTGCTGGTGTTCTCGGTGTCGCTGGGCTGGCTGCCGTCGCTGGCGGGCCCGAATCCGCTGTCGATCGTGATGCCGGCGGTGACCATCGCGACCGCGCAGTTCGTCGTGTACGCACGGCTGCTGGACAATTCGCTGACCACGGAGAGTTCGCAGGACTACGTGCGCACCGCGTTCGCGCGGGGTGAGCGCCGCTCGACGGTCCTGCTGCGCGAGATGCTGCCCAACGCGCTGCTGCCCGTGCTCACGGTGTCCGGCATCAACTTCGGCACGCTGCTCGGCGGTCTGGTGATCGTCGAAACCGTGTTCGCCTGGCCGGGT
This sequence comes from Nocardia sp. NPDC055321, assembly GCF_053645575.1. Classification (NCBI taxonomy): domain Bacteria; kingdom Bacillati; phylum Actinomycetota; class Actinomycetes; order Mycobacteriales; family Nocardiaceae; genus Nocardia; species Nocardia sp. NPDC055321. The sequence continues at coordinate 93,568 of NZ_JBSHMS010000008.1, forward strand.
CTGGGGCAGTTGATGCTCGGTGCGGTCTTCAGTCGCGACTTCCCGGTGGTCCAGTCCGGACTGATCGTGATCGCGACGATTTTCGTCGTCGTCAACCTGTGCGTCGACCTGCTGTACGGCTTCGTCGATCCGAGAGCGAGAGTCCGATGACCGCTGAAACCTCGAACACCGTGCGCATCCGGCCGAAACGCGACATCGCCACGGGCATCGGCCTCGCGATGGTGCTGTCGGTCGTGTTGTTCGCGCTGTTGTACCCACTGACCCCGGGCTACGACCCGTACGCACAACAGCTTTCGGACGCGTTCACCCGTCCGTTCACCGACTCGCGCTATCCGCTGGGAACCGATTCGCTCGGCCGGGACCTGGCCGCGCGGCTGGCGCTGGCGGGCCGCATCACCCTCGGGCTCGTGCTGGCCATCGTCCTGGTCAACGCCGCGATCGGCGTGCTCGTCGGCACGCTGTCCGGCTACTTCCGCGGGCCGCTGGACAACCTGCTCATGGGATTGGCCGACGTGCAGCTCGCGGTGCCGATCAGCCTGATCATCATGGCGCTCTCGGCCGTGCGCGGCCCCAGCGTCACGCTGATGGCCACGATTCTGGCGGTGACCTTCTGGGTGGGCTACGCCCGGGTGAGCCGATCGGTGGCGCTGAGCCTGTCGGCCCGCGACTTCGTCATCGCGCCGCGACTGCTCGGGGCCCGCCCGGCGTGGGTGCTGCGCAAGCACATCCTGCCGCACGCGCTGGTCCCGGCGGGCATTCTGGCCACGGCCGACCTGGGCAACGTCATGATCATGATCTCGTCCTTCGACTATCTCGGGCTCGGCGTGCAACCACCCACTCCCAGTTGGGGATTGATGATCACCGACGGGCAGAAGTACGTGCGTCAGGCCCCGTACCTGACGATCGTCCCCGCGGTGGCGCTGCTGCTGGTCATCGCCGGAACACTGCTGATCAGCCGCCGATTCACCGCCGAACGGCAGGGGCTGCGCCGGCACACGCGCGCACCCCGTGAGCGGCGGTCGGCCCGGCGGATGCGGTCGGTGGCGGCATGAACACCTCGACGACCCCCGGGGCGCCGGCCCGGCTGCTCGAGATCACCGATCTCACCGTGGGCTACCGCACCCCCGACGGGCACCCGGTGGCGCTGGTCGATTCGGTCAGTCTGCACGTGGACGAGGGCGAAGTCCTGTGCCTGGTGGGCGAATCCGGCTCAGGCAAATCCCTCACCATGCTCGCGGTGCTCGGATTGCTCGCGCCGCCGCTGACGGTGCTGTCCGGCAGCGTGCGCTATCGCGGGCGCGAGCTGGTCGGCGCCGATGACGAGACGCTGCGCCGCCTGCGCGGACCGGAACTGGCGATGGTCTTCCAGGACCCCATGACCTCGCTCAACCCGGTCCGCCGGGTCGGCGTGCAGATCGAGCGGGCGCTCGCGGTCCATCAGCGGCTCGACCGCCGCACGCGCCGGGACAAGGTCGTGGAATTGCTTGCCGCGGTCGGCATTCCGCAGCCGGAAGAGCGGTCCCGGTCGTATCCGCACGAATGGTCCGGCGGGATGCGCCAGCGGGCCGTGATCGCCATGGCCATGGCCAACGATCCCGCGCTGCTGATCGCCGACGAACCGACCACCGCGCTCGACGTCACCATCCAGGCCCAGCTGATGGAGGTGCTCGCCGACGCTCGCGAACGCAGCGGAGCGGCCCTGGTCCTGATCACCCACGACCTGGGTCTGGTTGCCCAGCAGGCGGATCGGGTCGCGATCATGTACGCCGGGCAGGTCGTGGAGACCGGCACGGTGTGGCAGATCTTCGACGACGCCGCACATCCCTATACGCGCGGGCTCCAGCGCAGTCTGCTCGGCCGGGACCCGGCGGGCGCCAAGGCGCGGGCCTACGCGATCCCCGGATCCCCGCCGCCGGCCGCGGACCGGCCGGCCGGCTGCGGGTTCGCGCCCCGCTGCGACTTCGCGGGCAAGGGACACGCCTGCGAATCGACTCCGCCCCCGCTGATTCCGTTCGGGCCCGGCCGGGCGCTGGCCTGCCCGCCCGCCCTCGCGGCCCGGTCGACCGGACAGGACATCCCGGCATGAAATCCACCACCGTGTACGACGAGGTCATCCAGGTGCGGAACCTGACGGTGACCTTCACCAGCCGCCGCGGCCTGCGCGCCCGCCGCACCCTGCGCGCACTCGACGACATCAGCTTCGAGGTGCGGCGCGGCGAAACCTTCGGTCTCGTCGGCGAATCCGGCGGCGGCAAATCCACGCTGGTGCGCACGCTCTTCGGCATCAACACCCCCGATGCCGGTCGAATCCGCGTTCTGGGCCACGACCCCCGGGAGGTCCGGGGGCGAGAACGCCGTGCCCTGCGCAACCGCGTGCAACTGGTGTTCCAGGACCCGTACTCCGCGCTCGATCCGCGCATGACCGCGCACGACATCGTCGCCGAACCCCTGCGCATCGCCGGTCGGCACACCCCGGCCCGGGTCGCGGAACTGCTCGACCAGGTCGGTCTCACCACCGACGCGCTGGCGCGAAAACCGGCCGAATTCTCCGGCGGGCAACGCCAGCGGCTCGGGATCGCCCGCGCGCTCGCGCTCGAGCCGGAGGTCCTGGTACTCGACGAGCCCGTCTCCGCGCTCGACGCCTCGGTGCAGGCGCAGGTCATCAATCTGCTGCGGGACCTGCAGGATCGGCTCGGGCTGTCGTATCTGTTCATCGCGCACGATCTGTCGGTCGTGCGGCACCTGGCGGACCGGGTCGCGGTCATGCACCTGGGCAAGCTCGTGGAGATCGGCGCGACCGAGGAGATCTTCACCGCACCCCGGCACCCGTACACGCGGGCGCTCATCGACTCGGTCCCCGTCCCGGATCCGCACGCCCGCCGCGCGCGGACCGCCGCCCTCGTCCGCGGCGAGATGCCCGACGCGGCGAATCCGCCGAGCGGCTGCACGTTCCGGACCCGCTGCCCCCGCGCCCGGCCCGCCTGCGCGCGAAGCACACCCGCGCTCACCCCGATCGGAGCCGCCGAGCACACGGCGGCCTGCCTCTTTCCCCTCTGACCCCGGCAACTACATCCGAAGGAACACCGTGAGATTCACCAGATTCACCGCCCTCGCCGGCGTCGGCGCGCTCACCGCGGCGGCGCTCGCCGTCAGCGGCTGCTCACCGGCCGGAATCGATAGCGGCCCGGCCAACGCCATCGTCGTCGGCGCGGTCGCCGAGCCCGAGAAGGTGCCCGACCCGATCGTCGACGGCTCGCTCGCCGGATACAACTACTACTTCGCCACCTTCGACCAGCTCGCCCGCTTCGACGAGCAGGGCGTGATCACCCCGCTGCTGGCCACGCGCTGGGAGGCCAACGCCGATTTCACGCGGTGGACCTTCACCATTCGCGAGGACGCGACGTTCCAGAACGGCGAACCGGTCAAGGCCTCCGATGTCGCCTTCACCTACAACACGATCAAGGCGACGCCGACCGGCGATCCGGCCTCGTACATGGAGATGTTCGACAACGCCGTCACCGGGCCGGGCAACACGGTGATCTTCACCCTCAACGCGGCCTACTCCGCGTGGCCCACGATCGTCACGGGCGTGTCCATCGTGCCCGAAAGCGTCTACACCGCACTGGGTTCCGCGGGCTTCGCCGCCGCGCCGGTCGGCTCCGGACCGTTCGTGTTCGATCACTACACGCGCGGGGTCGAATACGTGGTCACCCGCAATCCGAACTACTGGGGTACCCCGGCGACCGTGGACAAGGTGACCTTCAAGACCGTGGCCGACGCCGACGCCCGGCTCAACGGCGTCCAGTCGGGCAGCCTGGACGTCGCGCTCATCGCGCCGAACCAGGTGGCGGCGGTCTCGGACGCGTCGAATGTGTCGGTGCAGTCGGGTGTGTCGAACGGCGTCACCTTCCTGGGTATGAACTCGAGCGGTGGGCCGCTGGCGAACCAGAAGGTGCGCGCGGCCATCGCGCTGGCGATCGACCGGGAGGCCATCGTGAAGAACGTGCTTGCGGGCAAGGCCAAGGTCGACAATCAGCTCGTCGCCGAGAACGTCGGCGGTTACAACCCCAAATACCCGGCGGCCGTGTACGACCCGGCGGCGGCCGCGCGCCTGGTCGCCGAATCCGGATACAAGGGCGAGCCGATCCCTTTCCAGTACGCGAACAACGGGCGCATCCCGCTCAGTTCCGAGATCGCACAGGCGATTCAGGGCGATCTTGCCAAGGCGGGGCTCAACGTCACCCTGCACGGCACCGACCAGGGCAGCTTCTCCCAGATCATCTACGGCACCAAATCCGCGACCGGGCTGTACCTGAACACCTACGCGCCCTCCACCATGGACGGCGACGCGCCCGTGTCCTCCATGTTCGGCGGCCAGCAGAACGACTACGCCATGCTGCCCGCCACCAAGGCCCTGGTCGCCAAGACCCGCACCGTGGGCGGGCAGGCCCGAATCGACGCCTACAGCGAGGTTTTCGCGCTGAACGACGCACAGGCCCTGCTGATCGGCCTGTACACCCCGGACACCAGCTACGCGGTCGATCCCGCGCTGAACTGGACCCCGCGGGCCGACGGCATGATCACCGTGAACACGGCGACCTTCGGAAAGGACTGATCGTGCACGACCTCGTGATAGCCAACGTGCGCCCCTGGGGCGGGGCCACCGTCGACATCACCGTCGAGAAGGGGGTGGTGGCGGCCGTGCGCGCCGCCGCCCCCGGCGACGGTCCCGCGGACTCCCGCCTCGAGGGCGGTGGCCGGCTCGCGCTGCCCGCGTTCTCCGACACACACCTGCATCTGGACTCCAGCTGTCTCGGTCTGCCGGTCCGCGAGTCCACCGGCGCGCCGGGCCGCTGGGGCCGAATCATGAACGACCGGGCGAACTGGCGATCGGCCGAGCGGTCGGTCGCCGAGCGGGCCACCTTCACCCTGGCGGTGGCGATCGCCAACGGGGCCACGCGCATTCGCTCGCACGCGCAGATCGACGCGGACTCCGGGCTGGAGAAGTTCGAAGGGGTGCTCGCGGCGCGCGAGCGCTACGCCGACGCCGCCGACGTGCAGATCGTGGCGTTCCCGCAGGTCGGCATTCTGCTGGAACCGGGTGTGGTGGATCTGCTCGACGCGTCCCTGCGCTCGGGCGCCGACCTGATCGGCGGTATCGACCCGTGCGAGATCGACCGGGATCCGGTGCGGCACCTGGACGCGGTGTTCGCCCTCGCCGAGCGGCATCTGGTGGAGGTCGACATCCACCTGCACGAGGCGGGGGAGCTGGGCCTGTTCACCCTCTCGCTCATTCTCGAGCGGGTCGAGGCACTGGGAATGCTAGGGCGGGTGACGATTTCGCACGCGCGCTGCCTGGCGAGCGGGCTGCCCGCGGTCCCGGCGGCGATCGAGCGGCTCGCCGCGAACCAGGTCGCGATCACCCACGCCGCGAGCCCGAAGGGCTGGGAACTGCCGCTGCTGGACCTGGCCGCCGCGGGCGTGCGGGTCGGGGTGGGCATGGACGGCCAGCGGGACTACTGGTCGCCCTACGGCAACGGCGACATGCTCGACCGCGCATGGCAATTGGCCTTCACCAACGGGTTCGGCGCCGACGCGGAGGTCGAGCACGCCCTCGCCGTCGCGACCTGGGGTGGCGCGGGAATCCTGGACCGCACGCTGCGCCCGATCGGCGAACCCGGGGCGTGGGGCGGATTCGCGCCGGGCGACCCCGCCGAGTTCGTGCTGCTCGATGCGATCGGTCCCACCGCGGCGGTCATGGACCGGCCGCGCGAGCGCACCGTGGTGCACCGGGGCGCGGTCGTGGCCGTGGACACCGATCACGACGGCTTCGAGATTCCCGGGCGCTGGGGTCGGACATGACGGTGCGACAGGCCATTCGGGCCCGGCACGTGCTGGGCCACCGGGGCGGGGAGCAGGTGCTGTACGAGGACGCCGAGGTGGTGGTTCGCGGCACGCGCATCGTCTCGGTGGGCCCGCGCGGCGCCGCCGAGGTGGACGAGGTCGTCGACCTCGGCACGGCGGTACTGCTGCCCGGGCTCATCGATCTCGACGCGCTCACCGACATCGACCACACCCTGCTCGATTCGTGGCAGTCACCCGAACTCGGGCGCGGGCTGCAGTGGTCGCGCGACTACGCCGCACACCGGCGGCGCGCGGTGTTCGACGCCGAGGAACGCGCCTTCATCCGGGAATACGGGTTCGTGCAGCTGCTGCTGCACGGGGTCACCACGGCCATGCCCATCGCCTCGGAGGTACACAGCGACTGGGCCGAGACGTTCGAGGACGCGACGGCCATGGCCGAGACTGCCGAGCGGCTCGGGCTGCGCGTGTATCTGGGGCCGAGCTACCGGTCCGGGGTCAACGTCGTGGACGACACCGGCGAGCGGACCGTCTACTGGAACGAGGCACTGGGAACCGACGGATTCGACGGCGCCGCACGGTTTCTCGACTGGGCGGCCGAACGAGGATCCGATCTCGTGCACGGGGTGCTGCTGCCGTGCCGCATCGAGACCCTGAGCGAGGATGTGCTGGCCGCGACCGCCGCGCTGGCCGCCGAGACCGGCGCGCTCGTGCGCTTGCACGCGCTCCAGGGTCTCCACGAGCGGGAGCTGATCCTCGACAGGTTCGGCGCACCGCCGCTGGAGGTGCTGCGGCGCACCGGGCTCCTCGGGCCGACACTGCTCATCCCGCACGGGATCTATATCGACGCCAGCCCGTACGTCGACTCCGAAGCGGACTCGGATGTCGCGACGCTCGCCGCGTCCGGCGCGACGATCGTCCACTGTCCGCTCACCCTCGCCCGGCACGGCGCGGCGCTGCACAGCTTCGGGCGCTACCGGGCGGCCGGTGTCGCCCTGGCGCTGGGCACCGATTCGTTCCCGCCGGATCTGGTGCGCGGCATCGACATCGGGGTCACCATCGCCAAGATCCTGGCCCACCGCACCGACGCGGCCACCTACGGCGACTACCTCACCGCGGCCACGCTCGGCGGAGCGGACGCGCTCGGCCGCGGCGACCTGGGCCGGATCGAGCCCGGCGCCACCGCGGACCTGGTGGCCTTCGGCCTGGACGACCCGCGCGACGGCGTCCACGACGATCCCGTACGCACGCTGTGCATGAACGGCACCGCTCGGTCCGCTCGGTTCGCGATGGTGGCCGGGCGCACGGTCCTGCGCGACGGCGCGATTCCCGGGGTCGATCTGCCCGCGATGACGCGGCGCGCGCAAGGGTTGTTCGACCGCATGCGCGCGGCGTATTCCGAACGGGACTACCTGCGCCGCACCGCCGACGAGCTGTTCCCGCCCTCGTTCCCCCGGCGGTCGGCCGGTGAATCGCGGTCATCGTCGCGCGAGGTCGTCGAACCGCCGTGTCGCCCGGGGGATTCGGCCTACCATCGACACTGACCGAAACCTGGTTGTCGCCCGGGAGGTTGCCCGATGGAAGAAACGACCTGTCTCGTCGCCGGCGGCGGTCCGGCGGGCATGATCCTCGGGCTGCTGCTCGCCCGGGCCGGGGTCGAGGTCACCGTGCTCGAGAAACACGGCGACTTCCTGCGGGACTTTCGCGGCGACACCGTGCATCCCACGACGCTCGAGCTGCTCGACGAGCTCGGGCTCATGGACGAATTCGCCAAACTGCCGCAGCGGCGCATGAATTCGGTGCAGCTGCCCATCGGCGGGTCGATGCAGACCGTGGCGACCTTCGACCGCATCCCGGGGCGGTACAACTACATCGCCATGGTGCCGCAGTGGGATCTGCTGGATCTGATCGCCCGCGCAGGGGATCGCGAACCCACCTTCCGGCTCCGGATGGACACCGAGGTCACCGCGCCGCTGCGGGAGAACGGCCGGATCGCCGGTGTCCGCTACTGCACGAAAGACGGTGCGGCCGGCGAGATTCGAGCCGATCTGGTGGTGGCCTGCGACGGCCGTACCTCGGTGCTGCGCGCGGCGGCCGGACTCGGTTCGCGGCGCTGGGCCACACCGTTCGACGTGTGGTGGTTCTCGATACCGCGCACCGGGGTCGACCCGGCGGGCGCGGTACCGGTGCTGACCGCCGACCGCGTCGCCATCATGCTCGATCGCGGCGACTACTGGCAGTGCGCGGTACTGCTGGCCAAGGGCGCCGACGCGCGACTGCGGGAACGGCCGGTGGGGGAGATCCTGCGCGATATGGCGGCGGTCGTGCCGTGGCTGCTCGACCGGGTCGACGCCGTGCGCGACTGGAACCAGGTGAAACTGCTGGACGTGCAACTGGATCGGCTGGACCGCTGGTACACCGACGGCCTGCTCTGCATCGGCGACGCGGCCCACGCCATGTCGCCGGTCGGCGGGGTCGGGATCAACCTGGCGGTCCAGGACGCGGTGGCGGCGGCGCGCATCCTCGCGCCGCAGCTGCTCGCCCGCCGGGTGCGGCCCGCGGATCTGGCCCGGGTGCAACGCCGCCGCTGGTTGCCGACCGTCCTGACCCAGGCCATGCAGCGCACCGCGCACGCCCGGATCATCGGCCCGGCCGTGCGCGGGGAGCTCAACGTCTCGAACGCCGAGCGCGCGAATCCGGCCCTGCGGGTGTTCCGGCGCATTCCCGTGCTGCGGAGCGTGCCGCCGTTCCTGGTGGCGCGCGGTGTGCTGCCCGAGCACGCGCCGGAGTTCGCGCGCCGGCCCTGAGCGCGGGTGCGCGCGAAATCCGTTCGCAGCGGGATGGTTACGCGGGTACCGCCGCCGCGCCCACCTCGGACAGGCGCTCGAACTGGTCCGCGGAGAGCCGAACCTCGGCGGCGGCGGTGTTCTCCTCGAGGTGCGCGATCGAGGTGGTGCCCGGAATCGGCAGGATGGTGGGGGAGCGGTGCAGCAGCCAGGCCAGTGCGGTCTGCGCCGGCGTCGCGCCGACCTCGGCGGCCACCGCCGCCAGCGGGCTGTCCGCGCCGGCGTGTGATCCACCGGCCACCGGGAAGAACGGAATGAACGCGATGCCCTGTGCCGCTGCGTAATCCACGACGTCCTCGTGCTGGCGCGCACCCAGGTTGTACAGGTTCTGCACGCCGGCGATGGGGGTGATGTCCGCCGCTTCGCGCAGCTGCTCGACCGAGACCTCGGACAGGCCGATGTGCCGGACCTTGCCGTCATCGACCAGTTGCTTCAGCGCGCCGATCTGATCCGATAGCGGCACCGTGGGATCCACGCGATGCAGCTGCAGCAGATCGATGCGGTCCACCCGCAGTCGCCGCAGGCTCAATTCGGCCTGCTGGCGCAGATACGCCGGATGCCCGACCGGTACCCATTCGGTCGGCGACGGGCGGGCCACCCCGACCTTGGTCGCGATCACCACCTCGTCGCGATAGGGGTGCAGGGCTTCGGCGACCAGCTCCTCGTTCTCGCCGAGGGCATAGGAATCCGCGGTGTCGAACAGGGTGATTCCCAGTTGGGCGGCGCGGCGCAGGACCGCTATCGCCGCGTCACGATCTCGCGGGGCGCGCCAGATATGGCCCATGCCCGCGTCGAATCCGGGTTCGGGAGCGGCCGCCAATCGCATGGCGCCGTAGCCGATCCGGGCCACCGGTAGATCGCCACCGAGCTCGAAAGTTGCCATCGCACATCACTCCTCGCATCGCGTATCGACTGTCGCGATGCGGGGCAACCGCGTGGCGGCGGGGTTCATTCCCGTGTTCGCCTCTCGGCGAACGGGTGATCGGCAGGGGATGCGCGGGGCACTCACCACACGCCGCGGGCGCGGAACTGGATGCTGATCCGGGGGCCGACGGCGCGGCGCGTCTTCGGGATCGCGTGCTCCCACGTGCGCTGACAGCTGCCGCCCATGACCACCAGATCGCCGTGGCCCAGGGCGAAGCGCAGGCTCTCGCCGCCGCCGCGCGGGCGCAGGGCCAGGGCGCGGGCAGCGCCCACCGACACGATCGCCACCATGGTGTCGTCGGTGGCCCCGCGCCCGATGGTGTCGCCGTGCCAGGCCACGCTGTCGTTGCCGTCGCGGTAGTAGCACAGGCCGGCCGAGACGAACGGCTCACCGAGCTCGTCCCGGTAGTGCGCGCTCAACGCCTGCCTGGCCTCGACCAGCACCGGATCCGGGAGCGGCTCGCCCTCGCGGTAGGAGAACAGCAGTCGGGGGACATCGACCACGCGGTCGTACATGGTGCGCCGGTCGGTGCGCCACGGCACCGCCGCGGCCAGGTGCTCGAACAGCTGATCGGCGCCGGTGAGCCAGCCGGGCAGCACGTCCACCCAGGCCCCGGCGGTCAGTTCGGTGCGGCGCACGCCCGTCAGGGCGCTCACGCCCACCTCCCCGAATCCATCGAGCAGGGAACCCTGCAGCGGCATCGACATGGCATCAACGTAGCAGACATCGAACAACTGTTCGAGGGTGGTTCGCGGCTGTGTCGCTGAGCGCAATCGCGTAGGCGGCGGGGATAGGCTCCGGCGGGCGCGCGGTGCGCCCGGGGGGTGAACAGTCGATCGGAGTCGGGAACCGCATGATGGGTCACTCGGTACGCACGTCGCTGCTGATCGTCGCCGCCTGTGCCGCGACCGGGGTCGCCGGTGCGCCGCCGGCCGCCGCGGACGCGCCGCTCGACTGTGTGCCCGCGATCGGGACGCTGCAGATCCTGCCGCCGCTGCCGGGGTTGTTCCTGCCGCTGCCCACGCCCGGCGGGCTCGCGCAATTCGATACGCTCGCGCTCGCTCCGGGGGACGTGAGCTTCCCGCCCGCGGTCGAATTCCGGGACTACACGCAGGGATTCAACGACTACGTCGAGATGGTGTTGCGGTCGGGCGCGCTGTACGTGCGACCGCGCGGCTCGGACGATCCGTGGCGCACGGTGCCGACCCCCGGCTGCCTCGCCGGCCGGATCGAGGCGATCTCGCTGAACGCGAACATGCTCGTCGCCATCGACGCGCGGGGCTGGATCTATTCCCTGGACAATCTGCTGTCCGGGCCGCTGCTGTGGAACTGGACGCACTCCTACGGCGGGCCGATCTGGCTGTGGCCGGGGATGAAGATTCCGGGCGCGGAATCGGATTCGATCTCCTCGAACCGGTGGGCGCTGAGTCATCGCATGTCCACGAGCTTCCGTGACGCCCAGGGATACACCCATCCGCTGACCGCGGGGCTGGTGCAGATCGTCAGCCTGACCGGGGACGGATCGCGCATCACCTACCAGGACCCCTGGCTCCCGGCCGATCTCAGCTACGAGATCGGCGGGCCCGTGGGCGGGCGGTTCATCGGTGAATCCCTGTCGGTGTCCGGGTCGGTCACGGTGGTCATGAATCGCCACGGGGACATCTACACCCGCGAATACGATCTGGATCTCGCCGGGGCGAACCATATTCCGGGCCGGTACACCTGGCAACCGCAGGGCGACAAGCCTTCCGCGCCGAATCAGCTCCTCGAACGCCTCGACCCGCGGTATGCCGCCATCGCGCTGCCCGCCGCGGACTGGCGGCATCAGCCCAAGGTCCCCGGCGAGATCACCTCGCGGCTGTCCATCCACGACAGCGGGCCCGCCGTCGAGGATCGAATCCTGGTGGTGGAAGGCAGGTCCGGCGGCCGCACCGGCTTCTGGTCCAAGCCCCTGTACGCCGATTCCTGGTCCTTCACCCCCACCGATCACCCCCTGCAACAGGCCCTCCTGCCCGCCGACCCGCACACCGATCAGTCCGCCCTGACCCTGGCTCCCGAGAGCGCCCTGTCCTTCCGCGGCCCCCTGCCCGCCGGCTGGACCCTGACCCTCGACCACTTCGATTGGGCCCAAACCGAACACCCCGCGACCCTGACCTCCCCCACGAACCGCACCTACCCCCTGCGCCTGTACACGACCGACGAGCTCCGCCTCCTCCCACGCACCCCCGGCCTGGACGCGACCCCCCGAGGCCTCGAAAGCGCCCTCGACTTCCGCCCCGCCGCCCCCTGGACCCCCGAGAATTCCGAGCTGTCCGACTACCTCCGCACCCACCTGAACAACCAGCAGATCTACGAACTGAAGATCCAAGCGACCGACACCCACCTGTACCTGGAGTCCCTGAACACGACCCTGCCCCGGGTCTGATCCGCCCCGTCGCCCGCCCGCTCCGGCGAGGATTCCCCCGTGAGCAAACTCCTGATACTGGTCAACGGCCTACCCGGCTCCGGCAAGTCGACCCTGGCGCGTGCGCTGGCACCACTGCTGCGCGCGGAACTGCTGTCCAAGGACGCGATCAAGGAGTCACTGGCCACCTGCGTGGAAGACGAGTCGGCGTTCTCCGGCCTCGGCGGCATCGCGATGGACACCGCGTGGGCCCTGGCCGCGTCCGCCCCGCGCACGGTCGTACTCGACTCGTGGTGGTTCGCTCCCCGCGACCGCTCACACGCGAAGGCCGGCATCGCCCGCGTAGCCGCCACCCACACCGCCGAAATCTGGTGCGCGGTCCCACCCGAGGTAGCGAAAGCCCGCTACACCACCAGAATTCGCGCCGCGATCCACAGGGATGCCGACCGCCTACACACCGACTGGCCCCTCTGGTCTCGAGCCCCCGAACCCCTGTCCCTGACCCCGGTGATCGAGGTCGACACGACCGTTCCCGTGGACGTCGCCGCCCTCGCCACACGGATCTCCGTGGAATTCGACCGGTGATCAAGTCCAGGCGCGCGCGACCGCGGGAAGATTCATGGTGCTATGTCCTGGTCGGTCTCGTGAGCCAGCGAGACGAATCGCGCGCACGCGTCGAAAGATTTGTCGCCGCCGGGTGATTCGACGCCTGTGTTCACATCGACGGCGAAGGGGCGTACCGCCCGGATCGCCGCAGTCAGATTGCCGGGATCGAGCCCTCCCGCCAGGATCACCCGGCAACCGGACCCCGCGAGTGCCCGGACGATGGCCGCGCTGATGGACCAGTCGTGAACCAGGCCGGTGCCGCCGAGCCGGTCGCCGGTGCGCGAATCGAGCAGGATGCCATCGCAGTCCGCGGCGATCCGAGCCGCCGTGTCGACGGCCTCGGGACCGGTGACGTGAACGGCTCGGAGAACGGCGCGTCCCCGCGCGCCGGCGCGGACTCGGCGGACCGTGTCGTCGGAGACCAGGCCGTGCACCTGAACGGCGTCGACACCCAGATCGTCCGCGAGCGACAGGATCTCGGCCGGATCCTCGAGATGGGTGACCAGGGTCCGCGTCACGAACGGGGGAGTCCGGCGGACCAGTGCGCGTGCCTGCTCGGAGGTGAGCGCGTCCTCGCTGAGGTGGGTGACGCCGCAGATGAAGCCCACGGCGTCGGCACCCGCGGCGACCGCGATGGTGAGGTCCGACTCGGATCGGATTCCGCAGATCTTCGCGCGCACGCTCACGGCCCGCAGAGTAGTCGCCGCGGGGCGCGGGACCTAGTTCAGCAGGGACTTGGCCCGCACGAAATCGACTACCGCATCGGTGAACTCGTCGTTCGCATCGCTGGCGGCGGTGTGGGCGGCGGCGCCTATCTCCACGTAGTCGGCGGCGGGGACCAGGGCGCGGAACGCGGCCACGCCGGTCTCGCTCACCACGTCGGAGAGGGCGCCGCGGACCAGCAGGACCGGGATCGTCAGGCGGCGGGCCGCATCCTCGAGGACCTCGGAGTGCAGGTCGATGTCCTCGCCGCTGCCGGACATCATCGCCGGATCCCAGTGCCAGTACCAGCGGCCGTCCGCGCGCTGACGCAGGTTGCGCAGCAGGCCCTCGGGGCTGCGGGGGCGGCGGCGGTGGGGGAGGTAGGCGGCGACGGCGTCCGCGGCCTCGTCGAGGGTGGCGAAACCCTCGGGGTTGCCGCTGAGGAAGTTCAGGACCCGCTCCACGCCCTTGCGCTCGGGGCGCGGCACCACATCCACCAGCACCAGACCGGTGATGAGTTCGTGGCGCGGGTGGACCGTGGCCAGCAGGCCGGTCAGCCCGCCCATGCTCGCGCCCACCACGAACGCGGGCTTGCCCAGCTGCTCGAGCACCGACATCAGATCCTGGACCATGGCGTCGCGGCGGTAGTCACCATCGGGCGACCAGTCGCTGTCACCGTGCCCGCGCGCGTCCAGCAGCACCGCGTGCATGCCGGCCTTCGCCAGCGCCAGCCCGGAGTCCTTCCAGGAATGCCGGGTCTGCCCGCCCCCGTGCAGGAACACCACGAGCGGTCCGTCCTGGGGTCCCCAGGAGTCGCCCGCGAGGTCGATGCCGCCGTGGCCGCGGAAGGTGACGCGGGCCGGCTCGGTGAAATCAGCTTCGTTGCTCACACCCCGAGCATCGCACACGTCTGGTTTACGGTGTATGAAGACCGGTCAGTAGCCGGGAATGTCCGTGTCGCCGGGGGTGTGCGCGGCGCGGCGCGCTAGGCGCGGCGATGGCGTGAGCAAACCGCGTGTGATCTCGACCGCCTCGGCAAGACCCGCAGATCAGCGCTCTGTTCGCTGTGATGTTCCTCCCAGCCTGCGAAGTGCGGGCGGCGATCGATGCAAACTCATCGGTCTCATTCATTGCTGCGAGATTGCTGTTCGCACCCCTGGGTTGCGAGGATCCGCGGTGAAGAATCCGCAGGTGCCGGCCGCTGTACTGCCCATTCCCGTCGAACCGGGCACTCTACGGAACCGGCGTTCCGGGCACCCCGCGTCACCGCCGCGAACGCCCGGTTGCCACAGGGGTGCGGTGCCCGCCGCGTTCGCCGCCGCTGCTAGGCTCCAAACCCGAAAAGACATCCTTTAACGGACCGTCCGGTGAGGCGGAGAAGGAGGTCGGCATGGCTGTGCCCGAAGACCGGGCGCCCAAGTCGAGCGCTGAGCAGCAACACTCGCAGCGGCACGACCCCGAACAGGTCGACGCCGGTCGCGAACTGCTTTCCGATTCCGATGTCGGCCGCACCATCGCGCGGATGGCGCACCAGATCATCGAGAAGACCGCCCTGGATTCCGGAGACGCCCGGCACGCCCGCGTCGTCCTGGTCGGAATCCCCACGCGCGGAACCACTCTCGCCACCCGGCTGGCCAATCGCATCGAAGAGTTCTCCGGTGTGCGCCCCGCGGTCGGCTCCCTGGACATCACCCTCTACCGCGACGACCTGCGCTCGCGCCCGCATCGCCCGCTCGAGCGCACCTCGGTGCCCGAGGGCGGGGTCGAGGACGCGCTGGTCGTACTCGTCGACGACGTGCTCTTCTCCGGCCGTACCGTGCGCTCGGCCCTGGACGGCCTGCGCGATCTGGGCCGCCCCCGCGCCGTACAGCTGGCGGTCCTCATCGACCGCGGCCACCGCGAACTGCCCATCCGCGCCGACTACGTCGGCAAGAACGTGCCGACCTCCCGCTCGGAGGACATCTCGGTGCTGCTGCGCGAGCACGACGGCCGCGACGGTGTGTACCTGCGTCATCAGGAGGGGGACAAGTGAAGCATCTGCTCTCGGTCACCGATCTGGACCGCGCGAACGCCACCGCGCTGCTCGATGACGCCGAGCGCTTCGAACAGGCGCTGCTGGGCCGCGAGGTCAAGAAGCTGCCGACCCTGCGCGGGCGCACGGTCATGACCGTGTTCTTCGAGAACTCCACGCGCACCAGGGTTTCCTTCGAGGTCGCGGGCAAGTGGATGAGCGCGGACGTCATCAACGTCAGCTCCAGCTCGTCCTCGAACTCCAAGGGCGAGTCCCTGCGCGACACCGCGCTGACCCTGCACGCGGCGGGCGCGGACGCGCTCATCGTGCGCCATCCGGCCTCGGGCGCCGCGCATCAGATCGCGCGCTGGTTCGCCCAGATGCAGGACGGCAGCGGCGGTTTCGCCGGCCCCGGCCCCGCCATCATCAACGCCGGCGACGGCACCCACGAGCACCCCACCCAGGCCCTGCTCGACGCGCTGACCCTGCGCCAGCGCCTCGGCGACCTGGACGGCAAGCGGGTCGTGCTGGTCGGGGACATCCTGCACAGCCGGGTCGCCCGCTCGAACGCCTTCCTGCTGGCCACCCTCGGCGCCGAGGTGGTGCTGGTCGCCCCGCGCACCCTGCTGCCGGTCGGCGTGGAGGCCTGGCCGGTGCGCGTCTCGCACTCCCTGGACGCGGAACTGCCCGGCGCGGACGCGGTCATGATGCTGCGCGTGCAGGCCGAGCGCATGAACGGCGGCTTCTTCCCGTCGGCGCGCGAGTACTCGATCAACTACGGCCTCAGCGAGCGCCGCCTCGGCCTGCTCGACGAGCACGCCGTGGTGCTGCACCCGGGCCCCATGCTGCGCGGCATGGAAATCGCGTCGGCCGTCGCCGATTCTTCCAAAGCGGCTGTGCTGCAACAGGTCAACAACGGAGTCCATATGCGCATGGCGGTGCTGTTCCGCCTGCTGGTCGGAACCGACGAGGTGGTGGCATGAGCAACAGCGTCCTGATCAAGAACGTCCTTCTCTACGGCGAAGGCGACGCGGTCGACGTGCTGCTCGCCGACGGTGAGATCCGCGAGATCGGCCCGGGCCTGAGCGCCGGCGACGCCGAGATCATCGACGGCGCCGGGCAATTCCTGCTCCCGGGCTTCATCGACCTGCACACGCACCTGCGCGAGCCGGGCCGCGAGGACACCGAGACCATCGAAACCGGTTCCGCCGCCGCGGCGATCGGCGGCTACACCGCGGTGTTCGCCATGGCCAACACCAGCCCGGTCGCCGACTCCTCGGTCATCACCGACCACGTGTGGCGGCGCGGGCAGGAGGTCGGCCTGGTCGACGTGCACCCGGTCGGCGCGGTCACCGTCGGCCTCGAGGGCAAGCAGCTCGCCGAGATGGGCACCATGGCCGCGGGAATCGGCAACGTGCGCATGTTCTCCGACGACGGCCACTGCGTCTACGACCCGCTGATCATGCGCCGCGCGCTGGAGTACTCGAACTCCCTGGGCGTGCTCATCGCCCAGCACGCCGAGGAGCCCCGCCTGACCAAGGGCGCGGTCGCGCACGAGGGCCCGAACGCCGCCCGCCTGGGCCTGGCCGGCTGGCCGCGCGCCGCCGAGGAGTCCATCGTGGCCCGCGACGCGCTGCTGGCCCGCGACGCCGGCGCCCGCGTGCACATCTGCCACGCCTCCACCGCCGGTACCGTCGAACTGCTGAAATGGGCCAAGTCCCAGGGCATTTCGATCACCGCCGAGGTCACCCCGCACCACCTGCTGCTGGACGACTCGCGCCTGGAGACCTACGACGCGGTGAACCGGGTCAACCCGCCGCTGCGCGAGACCTCCGACGTGGCCGCCCTGCGCCAGGCGCTGGCCGAGGGCGTCATCGACTGCGTCGCCACCGACCACGCCCCGCACGCCGAACAGGACAAGTGCTGCGAGTTCGCGGCCGCCCGCCCCGGCATGCTCGGCCTCGAGACCGCGCTGTCGATCATCGTGCGCACCATGGTCGAGACCGGCCTGCTCGACTGGCGCGGTGTCGCCCGCGTCATGAGCGAGAACCCGGCCCGCATCGTGGGCCTGGACGATCAGGGCCGCCCGATCGCGGTCGGCGAACCGGCGAACCTGACGCTGATCGACCCGAACACCGAGTGGACGGTGCGCGCGAAGGAACTCGCCAGCATCGCCCACAACACCCCCTTCGACGAGATGACCCTGCCCGCGAAGGTGACCGCCACCTTCCTGCGCGGCCGGATCACCTCGCGCGACGGGGTCGCGAGCGCCGCGCGCGGCGCCGATGTGGTCTTCGCCGGTGGAGACCGGCGGGTGGGGAACCGAGGAGAACCGTAATGGATCGAACCGTGCAGGTCGTGTTGCTGCTGGTGGCCTTCGTCGCCGGAATCGGGCTCATGTACTGGGCCTGGACCGGCCGGGCCAAGAAGCAGGCGGCCTCGATCGGCGAACTGCCGCCCGTGCCCGCGGACTGCGGCGCGCAACTGCTGGAGCCGACCACCGGCCTCTACCTGGGCAGCACCCTCTCGCCCAGCTGGATTCAGCGAATCACGGTGGGCGACCTGGGATTCCGGGCAACCGCGGAGATGACCAGGTTCGAACGCGGCATCCTGCTCGAGCGATCGGGCGCGGGGACCATCTGGATTCCCGAGGAGTCCATCACCGCCGTGCGCACCGAGCGCGGGCACGCGGGCAAGGTGATGACCGAAGGCGGCGTGCTGGTGATCCGCTGGACGCTGCCGACCGGAACCGAGGTGGATACCGGTTTCCGGGGCGATGACAAGACCGTGTACCCGGCCTGGACCGGGGCGAAGACATCTACGAAGACGGGAGACGAGGCATGAGCAGCGGCGATACCGCGGTGATGGTGCTCGAGGATGGTCGCGTGTTCCGCGGGACGACCTTCGGCGCGGCCGGACAGACCCTGGGCGAGGCGGTGTTCTGCACCGCGATGACCGGCTACCAGGAGACCCTCACCGACCCCAGCTACGCCAAGCAGATCGTGGTGGCCACCGCCCCGCAGATCGGTAACACCGGCTGGAACGACGAGGACGACGAGTCGAGCAGGATCTGGGTCGCCGGGTACGCCGTGCGCGACCCCGCGCGCCGCGCCTCCAACTGGCGTTCCAAGCGCACCCTCCAGGAAGAGCTGGAGAACCAGAACATCGTCGGCATCGCGGGCATCGACACCCGGGCCCTGGTGCGGCACCTGCGCACCCGCGGTTCCATGAAGGCCGGCGTCTTCTCCGGCAGCGCCCTGGCCGACTACGAGGAGCTGCTCGCCCGGGTCAACAACCAGCCCTCCATGCTGGGCGCGGACCTGGCCGGTGAGGTCTCCACCGACGAGATGTACACCATCGAGCCGGTCGGCGAACACCGCTTCACCGTCGTCGCGGTCGACCTCGGCATCAAGTCCAACACCCCGCGCATGTTCGCCGAGCGCGGCATGCGGGTGCACGTGGTGCCCTCGAACGTCACCTTCGACCAGATCAAGGAACTGAACCCCAACGGGGTGTTCCTGTCGAACGGTCCCGGCGACCCGGCCACCGCCGACGGCGCGGTCGCGCTGACCCAGCAGGTGCTGCAGGCCGACATCCCGCTGTTCGGCATCTGCTTCGGCAACCAGATCCTGGGCCGCGCCCTGGGGCGCAAGACCTACAAGATGAAGTTCGGTCACCGCGGCATCAACATCCCGGTCATCGAGCACCACACCGGGCGCATCTCGATCACCGCCCAGAACCACGGCTTCGCCCTCGAGGGCGAGCGCGGCGAGGTGTTCGACACCCCGTTCGGCAAGGCCGAGGTCTCCCACGTATGCGCCAATGACGGTGTCGTGGAAGGTGTTCAGCTGGTCAGCGGCCGCGCCTTCTCGGTGCAGTACCACCCCGAGGCCGCCGCCGGACCGCACGACGCCGCCTACCTGTTCGATCGTTTCTCCGCCCTGATGGAAGGTGCCTGATGCCACGCCGTACCGACCTCGAGCACATCCTGGTGATCGGCTCGGGCCCGATCGTCATCGGCCAGGCCTGTGAGTTCGACTATTCCGGCACCCAGGCGTGCCGCGTGCTGCGCTCGGAGGGCCTGCGGGTTTCGCTGGTCAACTCCAACCCGGCCACGATCATGACCGACCCGGAGTTCGCCGACGCCACCTATGTCGAGCCGATCACCTGGCAGTACGTGGAGAAGGTCATCGCCAAGGAGCGCCCCGACGCGATCCTGGCGACCCTGGGCGGGCAGACCGCGCTGAACTGCGCGGTCGACCTGCACGAGAACGGCATCCTGGAGAAGTACAACGTCGAGCTCATCGGCGCGGACTTCGAGGCCATCCAGCGCGGCGAGGACCGGCAGAAGTTCAAGGACATCGTCGCCAAGGTCGGCGGCGAGAGCGCCCGCTCCAAGGTCTGCTACACCATGGACGAGGTCCGCGAGACCGTGCGCGAGCTGGGCTTCCCGGTCGTCGTGCGCCCTTCCTTCACCATGGGTGGCCTCGGCTCGGGCATGGCCTACAACGACGAGGATCTCGATCGCATCGCCGGCGGCGGCCTGGCCGCCTCGCCGACCGCGAACGTGCTCATCGAGGAATCCATCCTGGGCTGGAAGGAATTCGAGCTCGAGCTCATGCGTGACCGCAACGACAACGTGGTCATCGTCTGCTCGATCGAGAACGTGGACCCGATGGGCGTGCACACCGGTGACTCGGTCACCGTCGCCCCGGCCATGACCCTCACCGACCGCGAGTACCAGAAGATGCGCGACCTGGGCATCGACATCCTGCGCGAGGTCGGCGTCGACACCGGCGGCTGCAACATCCAGTTCGCGGTGGACCCCGCCGACGGCCGCCTGATCGTCATCGAGATGAACCCGCGCGTCTCGCGCTCGTCCGCATTGGCTTCCAAGGCAACGGGATTCCCGATCGCCAAGATCGCCGCCAAGCTGGCCATCGGCTACACCCTGGACGAGATCGTCAACGACATCACCAAGGAGACCCCGGCCTGCTTCGAGCCCACGCTCGACTACGTCGTGGTCAAGGCCCCGCGCTTCGCGTTCGAGAAGTTCCCGGGCGCCGACCCGACGCTGACCACCACCATGAAGTCGGTCGGCGAGGCGATGTCCATGGGCCGCAACTTCTCCGAGGCCCTGGGCAAGGTGCTGCGCTCGCTCGAGACCAAGGCCGTGGGCTTCTGGACCCAGCCCGACGGCGAGTGGACCGACGTCGAGGCCATCCTCGAGGATCTGCGCACCCCCACCGAGGGCCGCATCTACCAGGTGGAGCGGGCGCTGCGCCTGGGCGCGAGCATCGAGGACACCGCCAAGGCCTCGGGCATCGACCCGTGGTTCGTGGCCGAGGTCGCCGCGCTGGTCGAGCTGCGCCAGGAGATCCTGGACGCCGCCGTGCTGGACGAGCCGTTGCTGCGCACCGCCAAGCACTACGGCCTGTCCGATCGCCAGATCGCCGCGCTCCGACCGGAACTCGCGGGTGAGGACGGCGTGCGCGCGCTGCGGCACCGGCTGCACATCCGCCCGGTCTTCAAGACCGTCGACACCTGCGCTGCCGAGTTCGAGGCCAAGACCCCGTACCACTACTCGGCCTACGAGCTCGATCCCGCCGCGGAGTCCGAGGTCGCGCCGCAGCGTGAGCGCGAGAAGGTGCTGATCCTGGGTTCGGGCCCGAACCGCATCGGCCAGGGCATCGAGTTCGACTACTCGTGTGTGCATGCGGCACAGACGCTCTCGGCCGCCGGCTTCGAGACCGTCATGGTCAACTGCAACCCCGAGACCGTCTCGACGGACTACGACACCGCCGACCGCCTCTACTTCGAGCCGCTGACCTTCGAGGACGTCCTCGAGGTCTACCACGCCGAAACCGAGTCCGGCACCGTCGCGGGCGTCATCTGCCAGCTGGGCGGACAGACCCCGCTGGGCCTGGCGCAGCGCCTGACCGACGCGGGCGTGCCCGTGGTCGGCACCTCCGCGGCCGCCATCGACCTGGCCGAGGACCGCGCCGAGTTCGGCGATGTCCTTGTCGCGGCGGGTCTTCCGGCGCCGAAGTACGGCACCGCCACCACCTTCCCGGCCGCCAAGAAGATCGCCGCGTCGATCGGCTACCCGGTGCTGGTGCGCCCGTCCTACGTGCTGGGCGGACGCGGCATGGAGATCGTGTACGACGAGGCCACCCTCGAGGGCTACATCTCCCGGGCCACCGACATCAGCCCCGATCGCCCGGTGCTGATCGACCGGTTCCTGGAGGACGCCATCGAGATCGACGTCGACGCCCTGTGCGACGGCGACGAGGTGTACCTGGGCGGGGTCATGGAGCACATCGAGGAGGCCGGCATCCACTCCGGCGACTCCGCGTGCGCCCTGCCCCCGATCACCCTGGGCCGCAGCGACATCGAGGCCGTGCGCCGCTCCACCGTGGCGCTGGCCAAGGGCATCGGGGTCAAGGGGCTGCTGAACGTGCAGTACGCGCTCAAGGACGACGTGCTCTACGTCCTCGAGGCCAACCCGCGCGCCAGCCGTACCGTGCCGTTCGTGTCCAAGGCCACCGCGGTGCCGCTCGCGAAGGCCGCGGCGCGGATCGCGCTGGGCGCCACCATCGCCGAGCTCCGCAAGGAGGGCCTGCTCCCGGCCGAGGGCGACGGCGGCTACGCGCCGATCGACGCCCCGGTCGCGGTGAAGGAGGCCGTGCTGCCGTTCCACCGCTTCAAGCGGCCCGACGGCACCGGCATCGACTCGCTGCTCTCGCCGGAGATGAAGTCCACCGGCGAGGTCATGGGCATCGACGCCGATTTCGGCACCGCCTTCGCCAAGAGCCAGACCGCCTCCTACGGTTCGCTGCCGACCGAGGGCTCGGCCTTCGTCTCGATCGCCAACCGCGACAAGCGGGCCATGGTGTTCCCGGTCAAGCGCCTGCACGACCTCGGGTTCCGCATCCTGGCCACCGAGGGCACCGCGGAGATGCTGCGCCGCAACGGTATTCCGTGCGAGGTGGTGCGCAAGCACTCCGACGCGGCGTCCGAGGATCAGGCCAGCATCGTGGACATGATCAAGGACGGGGAGGTCGACATCGTCTTCAACACCCCGTACGGCAACAACGGCCCGCGCGTCGACGGCTACGAGATCCGTACCGCCGCGGTGAGCGCGAACATCCCGTGCATCACCACGGTCCAGGGCGCGGCCGCGGCCGTGCAGGGCATCGAGGCCACCATCAACGGCGGCATCGGCGTGCGGTCCCTGCAGGAACTCCACGCCACCCTCCGGGGCTGATCGCGTGACGAGTTTCGGTGTGCGGCTGCGGGATGCGATGCGCGAGCACGGACCCGTCTGTGTCGGTATCGACCCGCATCCGCCGCTGCTGCGGTCCTGGGGCCTGAGCGAGGACGCCGACGGCCTGGAGGCGTTCGCCGAGATCTGCGTCGAGGCGTTCGTCGGCCGGGTGGCCCTGGTCAAACCGCAGGTGGCGTTCTTCGAGACCTACGGTTCGGCCGGAATCGCGGTGCTGGAGAACACGATCTCGGTGCTGCGGGCGGCGGGCACGCTGGTGCTCGCCGACGCCAAGCGCGGCGACATCGGCTCCACCATGGACGCCTACGCGCACGCCTGGCTCGGCGACGGCCCGCTCGCCGCCGACGCGGTCACGGTCTCGCCGTACCTCGGATTCGGTTCCCTGGCACCGGCTCTGGACCTGGCGCGGGCCAACGGCCGCGGCGTGTTCGTGCTGGCCGCCACCTCCAATCCGGAAGCGGCGGAACTGCAGACGATCACCGGGCCCGACGGCCGCACGATCGCCCAGCGCATGGTCGACGACGCCGCCACGCAGAACGCCGGAGCCGAATTCGGTTCCGCCGGTGTGGTTGTCGGCGCGACCCTGACGGTCGCACCCGACCTGAGCGAGCTCAACGGCCCCATCCTGATGCCCGGCGTCGGCGCGCAGGGCGGGGGAGCGGAGTCGATCCGCGCCCTGGTCCCCGAACGGGATCTGGGTGCGGTGCTGCCCAACGTCTCGCGCGAGGTGCTGAAGGCCGGCCCGTCGGTCTCGGCCCTGAAGGATCAGGTGCACCGCTTCGCGCAGGAGTTCGCCTTCCTGCAGCACTGAACCGCGTGAACACCGGCCCGCCCGCGCGTCGACCTCGACGCGCGGGCGGGCTTTTGCGTGCGGTCCATCGGACCGCGTCGCCGAGCCGAGCCCGTCCGGCCCGGCCGGATATCCGCCCTGATCGCCCGTCTGGAGCCGCTGAATGGGTGAAACGCCCGGGAAGTCGTTTCGGTGAGGTTTCACCCGTCTGTGGGGGCTCCAGGCCGGTCAACATGCCCCCGCATCGCCGTTCCCCGGTCCTACCTGCGGCGGAATCGAGTGTTCGAATCGTGTTCGAATGTCCGGGGTGATGCGCGACACGCGGTGCTTAATCGCGCGACACGCCGAGAAAATCGAGAAAGTTCCAGGTCGGATGATTACAGGTCGGTCACGGTCTGAATCGGACATCCGACCGGGGCTCCCGAACCGGCCTCCGGAGCCGAAAAACCGCTGGCCACAAGGACTTTCGTGGTACCGCCGCGCCGGAACCGCCGCCCGGTGCGAACCGACCCCGGGCGATGTGCATTCGGTGAGGTCGTGCCCGGAATCACGCGCTGACCTGGGGGGTGGGTTCGCAATCGCCAGGCGTCGTGGGTACGGTCGCTGAGACCGCCGGGTTAGTCCCGGCGGGAGAACATGCAATGAACGATGAGACGGAGGAACCGTGGCCCTTCCCCAGCTGACCGACGAGCAGCGCGCTGCTGCTTTGGAGAAGGCGGCAGCCGCCCGGCGCATCCGGGCGGAGCTCAAGGAGCGCCTGAAGCGTGGCGGTACCGACCTGAAGACGGTCCTTGCTGATGCCGAGAAGGACGAAGTTCTCGGCAAGATGAAGGTGTCGGCTCTGCTCGAGGCTCTGCCGAAGGTAGGCAAGGTCAAAGCTGCCGAAATCATGAGCGAACTGGAAATCGCTCCCACTCGCCGCCTGCGCGGACTCGGTGACCGGCAGCGCAAGGCGCTGCTTGCCCGGTTCGACTTCAGCGCCGAATAATCCGAGGGTGGTCGAACACACTCGGAAGGGTCGACTGGTAGTCCTGGTCGGTCCCTCGGCCGTCGGCAAGTCCACCGTCGTGCGCTGCGTGCGCGAACGACTGCCCGAATTGGTATTCAGTGTGTCGGCCACCACCCGGGCCCCCCGGCCCGGAGAGGTGGACGGTCGCGACTACCGATTCGTCACCCGTGAGGAGTTCGACGCCATGATCGCGGCGGACGAACTGCTCGAATGGGCCGACATCCACGGTGGACTGCAGCGGTCGGGAACCCCGGCCGCACCTGTGCGCGCAGCGCTCGCGACCGGTCACCCGGTCCTGATCGAGGTGGACCTCGAAGGCGCCCGCTCGATCCGCAAGGCCATGCCGGAAGCCCAACTGGTCTTCCTGGCCCCGCCCAGCTGGGAAGAACTGGTCGCCCGGCTGACCTCGCGAGGCACCGAATCGCCCGAGGTCATCGAGCGCAGGCTGCAAACCGCCAAGACCGAATTGGCGGCCTGTGACGAGTTCGACATCGTCATAGTGAACGACGAGGTGACGACCGCCTGTGAGCAGTTGGTATCCTTGTTCGTTAGCACAATTTCGAGGTAGTACTCGAAGAACCACGGCTCATCTTCGAAGTGAGCCGTTCGGTTCGAACAACCAGCCACCTTCCGAACAACCCCGCAGGAGCCTTCCTAGTGAGTACGGATTTGAAGACCGCGGCCATCTACGACACTCCGATCGGCCTGACCAACCCGCCGATCGATGAACTGCTGGAGCGGACCTCGTCCAAGTACGCGCTGGTCATCTACGCGGCCAAGCGGGCCCGGCAGATCAACGATTACTACAACCAGCTCGGCGACGGCATTCTCGAATACGTCGGCCCGCTGGTCGAGCCGGGTCTGCAGGAGAAGCCGCTCTCGGTGGCCATGCGCGAGATCCACGCCGACCTGCTGGAGCACTCCGAAGGCGAATAAGCCCTCGGCAGAGCAGAAGGCAAGGCAATTCTCTACGGCGCTGGAGGCGTAGTGACGACACAATCCACCCGGGGCATGCGATGACCCGGGTCATCGTCGGTGTCGGCGGCGGTATCGCCGCGTACAAGAGTTGCG
Source organism: Nocardia sp. NPDC055321 (assembly GCF_053645575.1). Classification (NCBI taxonomy): domain Bacteria; kingdom Bacillati; phylum Actinomycetota; class Actinomycetes; order Mycobacteriales; family Nocardiaceae; genus Nocardia; species Nocardia sp. NPDC055321. The sequence continues at coordinate 119,079 of NZ_JBSHMS010000008.1, forward strand.
CCCTCGTGCGCCGGTTCACCGAAACCGGGCACGAGGTGCGTGTCATTCCCACCGAGTCGGCGTTGAACTTCGTCGGCAAGGCCACGTTCGAGGCGCTGTCCGGACATCCCGTGCACACCGGTGTTTTCGCCGATGTGCCGGAGGTCCCGCACGTGCGACTCGGCCAGGAGGCCGATCTGGTGGTCATCGCTCCCGCGACGGCCGATCTCATGGCGCGCGCCGCATCCGGCCGCGCGGACGATCTGCTCACCGCGACACTTCTCACCGCCCGATGTCCGATCCTGTTCGCGCCCGCGATGCACACCGAAATGTGGGAGCATCCCGCGACGCAGGCGAACGTGGCGACCTTGCGCGCACACGGGGCCATCGTCCTGGAACCCGCGCACGGACGGCTCACCGGAGCCGACACCGGCGCCGGGCGGCTGCCCGAACCGGAGGAGATCTTCGGATTCGCGACCCTGCTGCTCGAGCGCGCCGACGCCATCCCGCGTGATCTCGTGGGCAAGCGCGTCGTCGTCTCGGCCGGCGGTACCCGCGAACCGCTGGATCCCGTGCGGTTCCTGGGCAATCGCAGCTCCGGCAAACAGGGGTATGCCATCGCGCGGCTCGCCGCCCAGCGCGGCGCGCAGGTCACGCTCATCGCGGGCAACACCGCGGGGCTGGCCGTGCCCGCCGCCGTCGAGGTGGTGAACGTGACCACCGCCGAGCAGTTGAAGGTCGCGGTCGACAAGCATTCGATCGGCGCGGACGCGGTCATCATGGCCGCGGCGGTCGCCGACTTCCGGCCGGTGAACGTCGCGGCGGCGAAGATCAAGAAGGGCGCCAACGAGCCCAACTCGATCGAGCTCGCCAAGACCCCGGACATCCTCGCGGGGCTGGTGCAGTCCCGGCGCGAGGGGCAGCTGGCGGGCACCGCCATCGTCGGCTTCGCGGCCGAGACCGGTGACGAGCACGCCGATGTGCTGACCCACGCGCGAGCCAAGCTGGCGCGCAAGGGATGTGACCTGCTGGTGGTCAACGCGGTCGGCGAGGGCAAAGCCTTCGAGGTCGACCACAACGACGGCTGGCTGCTCGGCGCCGACGGCACCGAGATCGCGCTCGATCACGGTTCCAAGGCGCTGCTGGCGAGCCGGGTGCTCGACGCGCTCGGCCCGCTGCTGCGCTGAGGCGCGGCCCGCGACACACCGAACGGTAGGGCCGTCGACGCCGACGGCCTACTGTCTGAGCCACAATCCTTGGGGCATATGGGCGTGCTCGCCCTGTGGCCCATGGTTTGGTAATAGTCTGAAACAAGGGGTTGTGCGGTGGCGCGAAGCCGCCACCGTCACAGGCCGATACGAGAAACCCGTTGAGGGAGAGGGAATAACTGTGCGCACGACTGGCAGCCGCCTATTCACGAGTGAGTCCGTGACCGAGGGTCATCCGGACAAGATCTGTGATGCCATCAGCGATTCCATCCTCGACGCCTTGCTCGCGGCCGACCCGCGCAGCCGGGTCGCGGTGGAGACGCTGGTGACCACCGGCCAGGTGCACGTGGCCGGTGAGGTCACCACCTCGGCGTACGCCGACATCCCGACCATCGTTCGCGAGAAGGTCCTGGAGATCGGATACGACTCCTCCGCAAAGGGTTTCGACGGCGCCTCCTGTGGCGTGAACGTCGCGATCGGCGCGCAGTCGCCCGATATCGCGCAGGGCGTGGACACCTCGCACGAGGCCCGCGTCGGCGGCGAGGACGACGCCATCGCGCGTCAGGGCGCGGGCGATCAGGGCCTGATGTTCGGCTACGCCACCATCGAGACTCCCGAGCTCATGCCGCTGCCGATCTCGCTGGCGCACAAGCTGTCGCGCCGCCTGACCGAGGTCCGCAAGTCCGGCGTGCTGCCGTACCTGCGTCCCGACGGCAAGACCCAGGTCACCATCGAGTACGAGGGCGACATCCCCAAGCGCCTGGACACCGTGGTCATCTCCACCCAGCACGCGGCCGACATCGACCTGGACAACCTGCTGACCCCGGACATCCGGGAGAAGGTCGTCGACTCGGTGCTGTCCGAGCTGCAGCTGCCCAACCCGCTGGACGTGTCCAACGTGCGCCTGCTGGTCAACCCGACCGGCAAGTTCGTGCTGGGCGGCCCGATGGGTGACGCCGGCCTGACCGGTCGCAAGATCATCGTCGACACCTACGGCGGCATGGCCCGCCACGGCGGCGGCGCGTTCTCCGGCAAGGATCCGTCGAAGGTCGACCGCTCGGCCGCCTACGCCATGCGCTGGGTCGCCAAGAACGTCGTTGCGGCCGAGCTGGCCGAGCGCGTCGAGGTGCAGGTCGCCTACGCCATCGGCAAGGCGGCGCCCGTGGGTCTGTTCGTGGAGACCTTCGGCACCGAGCGCATCGATCCGTCCAAGATCTCCGCGGCTATCGCCGAGGTCTTCGACCTGCGTCCGGGCGCGATCATTCGCGATCTGGACCTGCTGCGCCCGATCTACGCGCCCACCGCCGCGTACGGCCACTTCGGCCGCACCGACGTGGACCTGCCCTGGGAGCGCACCGACCGCGCGGACAAGCTGCGCGCTGCCGCCGGTCTGTAATTGACCGACACCGGACCGGCGGCGGGACGCCCCATCGCGCGGGTGCTCCCGCTGCTGGAACCGGCCCATCTCGATCGGGACTTCGACTATCTGGTCCCCCCGGAGATGGATGAGATCGCCCAACCGGGCGTCCGCGTGCGCGTGCGGTTCTCCGGCCGCGTCGTGGACGGCTACATCCTCGAACGCCTCGAGAAGACCGACCACACCGGCCGCCTCGTGCGCCTGGACCGCGTGGTCTCCAGCGAACGCGTCCTCACCCCCGAGATCCTGCGCCTGGTGACCGCGGTCGCCGCCCGCTACGCCGGCACCCGCGCCGACGTCCTGCGCCTGGCCATCCCACCCCGCCACGCGAAGGTGGAAACCGAAGGGCCGGACGGCTCGACGAAGGTCACCAAGGCCCGCAAGTCGGCCGCCAAGAAACCCAAGCCCGCGCGCGCGAGCTTCGACGACGAGCCGGTGCTCCTCGACGAGCTCGACGACGATTCGTCCCCCGCCGCGGCCGAATCGTCCGGCGGCACAGAAGATTCATCATCCCCTCACCTGCCGGACACCACGCCCGGCGCCGAAGAGTCTGTCGCACAATCCCTTCGACCCGTTGACCCGAGTCGACCCTCCGCGACACCGGCGCCGAACTGCGACGACGATCCGGGCGATGGCAGTCCCTCCTCCGCCGTGAGCTCGTCCCACCCCGCGGACAGCATCACCGAGCAGGTCGACATGCCTGTGGCGGAACAGCATTCACGCGCTGCCGCTCCCGCGCAGACGGAACAAGCTCCTGAGACACCTGACCCGGGCGCGTCGGCGGCGACAGCTGCCGGTCCGAGTGCCGAGTGTGATCTCTCCGATGATGGCGCGTCGGTGCAGGGGTGCCCCGAGACCGACCGCGACGCCTCGGCTTCTGTTGAAAAGCCCTCGGCGACTGCAGCACCCGACACGGCTCTCGATGACGTGGAACAGCTGGCGATCATCGGTCCGAGCGTCGTGAGTTCCGCGATTGCCACGCCCACGGCGGACGAGGGGCTCGGGGCCTCGGGTACACGCGCGTCCTCGGAACGGCTCGAGGCCGAGAACCCCGAGGCTGCCGCCGACTCGGGGGCCGAGGGTGGGTCGGTTGCGGAGGCCGGCGACCGAGACGGGGAAGCGGCTGGGGCCGTAGGGGTTTCGGGGGTGGACGTGGCCGGCTTGTATCCCGGATGGGGTCGGTACGTGCACGGGCACTCTTTCCTGGGGGCGCTCGCGGCGGGGCGGGGGCCTCGGGCGGGGTGGCAGGCGCTGCCGGGGGAGGAGTGGGCCGGGCGGCTCGCCGAGCTGGCGGCCGTGACGGTGGGGAGCGGGCGCAGTGCGATCCTCATGGTGCCGGATCAGCGGGATCTGGAGCGGGTGCTGGCGGAATGTGTTGCGCTGGTAGGGGAGTCGGCGGTCGGGCTGGCGGCGGGGCTGGGGCCGTCGGCGCGGTACCGGCGGTGGCTGGCGGCGCTGCGGGGGACGGCGCGGGTCGTGGTGGGGACCCGGAGCGCGGTGTTCGCGCCCGTCAAGGATCTCGGGCTGATCGCGCTGTGGGACGACGGGGACGACACGTACGCCGAGCCGCGGTCGCCGTACCCGCACGCGCGGGAGGTGGCCATGCTGCGGGCGCACGAGACCGGGGCCGCGTTCGTGGCCGGGGGGTTCGCGCGCACGGCCGAAGTGCAGGCCATCGTCGAATCCGGTTGGGCTCATGACCTTCTGGCCGAGCGCGCGCTGCTGCGGCAGGTCATGCCGCGCATCATCGCGCCCGGCGACAGCGACGCCGCCCTCGAACGCGATCCCATGGCCAAGGCGATCCGCATCCCGGGCGCGGCCTTCCTGGCCGCCCGCAAGGCCCTCGCCGCGGGCGAACCCGTCCTGGTCCAGGTACCCCGTCGCGGCTACATCCCCGCCCTGTCCTGCTCGAAGTGCCGCACCCCCGCCCGTTGCCGCCATTGCAACGGCCCCCTGGCCCTGCCCGACGATTCGCCTGCGCCCCAGTCGAATCGGGCCGGTCGCCGCGCCGCTGCCCAGTCCGACGGCCGAGCGAGCGCGCGCTCCGGTACGCCTGAGCGCGACCGCCGCCCCGGCGCGCCCGATCCGATGTACGGCGGCGCTGAGGGCATGTACGGCCGGGATTCGGCGCCGGGCGGAGAACCCGGCCGGGAGCGGGGCCGGGCGGGGCTGACCTCCTCGCGGGACGGGGTGGCCGGGGCGCACAGCCCCGCGTGCCGGTGGTGTGGGATCACCGAGGCCGCATTCCGTTGTGGCGCTTGTGGTTCGCGGGCTCTGCGCGCCGTGGTCATCGGAGCCGCGCGCACCGCCGAGGAACTGGGGCGGGCGTTTCCCGGGGTACCGGTGCGCGGCTCGGGTGGGGCCTCGGTGCTCAGCTCGGTGCCGGAGGGGCCGCAGGTCGTGGTGTCCACCATCGGGGCGGAGCCGACGGTCGCCGGCGGGTACGGGGTGGCCATGCTGCTGGACGGGTGGGCGCTGCTGGGGCGGGCGGATCTGCGCGCGGCCGAGGACACCCTGCGCCGGTGGATGTCGGCCGCCGCGCTGGTGCGGGCGGGCGGGCAGGCGTTCGTCATGGCGGACAGCGGATTGCCGACCGTCTCGGCGCTGGTGCGCTGGGATCCGGTGGGGCACGCCCACTTCGAACTCGAGGAGCGCACCGAGGTGCGGTTCCCGCCGGCGGTCCGGCTGGCCGCCATCGACGGCACCGCCGACTCGATCGCCGAATTGCTCACCCAGGCAAAACTTCCCGATCAAGTCGAGGTGCTCGGCCCGGTGCCGCTCCCGCCCGGCGCGCGGAAACCCTTCTCCTCCGGCGATTCCCCCGCCGAGGTCGAGCGCATGATTCTGCGCGTGGACCGCGCCGGCGGCACGGCCCTGTCCCGCGCCCTGGTCGCGGCCCAGGCCGTGCGCAGCACCCACAAGTCCGACGATCCGTTGCGCGTCCAGATCGACCCGATCGACATCGGCTGACGCCGCCCGCACCCGCTCTTTGACCCGCGTGAACCCGTGCCGCGCTCACCCCGCGGCTCTCGCCGTCCGCGAATTGCCGAGTGTCGGTCGGGCTGCGGTCGGCGGCACTGCACGACCGCCCGACACTCGAGACCACGTCGCGCGCGGCCGCCTCAGCGGAAGGCGTCGGCCACGTACTTCGCCCAGTCGGCATAGCTGGTGGCCGGTCGGCCCAGGACTCGTTCGACATCCGGGCTCACCCGCTGTTCAGCCGGGGTGGGGGAGCCGAGGATCGTCAGGGTGTGGTCGGCGACCGACTCGGGCATGAGCTTCAGCAGTTCGATCCGCGCCTGCTCGGGGGTGAGCTCGGTGAACCCGACCGGTTCCCCGAGTGCCGCGGCGAGCGCCGCCGCCTGCTCGCGCGGGGTAACGACCGCTGGACCCGTCACCGTGTACGCCCGGCCGTGATGCCCATCCTCGCGCAGGGCCGCGACCGCGACGGCCGCGATGTCGAACGGCGTCACCACCGGCAGCCCGACGTCGCCGAAGGGCGCGGGCACGAACCGCCCGGTGCGCACCGGCTCTATCCAGGCGAAGGAATTGCTGGCGAACCCGCCGGGCCGCACCACCGTCCATTCCAGGTTCGAGGCCGCTAGCGCCCGCTCGAAGGCGATGAGCCGGGCGTACCCGGGGCTGTCCGGCCGGGTCACCGCACCCTGCGAGGACAGCAGCACCACGCGCCGAACACCCTGTGCGGCAACGGTGTCGATCACCTCGCGGGCGTCGGGCCCGCCCACCAGTTGCGCACCGGCGATCAGCAGGAACATCGTGTGCGCTCCCGTCACCGCCGCCGCCAGACTCGCCGGGTCGCCGATGTCTTCACGGCGGTGCTCGACGCCCTCCGGCAGGTTCACCGGCATCTCGCCGCGCGAAACGGCCACCACCTTCTCCCCGGCCTGCGCGAGCAGGCTCACCACGATGCCGCCGACATTTCCGGTTGCTCCGGTCACCACGATCATTGCTTCGAACTCCTGAGTTAGTTGACTGACTCAAGCGAAGATAGGCCATTCGACCGGCCGTTGTCTATAGTCAGTCGCATGACTAACTCAGTGCCGGGTGGTGCGACGGCGAAGCCGGCGCCCCGGCCGGGCAAGCGCGAACGGCTCGCCGGCGCGGCGGCGAAGGTGTTCCACGAGCAGGGCGTGGAGAAGACCACGATCGCCGACATCGCCCGGGTCGCGGACGTGCCGGTCGGCAACGTGTACTACTACTTCAAGACCAAGGATCAGCTGATCCAGGCGGCGATCGGCGCGCACGAGCGCACGCTCAAGGATGTGATCGCCGAGCTCGAGCGCCTGGAATCGCCGGCGGAGCGCTTGCGGGCGCTGATCCGCGGCTGGATCGATCAGCGTGATCTCGCGGCCCAATTCGGTTGTCCCTCGGGAACTCTCGCGACCGAGCTGGACAAGCGCTCCGACGGCCTGGAACGCGAACTCGCCGCGGTGATGCGCGAGCTGCTGAAGTGGATCGAATCGCAGTTCGCCGCCATGGGCCGCGCCGACGCGGGGGAGCTGGCCGTCGCGCTGTTCGCCTCGTATCAGGGTATTTCCCTGCTCGCCAACACCTTCCGGGATCCGGAGATGATGGCGGCCGAAGGCGAGCGGCTGCTGCGCTGGGTCGATTCCCTGTAGCCGGGGTGCGGGAGGGAACTCAGGTGTGCGCGGGCTGTGCCGCGCGCACGCTCCAGCGCCGGTCCTCCCGAACGATCCGTACCGGATGGTCGAACGCGGCGCCGATGTGCTCGGTGGTGATCACGGCGTCGACCGGCCCGGCCGTGCGAATCCGCCCCGCGCGCAACAGCACCGCGTGTGTCGTGCCCGGCGGCAACTCCTCCAGGTGATGGGTGACCAGCACGGACGCCAACTCCGGATGCGCGCGCTGCAGCGCGTCGATACGTTCGAGCAACTGCTCGCGGCCGGCGAGGTCGAGGCCGGTCGCGGGTTCGTCCAGCAGGAGCAGGCGCGGGCTGGGCATGAGCGCCCGGGCGATGAGAGCGCGTCCGCGCTCGCCCTGGGACAGGATCGGCCATGCCGCGTCCCGGCGGTGCGACAGACCGAGCAGGTCGACCAGTTCCCCGGTGCGAGCCAGCTGTTCGGGGCTGGGCCGCCAACGCGGTACGGGCTCAGCGGTATTCGTCGCCCCGGTGAGCACGACCTCGTGCACGGTCAGCGGGCTGCGCGGGGTGTGGCGCGGGTCGACGTGCCCGATGGCGGTGCGCAGCGCGCGCATGTCGACGCGGCCGAGTCGGTTGCCGAGGACTTCGACCGTCCCACGGGTGGGGTGTTCGAACGCGCCGAGCATGCGCAGCAGGGTGGTCTTCCCGGCCCCGTTGGGACCCAGGAGCGCCCAGTGCTCACCGCTGCGCACGGTGAGGGAAACCCCCTGCAGTAGGGCATTTCCCTCACGAACGACGTCGACGGCATCGACCAGGAGCACGGTGGAGTCGGACATGACCGCCACCGTAGCAAACTCCTCAGACAAGTAGAGGACTGCCTGTTTGCCGAGAAGATAGCTGCAAGTGTGCTGTGTATCGTGGCGACATGGCGATCGACGCGGTGTTATTCGACTTCTCCGGCACGATCTTCCGATTGGAGGACGAGCGTTTTCGCGAAGCGGAGCTGACCCATGCCGACGGGCGTGATCTGAGCGCCCACGAGGTCGCCGACATCGTCCGGGCCATGACCGCGCCCGTCGAGCAGTTCGTCGAGCTCGACGCGGAAGGTCAATACGCCTGGGAGAACCGGGATTTGGATCCGGCCCTGCACCGCGCCGCCTACCTGCAGGTGCTCGAGCGCTCGGGTGTGCCCGCGTTCCCGGCCCGCCAGCTCTACGAACTCATCCTCGACCCGCTCGCCTGGACGCCGTATCCGGACACCGGTGAGGTGCTCCGGGCGCTGCACGAACGCGGCATCAAGGTCGCGGTGGTCAGCAACATCGCCTTCGATCTGCGCCCCGCGCTGGCGAGCCGGGGATGGGATCGATATATCGGCTATTTCGCACTGTCCTTCGAACTCGGCGCGATCAAACCCGACCGTCGCATCTTCGACGCCGCGCTCGATCGGCTCGGCGTCGCCCCGGAGAACGCGCTCATGGTCGGCGACAGCCTCGAGGCCGACGGCGGCGCGACCGCACTCGGCTGCGAATTCGAGCTGGTAGAGCCGTTGCCGACGACGGATCGCCCGAGTGCGCTACGGGACGTCCTGATCAAGCACGACCTGGTCGACCGCCCCGCCTGAAAAATCCGAACCGGCAGGTTCGTGTCTCGCGACACACTTGCCTTGGATAGATTGTCGATATATCGTCGATAGCGTCAAGAACAACGTTGAAGCCTGAGGAGGCACACCATGGAACACATGGACAACACTGAGCGTGGCCGCGGCCCCTGGCGGCGTCTGCGCGCGGAAGAGCAGCAGGGCCCCGAACATCCGCGGATGCGTCGTGGCGGCCCGCGTGGACACGGTCCGCGCGAGCACGGCCCGCATCGGCACGGTGGCCGCGGCCACGGTTTCGGCCCGGACTTCGGTCCCGGCGGTTTCGGTCCCGGCGGCCCGCACTTCGGTCGCGGTCGCGGTCGTGGTGGCCGCGGCCGGCGCGGAGATGTGCGCGCCGCGATTCTCCTGCTGCTGGCCGAGCGGCCCATGCACGGCTACGAGCTGATCCAGCAGATTCGCGAACGCAGCGAGGATGTCTGGCGCCCGAGCCCGGGCTCGATCTACCCCGCGCTGGCGCAGCTCGAGGACGAGGGTCTGGTCCTGATCGAGAAGGTGGCGGGCCGAAAGACGGCCAAGCTCACCGAATCCGGTACCGCGTACCTCGAGGCCAATCGCGCCGAGCTGGGCGATCCCTGGCAGGAGGTCAAGGACAACGTCGGTGATCAGGCCCTGGATCTGCGCGGGCTCGTCGGCCAGCTGATGGGTGCGGTGGCCCAGGTCGCGGCGGTCGGTTCCCCGGCCCAAGCGGCAAAGGCCGCAGAGGTTCTCACCGAGGCGCGGCGGTCCCTGTACCGAATCCTCGCCGAAGACGACACACCCGAAAAGTAGTGGGAAAGAAACACCCCGTTCGACACCGCGTTGTGACACTTCACAAGTCATCATTTGACGATGGGAATGTGGAGGAGCCGGACGCGGAGAACGCTGCGTGGCGTCGCGCCGGTCGGGGTAGTGCTGCTGGGTGTGCTGGCGGGCGCGGGGGCGCCGATGCAATCGGGTACGGCGTTCGCCGCGCCTGCCACTCGTCCGGCACTGGTACCGGTGGGATCCGGGCCGATTCAAAGTGATCATCTCGGCGCGGCACGGTATTTGAAGGACAATCCGAACGCCGCGCCCGCGGGGGCCAACAACTTCGACTGCAAGCCGACCGCCGACCATCCGCGGCCGGTGGTGCTGGCACACGGCACCGATTCCTCGGCCTACTCCGACTGGTCCGCCATCGCGCCGCAACTCGCCGGCGCGGGCCTGTGCGTCTTCGCGCTCAATTACGGCGGCAAGGTCGACGCGGAGAGCTTCGGCACCGAGGACGTCTTCGAAAGTTCCGCTCAGATAGGCGGATTCGTCGATCAGGTGCTCGCCGCCACCGGGGCGGCCCAGGTGGACATCGTGGGCTTCTCCCAGGGTGCGAGCGTCACCCGGTACTACATCAACAAGCTCGGCGGCGCCCCGAAGGTCGGGCACTGGATCGGTCTGGCCTCACCCAGCTACGGCGGCATCATGTACGGCCTGGTTCCGGTCGCGGAGAACGCGCCGGTGCTGTTCGATCTGGCCGAGCTGGCGAGTTCGGAGGCCGCCGTTCAGCAGGCCGCGGGATCGCCCTTCATCACCGCGCTCAACGCGGGCGGGGACACCGTGCCGGGTGTGCGCTACACCACGATCGGCAGCACGGTGGATGAAATGATCCAGCCGAACGCCAATATCGCGCTGCACGGCGCCGGTGCGACCAACATCGTGCTGCAGAATTTGTGCGCCGATGATCTGACCGGGCATTTCCACATGGTGTACGACCCGTATGTGCAGCAGTTGGTGCTCGGGCTGCTCGATCCGGCGCACGCCGCGGCGCCGGTCTGCGCGCCCGTGGCGCTGGGTACCGGCATCAAGGAAGTGGTCCTGGCAGCGCATTCCTGATCGCCGCGGCACGGTGTGCGGCGTGGCGGTTCGGTCGTATCCGTAAAATGGGGCGACCGCATTCGCTCACGACCGGGAGTTGCTCGTGACCATCCAGCCTGTCCGCCTGTTCGGCGATCCGATTCTGCGCGCCCGCGCGGCGGAGGTCTCCACGTTCGATGTGCAGGTGCGCCAGCTGGTCGCCGACCTGCTCGACACCATGTACGAGAGCGGCGGCGTCGGGATGGCGGCGCCGCAGATCGGGGTCGGGCTCCGGGTGTTCGTCTACGACACCGGTGAGGCCAAGGGGCATCTGATCAACCCCGTCTTCGAGGTGATCGGCGACGAGACCCAGACCGGACCCGAGGGTTGCCTGTCGATTCCCGGCGTGCGCGAGGACGTCACCCGGGCGCAGACGGTGATCGCGCGCGGTGTCGACATGGACGGCGCCGCAGTGGAATTCCGGGCCGAGGGGCTGCTGGCGCGCTGCGTGCAGCACGAGACCGATCACCTCGACGGGACGCTGTTCCTGCAGCGGCTGGATCCGGCCACCCGCAAGGAGGCGATGCGGACGCTGCGTGAATCGTCTTGGTTCACACAGGGAATCACGGTGCTGGCCGCCTCGGAGATCGGTGGCGGCCGCACCCGGGAACGGAGTCGCTGATGCGTTTGGTCTTTGCCGGAACCCCCGCCCCGGCGGTTCCCTCGCTGCGCCGGCTGATCGAGTCCGCGAACCACGAGGTGGTGGCGGTGGTCACCAGGCCGGACGCGGTCGCCGGGCGCGGGCGCAAGGTCACCCGCTCGCCGATCGGGCAGCTCGCCGACGAACACGGGATTCCGGTGTTCACCCCGCGCAAGCCGTCCGAACCGGACTTCGTCGAACAGCTCGCCGCGCTCGCGCCGGACTGCTGCCCGGTGGTCGCCTACGGCGCGCTGCTGCCGGAATCGGTGCTGGCCATCCCCAAGCACGGCTGGATCAACCTGCACTTCTCGCTGCTGCCCGCCTGGCGCGGCGCGGCGCCGGTGCAATCGGCCATTCTCGCCGGTGACGAGATCACCGGCGCGTCCACCTTCCTCATCGAGAAGGGCCTGGACACCGGCCCGGTGTTCGGGACCGTCACCGAGCGGGTCCGCGTCACCGATACCTCGGGCGTGCTGCTCGACCGGCTCGCCGAAAGCGGTGCGCAGCTATTGGAATCCACCCTGGACGGGCTGGAGGCCGGTGCGCTGCAGGCGGTTCCGCAGTCCACCGACGGTATCTCCTACGCCCCCAAGGTGGAAGCCGAGGCCGGCCACGTGCGCTGGGACGAACCCGCCCTGGCGATCTCCCGCCGCATCCGCGCGGTCACCCCGAGCCCCGGCGCCTGGACCGAGGTCGACGGCAAGCGCGTCAAACTCGGTCCCGTCGAACTGGTGGAGGAAACCCTCCCCGAACGCGCTATCGAGGTCCGCAAGACGGGCGTCTTCATCGGCACCGCGACCACCGCCGTCCGCCTCACCGAGGTCCAACCCCAAGGAAAGCGCATGATGCCTGCCCTCGACTGGGCGCGCGGCGCCCGCCTCCAGCCCGGCGCGGTGGTCGAATGACCCCCTCCGATCGCGGAGACACCCCCGGCGAGCCCCGGCGCTCCGCCAAACCCCCCAAGCGCGACTGGCGCCCCCGCGCCCAGAACAACCCGTACCGCACGAGCGACAACGCCGGTGACGGCGGTCGCCCCGCGGCCCAGGGCGATGCGCGCCGCGCGCCCGGCTCTTCCGGCGCGCCGCTGCGCGGCGGTCGCGGCGCGGACGCGCGTGGCAAGTGGGACTACACCCCCGCCGAGGGTCGCGACCGAGCCGGTTCGAGTGGAAGCGGCGGCAATCGTGCTGCGGCGCAGGGCGATCAGCGCCGCACCGGCGGATCGTCGGGCGCGCCGCTGCGCGGCGGTCGTGGCGCGGACGCGCGTGGCAAGTGGGACTACACCCCCGCCGAGGGGCGTCCCCGCGGCGGTGCGCCGACGGGAAGTCGCGGTGGCGACAGCCGTCCGCGCTCGGCCGATGGCGGCGCTCGCTACGACGACGGCGGATCCCGCTCGGCCGGTGCCGCACGTTCGGCGGGTGCGGGTTCGCGTGCCGGTGGACAAGGGCGTCGCGACGACTCCGGATTCGGCACGGGCGCAACGCGTTCGAGCGGGCAGGCGGCGGAGCGCGGCGATTCGCGCCGGGTAACGGGTGGCGAGCGCGGGCCGGACGGCACGACGTCGGCACCGAAGCGATCCACGGGCGCGAACGCCGGTGCGTCGCGGCGGGATGGCGCTCCTGATCGTGTGGAGGGCGGCAAGGCGCGATCCACCGCGGCCTCGGCGCGCGACGGCGGTGGGCCGAAGCGTGCGAGCGGGGACAAGAAGTCCGTCGGCGCGGGTAAGAGCGGCGGGCAGGCGCGCGGCAAGCGTGCCGACGGCGTGAGCGCCGACGGGGCGGCCGGCAAGCGGAAGCCCGTGGGAGAGCGCGGGTCCGCGGACACGACCGGGCTGGACCCGGTGCGGGTGGTCGCGCGGGACGTGTTGCGCGCGGTGCGCGAGCGGGACGCCTACGCGAACCTGGTGCTGCCGGGGCTGTTGCGCGAACGCGGGATCAGCGGGCGCGACGCCGCGCTGGCCACCGAGCTCACCTACGGCGCGGCGCGGTCGCTTGGGCTGCTGGACGCGGTGATCGAGGCCGGGGCGGGGCGTGCGATCGACGAGATCGACGGGCCGCTGCTGGACGCGCTGCGCCTGGGCGCCTATCAGCTGTTGCGGACGCGGATCGGGGCGCACGCCGCGGTGGACACCTCGGTCGCGCTGGTGCGGGCCGAGTTCGGGATCGGGCGGGCCGGGTTCGTGAACGCGGTGCTGCGCCGGGTCGCGGAGAAGTCCGCGCAGGAATGGGTCGACCAGCTCGCGCCGTCGGATCCGCTGGGGCACATGGCCTTCGAGTTCGCGCATCCGGTGTGGATCGCGCAGGCCTTCGCCGACGCCCTCGGCGCGCACGCCGGGGAACTGCGCGATGTGCTCGAAGCCGACGACGCGCGCCCGCTGGTGCACCTGGTCGCCCGCCCCGGCGAGATGAGCGCCGAAGAGCTGGCGCTGGTGACCGGCGGCGAGGAGGGCCGCTGGTCGCCGTACGCGGTGTACCTCGACGGCGGTGATCCCGGCAAGCTCGAGCCGGTCCGCGAGGGCCTGGCCGCGGTGCAGGACGAGGGCAGTCAGCTGGTGGCGCTCGCGGTGACCAAAGCGCCCCTCGACGGCGAGGACGGCGGCCGCTGGCTCGACCTGTGCGCGGGCCCCGGCGGCAAGACCGCGCTGCTGGGCGCCATCGCCGACATCGACGGCTTCCACATCGACGCCGTCGAACCGGCCGAACACCGCGCCGAACTGGTCCGCCAGGCCACGCGCGGACTGCCGGTCGAGGTGCACGTCACCGACGGCCGCGACAGCGGACTCACCCCCGGCTACGACCGCGTGCTGGTCGACGCGCCGTGCACCGGTCTGGGCGCGCTGCGCCGCCGCCCCGAAGCGCGCTGGCGGCGGCAGCCCGCCGACGTGCGTGAACTGGTGACCCTGCAGCGCGAACTGCTCACCGCCGCATGGGATCTGGTCCGTCCGGGTGGCGTGGTCGTGTACTCGACCTGCTCGCCGCATCTGCCCGAGACCGTCTCGGTGGTCGCGGACATGGTGCGCCGCACCGGCGCCGAACAGCTCGACACCCGCGAACTCGTTCCCGGCGTTCCGGATCTGGGCGAGGGCCCGGGCGCGCAGCTGTGGCCGCATCGGCACGGCACCGACGCCATGTTCGTGGCCGCGCTGCGCAAACCGCGTCAGTCGCAGTAATCCGCGCCCGGGGGTGTGGGCCGCCACGCGACCCACACCCCCGCCCGCGGGGCTTCGCGGCAGTGGATGGCCATCCACTGCGGCTGCCAGTCGTCCCGGTCGGCGTTCGGGTCGCTGCGCCCGAGCACGCACGCGCCGTCCTCGTCCGGCTCCAATTCGATTGTCTCCCCGTTGACCCGAATGAATCGGCGCGGCGCTCCGGGCTCGCCGAAGCCCGTCGGCACGATGTCCAGATCACCCGCCTGGAAGCAGCACCACCACTGCGGCCGCACGTGCGCGCGCCGGCGCACCGGCTGGGCGGCCACCGATCGCAGCAGTTCGGCCAGGGCCCGGCTCTGTTCGGCGGGGGAGTAGTCGTCGGCGTTGTCCGAGCCCGGGCACAGCACCGCCGAGGTGTCCTCGGGATAGCGGTATCCGGGATCCACCCGGCCCCGCCAGCGCATCTCGGCCATGCGGGTGGTGATGGGCAGCCCGTGCCACTCCTCGTCGCACCAGGGATGCGGGCAGCGCGGAAAATCGGGATCCCCGTAGTCGTATCCGGTACACGGCTCCCCGCCGGCCAGCTGCTCGTTAACGAGCTGGTCGATCTGGTTCACAATGCGCTGATCGCGGTGTTGCCTCATGGTCCCGCCCGAGGATGCGGTACGTGCCGGACGAGAACGATCGTCGCACCGCGAACCGGGCGAGGCAAGCCCCTTACGGCGGGTCAGCCCCGCATCGGAGCGTTCACTCCCGGGCCGATTGCTCCCTAAGTCGCGCAAGGGTTTTCGCCAGAATGCGAGAGACGTGCATCTGCGAGATGCCCATCTGCTGCGCGATCTGGGTTTGAGTCATCGATTCGAAGAATCGCATCGTGAGGATGCGGCGTTCGCGTTCGGGCAGACCCGCGAGCAACGGCCGGATGGCCACGTACTCCTCGACGCGATCGAACTGCGACTCCTCCTCGCCGAGCGTGTCGAGCAGGGACGCCTCGGTGTCGCGTCCCACCGACACCGCGTCGATCGAGCTGGGCTGGTACGCGTTTCCGGCGATGACCGCCTGGGTCACCTCGTCCGGATCGATACCGAGCTGGGCGGCGATCTCCTTGGCGGTGGGCGAACGCCCGAGCTGCTGCGACAGCGTGTCGATGGCCGAGCCGATCCGCAGGTGGGTTTCCTTGACCCGCCGCGGAACTCGCATGGCCCAGGTGTTGTCGCGGAAGTACCGCCGCACCTCGCCCATGATCGTCGGCACCGCGAAGGACAGGAAGTTGGAGCCGCGCGAGATGTCGAACCGGTCCACCGCGTGCACCAGCCCGACCCGCGCCACCTGGGTCAGGTCGTCGAACGGTTCGCCGCGCCCGCTGAACTTGCGGGCGATGTGGTCGGCCAGCGGTATGCAGCGCCGAATGAGCTGGGCGCGCAGGGCGGCCCGCTGCGCGGACGCGGGATCGGCGGCGGCGAGCTGTTCGAACAGACCCGCCACGTCGTCGTAGCCGGAGGCGGTGCGCACCACCTCTTCGACCTCGTCGGCGTCGACGGTCTCCTCGGCGGTTTCCTCGGATTCGGAGGCGGCCGGTTCGGCGGTCAGCGGTTCGGCGCCGTTCTCCGCCGCGGCGGCGTGCTCGCCGGTCTTGCGTTCGGGTTCATCGGGGTCGTGTGCGTCGGATGGGGTGAACACGGTGTTCTCGTCGGTCACTACGCCTTCCCCCGGACCCGCCGGAACTCCACCGCCGTCGGGTAACCGGAGACCGTCGCGTCGAAGGCGCCCTGGGTGGCGTCGACCTCGTCGGACAGGGTGCGCAGTACATGCCAGCCGAAGCTGCGCTGGTCGGGCAGCCCCTCGGCGGCCGCCACGCCGCTGACCCGCACCACCAGGTCGTTCTCACCGACGGTGAAGACGCACTGCAGGCTGGTGCCGGGCGCGGCCAGCCCGATCACGGTGGAGGCGGCCTCGTCCACGGCCAGGCGAATGTCGGCGACCTCGTCGAGGGTGAAATCGCTGAGCAGCACCAGTGTTTCGGCGAGTCCGCGCACGATGGGCAACTGGGAGACGGATGCGGCGACACCGATCTCGACCGGGGTGGCACGCAGCCCTTGTTCCGCCGAAATGTTGATCACCTGCACTAGGCTACCCATTCCGGCGCCCGGCAATCAGCGCAATGGCAGCGATCGCGGTTTCCGGACGCCCTCGCGGCAGTGCCGGGTCTCGCGCGGTGCGCTGCCCGATAGACTGCCGCCTGTGTGCACTCCTACCTCGCCCTTTCAGCGGCCCGCGCCGATGATCGCCCCGTCCATCCTGTCCGCCGACTTCGCGCGTCTCGGTGACGAAGTGAAGGCGATCGAGGGGGCCGACTGGGTGCACGTGGATGTGATGGACAACCACTTCGTGCCGAACCTCACGCTGGGTCTGCCGGTGGTGCAGAGTCTGTTGAAGGCCACCGATATTCCGCTGGACTGCCACCTCATGATCGAGGATCCCGAGCGCTGGGCGCCGGGCTACGCCGAGGCGGGCGCGTACAACGTGACCTTCCACGCCGAGGCCACCGACAACCCGATCGCCGTCGCCCGCGACATCCGTGCGGCGGGCGCCAAGGCCGGTCTGTCGGTCAAGCCGGGCACCCCGATCGAGCCCTACCTGGAGATCCTGAAGGATTTCGACACCCTGCTGGTCATGAGCGTCGAGCCGGGCTTCGGCGGGCAGTCGTTCATCGCCGAGGTGCTGGACAAGGCGCGCAAGGTTCGCAGGCTGGTCGACGCGGGCGAGCTGCGCCTGGTGGTCGAGATCGACGGCGGCATCAACATGGACACCATCGAGCAGGCCGCCGAGGCGGGTATCGACTGCTTCGTGGCGGGTTCGGCGGTGTACGGCACCGCCGACCCGGCGGCCACGGTGGAAGCCTTGCGCCAGAAGGTGATCGCGGTCGAGGCCGCGTCCGCCTCCTAGTCGCTTCCCGGGCTCAGCGCTCGAGCAGCGCCGAGATCACCGACTCGAGGGGCGGCACCGCGGTGGCGCTCTCCGGAGCTCGAACCCAGGTGCGATAGCCCGTCCGCTCGTCGTCGGCGGACGGCAGCACCACCTGCGCGCCCGCGCAGGCGACCGTGGCGTAGAGCCGGAACAGCGCGGCCGAGACGGCGGTGCCGAGCCCGTCGGCACGCGTCGGGCCGGTGATGAACGTCCAGCGCCGGGCGCGGGGGTGGTGGACCACCGGACCGGCCAAATCGGCTGCGGCGAGCCGCTGTTGGACGCGTTCGCCGAGTTCGGCGGGCATGGTGATGGCGCCGTACCGGCTGCCTATCTCCAGCAGGATGTGCCGTGACGTCGGATCGATCGATGCCGGCAAATGAAATTCGCGCCGATACTGCACGCAACGAACCTCGAGTGTCGAATCGAGAAGCATCGTTGTCACACCGCACCCCTAAAAGTGTTGTCTTCCACCTGGATCCGGCCCGCGAGGGCCCAACCTTCCTGAGTTTGACTGCTGCGAGGAGCACCCGGACCGGACCCGGCCACGGGTGTGGAGACGTTCTTCGTTGAACTGCCGGCTCGCCGGAGAAGTAGAACTGCGGAGAGTTGTACAGCTGAGTAGCCGCGCTGCGGGGTAGTCGGCGCTGCGGAGCGGACCGCGGTGATGTCGAACTGCCGGGCAGTTGAACTGTGGGAATCAGCTGCATAACAATCTTGCGTCCATTTTCGCGCTGGCGCAAGAATTTGGTGTAAGCGAGTCGCGAATTGGGTACACCCGCCCGATTGGCCCGAATTAGCAAATTCGCTAAATCTGGAAATGCCCGAATTTTAATCGGTATTCGTTGGCAATCGGTCCGATTAGCCCACCTGAGGTCCGCTTCGTCGGCTTCGTCGCGCCCCGGAGTCTCGAACGCTCCAGTGAACTAGGCCGCATGTCGCCTACGACCCGGCGTCGTTAGGCTGAGGGGGAGAACCGGGCGGCATCCGCGCGCCGGGAATACCGCCCGCCGATCGGGCTGTTGCCCCGATCGGCGGGCCCGGGTACCGCGGCCGCAGGCGTAAGGGAGAGGCAGGGCATGTTCACAGGCATCGTGGAGGAGCTGGGCGAGATCGTCGCCTCCGAGCAATTGGCCGACGCGGCCCGGCTCACCATTCGCGGCCCCCTCGTCACCGTCGATGCCGGGCACGGCGATTCGATCGCGGTGAACGGCGTCTGCCTGACCGTGGTGGACGAGACCGTCGAGTCCGATGTCTTCACCGTCGACGTCATGGCCGAGACCCTGAACCGGTCCAGCATCGGCGGCCTCGGCGTCGGTTCGCGCGTCAATCTCGAGCGCGCCGCCGCCGTCAACAGCCGCCTCGGCGGTCACATCGTGCAGGGCCACGTGGACGGCACCGGCGCCGTGCTCGCGCGCACCCCCTCGGAGAACTGGGAGGTCGTGCGAATCTCGCTGCCCGACAGCATCGCCCGCTACGTCGTGGAGAAGGGCTCCATCACCGTCGACGGCATCTCGCTCACCGTGTCCGGCCTGGGCGTGGCCGAGGAGGCCGCCGCCGACGGCAGCAAGGACTGGTTCGAGGTCTCGCTCATCCCCACGACACTGGCCCTCACCACGCTGGGCTCGGCGCCGGTGGGAACCACGGTGAACCTCGAGGTCGACATCATCGCCAAGTACGTGGAAAGACTCGTTCAGCGCGGCTGAGCCTCCGATTGGCCCCGCCGGAGGCGGCGCAAATCGGGCACTGCCCTACTGTGGGTACGGCACCTAATCGAGATGGAGCACAACAGACGTGACCAGGTTCGACACCATCGAGCGCGCAGTCGCCGACATCGCCGCCGGTAAGGCGGTCGTCGTCGTCGACGACGAGGGCCGGGAGAACGAGGGCGACCTCATCTTCGCGGCGGAGAAGGCGACCCCCGAACTGGTGGCCTTCATGATCCGCTACACCTCCGGTTACATCTGCGTCCCGCTCACCGGCGACGACTGCGACCGGCTGGGCCTGCCGCCCATGTACGCCGTCAATCAGGACAAGCACGGCACCGCGTACACCGTCTCGGTGGATGCCCGGGTCGGCATCACCACCGGCATCTCGGCCGCCGATCGCGCCGCCACCATGCGCGTGCTCGCCGATCCGCAGGCCAAGTCCGACGACCTGACCCGGCCGGGCCACGTGGTTCCCTTGCGCGCCAAGGACGGTGGCGTGCTGCGCCGCGCGGGCCACACCGAGGCCGCGGTCGACCTCTCGCGCATGGCCGGGCTCAGCCCCGCCGGCGTCATCTGCGAGATCGTGAGCCAGAAGAACGAAGGCGACATGGCGCGCACCGAGGAGCTGCGCATTTTCGCCGACGAGCACGACCTGGCGCTCATCTCGATCGCCGACATGATCGCCTGGCGGCGCAAGAACGAGAAGCATGTGCGCCGGGTCGCCGAGGCCAAGATCCCGACCGCGTTCGGTGACTTCAAGGCCATCGGCTACGAGAGCGAATACGACGAGTCCGAGCATGTCGCCCTGGTCATGGGTGATATCGCCGGTGCGGACGGCAAGGGCGAGAACGTGCTGGTCCGCGTGCACTCCGAATGCCTGACCGGTGACGTGTTCGGCTCGCTGCGCTGCGATTGCGGTCCCCAGCTGAACGCAGCGCTGCAGCTGGTGGCCGACGAGGGCCGCGGCGTGGTGCTCTACATGCGCGGGCACGAGGGCCGCGGCATCGGCCTGATGCACAAGCTGCAGGCCTACCAGGTGCAGGACGAGCAGGACCTGGACACCTACGACGCCAACCTGGCCATCGGCCAGCCCGCCGACGCCCGCGACTACGGCACCGGCGCGCAGATCCTGGTCGATCTCGGCATTTCCTCGATGCGCCTGCTGACCAACAATCCGGACAAGCGCGCCGGAATCGAGGGCTACGGGCTCAGTATTACCGAGCGGGTGCAAATGCCGGTCCGTGCGAATTCGCACAATCTGCACTACCTACGCACCAAGCGGGATCGGATGGGCCACGACCTGGTCGGCTTGGACGATCTCGACCTGGGCGAGACCGCCAACTGAGCCGCACGCTGTAGTTCCTCCACACACGAAGATCGAGAAGGGCGGAAATCGATGAGCGGCACGGGCGTACCCTCGTTCGAGCTCGCGGATGCCAAGGACCTCAAGCTTGGCATCGTCGCGTCGCGCTGGCACACCACCATCTGCGACGCGCTCGTCGCCAACGCCGAGGGCACCGCCCGCGCGGCCGGCGTCTCCGACATCACCATCGTCCGGGTCGCCGGAGCCATGGAGCTGCCCGTGGTCGCGCAGGCGCTGGCCAGCACCCACGACGCGGTGGTCGCGCTGGGCGTGGTGATCCGCGGCGGCACACCGCATTTCGAGTACGTCTGCGATTCGGTCACCGCCGGTCTGACCCGCGTCTCGCTGGACGAGGGCACCCCGGTCACCAACGGCGTGCTCACCGTGAACACCGAACAGCAGGCCCTGGATCGCGCCGGCCTGCCGGGCTCGGTCGAGAACAAGGGCGAGCAGGCCGCCGCCGCCGCACTGGACGCCGCGCTCACCCTGCGCGACCTGCGTCAGACCGTCTGAGCAATGCCTGTCGTCCGGATCTGGAAGCGCGACGGCGGTTCGGAGGAACCGCCCCGCGAGCCCGCCGCGCAATCGAAGGACGGTGCGGCCGAAGTGCCTGCGTCAGAATCGACATCGACAACCACCGACGCCGAGGACCCGGAGTGGGATCTGGTCGTGCGCCCGCATCGCTCGGTGCGCACCGCCTGGATCGTCGCGGTGTTCCTGGCGGTGTTCTTCACCGTGATGGGCGTTTTCCTGCGCCGCGGCTCGACCGGGGTCACCTTCCAGGTCTCCGATCAGATCGGGCTCGCGGTCTTCGGCTTCATCCTCGGCGGCGCGGTGCTGCTGCTCACCCGGCCCCGGGTGCGGGTCGGCCGGCGCGGGGTGGAGGTGCGCAACATCTTCGGCGAGAACGAGTTCGCCTGGCCCGATATCCGCGGCCTGTCCTTCCCCGACAAGAAGTCCTGGGCGCGACTGGAACTGGTGCACGACGAGTACGTGCCCCTGCTGGCCATCCGCACCAACGACAAACTGCGCGCGGCCGAGGCCATGGACCGCTTCCGCGAACTGGGCGCGAAGTACTCCGGCGAGAACCAGAGCTGAGCCGCTGGCCGCCGCGCTGACCCGTCGCTCGAACGGACCACGACGCCCGCCACCGTTCGGTGGCGGGCGTCGGCGTTCAGTGGCGGGGTCAGCGGGTGTCGCCGAGTACGGCTCCCTCGCGGCGGGGGTCCGCGCCGCCGATCAGGTCGTCCCCATCGACTATCAGCGTGGACAGCCCGCTCGACTGCGGCGCCACCGAAACCTGGTGTCCCAGTTCGCGTAGCCGCCGCACCAGCGGGTCGTTGTCGCCGTTGTTCGCGGGATCGATCGCCGGATGCTCACCGCCCACGTTCGTCGTGGGGGAGTTGGCCGCTCCGAAGGAGACCGCGGACACCGCCTGCTGCGGGTCCAGGCCCCAATCGAGCATGCCCACCAGTGTCTTCACCACGAACTGGATGATCACCGAACCGCCGGGGGAGCCGGTGACGTGGGTGAGGGCGCCGCGTGAGCCGTCGGGGGCGCGATCGAAGACCAGGGTCGGGCTCATGGAGCTGCGCGGCCGCTTACCCGGGTCGAGCCGATTGGCCACGGGCACACCGTCTTTGCCGAGCGGATCGGCGGCGAAGTCGGTGAGCTGATTGTTCAGCACGAAACCGTCCACCAGGTGGAAGGAGCCGAAGGCCGATTCCACCGTGGTCGTCATGGCCGCGGCGTTGCCGTAGCTGTCGATGATCGAGATGTGGCTGGTGCCGTGCTCGGGCGGCTGCGGGCCCACCCCGAGCGGCACCGGCCCGAAGTCACCGGGCTGGGCGGTGCCCATGCTGCGGGTGGGGTCGATCAGCGCCGCGCGCTGCTTCAGGTAGTCCGGATTCAGCAGGGTCTGGGGCGAATTGCCGGGCAGCGGAATGAAATCCGAGTCGGCGATGTACTTGTCGCGGTCGGCGTAGGCGAGCCGTTCGGCCTCGGAGATCAGGTGTACGGCCTCGGCGGTGGGCTTGCCGCCGTTGCGTGCGGCGTCGTTGTCGCCGCCGGTGTTCTCCGGCCGCATCGAGCCCAGGTCGAAGTTCGACAGGATGCCGAGCGTGGCCGCCACCGTGATGCCGCCCGAGGACGGGTTGGGCATGCCGCACACCTCGTGCGTGCGATACGGCGCGCACAGCACGGTCCGCTTCTTCACCTGGTACGACGAAAGGTCCGCCGCGGACAGCAGTCCCGGCGTCCGCCCGCCGGAGGTGTCGGCGACGGCCTCGACGATGTCTGCGGCCAGCGCCCCGGTGTAGAAGGCGTTCGCGCCGTCCACGGCCAGCGCGGCCAGGGTCTTGCCGTACGCCGGGTTGGTCAGCGTCGTGCCCTCGGTCTTGGCGCTGCCGTCCGGTTGCAGGAAGTAGGCGCGCGCGTTCTCGTCGCGGGCGAGATCCGTTGCGGATTCGGCGATCTGGCCCGCGAGGCGCGGGCTGATCTCGAAGCCCTGATCCGCCAGCGCCACGGCCGGTCCGAACAGATCGCCCCACACCTGGCGGCCGTGCTCGCGGTGTGCGGTCTCGAGCAGGCGCAGTACCCCGGGGACGCCGATGGAGCGTCCGCTGGCGCGCGCGTTCGGTTGCGGCGCTGTGCGATCGGTGTCGCTGATCCAGCGCAGGTAGTCCGGGGTCGCCGCTGCGGGGGCCGTCTCGCGGCCGTCGTAGGCCTCGAGGGTCTTGCCCGCCGCGTCGTAGTACAGCAGGAAGGCCCCGCCGCCGATACCCGACGCCTGGGGTTCCACCAGGCCGAGCACCGTCTGCGCCACGATGAGCGCGTCGGCCGCGGTGCCACCGTCACGCAGTACCCGGCAGGCCGCCTCGGTGGCGATCGGATTGGCGGTCGAGACCGCGAAAGTGTTGGTGCGCACCGGTTTCATGCCGGTGCGGTAGCCGCTGGCGATCTCGGGCCGCAGGCTCAGATTGGTGGTGGTCGGGCCGCCGGTGGTACTCGCGCGCACGCTGATCGGCACGCCGTTGGGGGAGGTGGTACAGGATCGCGCCTGTTCCGATTCGGTGGAACAGGCTGTCGCCATACCGAGGAGCAGCAGGACAGCGGCGCTCGCGCCGCTCCAGAAAGGCCGTCGCACGCGCTTCATGGTCGGACTCTAGCCCCGCCCGGCGTCCGAGATCGGAGATTGGGCGAGGCGATGCCAGGGATGTCCGGATACCGCCATTCCGGGTGATAAGCCGTGTTTCGGCATCGGTTCGGCTAACCCAAAGAATATGCATTTCCGCTGGTTATGTCCGGTTATAACCTCCGATGTCCACCCAGCTCGGAGCGGCGATGTGATCCACGGCAAATCGCAAGGTACTCTCGGACCGCCTCGATACACGATTGCGGAGGGTTAACCGGCGAATGACCGAGATCCGGACGAAGGCCACCAACCTCACAGCTGAGGACAGCGGCTATCACAAGGCCCTCAAGCCCCGTCAGTTGCAGATGATCGCCATCGGCGGCGCCATCGGCACCGGCCTGTTCCTCGGCGCGGGCGGGCGCCTGCGCGACGCCGGACCGGCGCTGTTCCTGGTGTACCTGATCTGCGGAATCTTCGTCTTCTTCATTCTGCGCGCGCTCGGCGAATTGGTATTGCACCGCCCGTCTTCGGGATCGTTCGTCTCCTACGCGCGCGAATTCTTCGGGGAGAAGGCGGCATTCGTCGCCGGCTGGATGTACTTCCTCAACTGGTCCATGACCGGCATCGTCGACACCACGGCGGTGGCCACCTATCTGCACTATTGGGGACCGTTCGAACCGGTGGCCCAATGGATTCTGGCGCTGGGCGCGCTGCTCATCGTGCTGGGCGTCAACCTGGTCTCGGTGAAATGGTTCGGCGAAATGGAATTCTGGGCCGCCATGATCAAGGTGGCCGCCCTGGTGACCTTCCTCGTGGTCGGCACGATCTTCCTGGCCGGACGATTCGACGTCGACGGACAGCCCACCGGCCTCGGCATGGTGAGCGACGCGGGCGGGTGGTTCCCGACCGGTGTGCTCCCGCTCGTCACCGTCACCTCCGGCGTCATCTTCGCCTACGCCGCAGTCGAAATGGTCGGCATCGCCGCGGGCGAGACCGAGAATCCGGCCAAGATTATGCCGCGCGCCATCAACTCGGTCATCGTGCGCATCGCGGTGTTCTACTGCGGTTCGATCGTGCTGCTGGCGCTGCTGCTGCCCTACACCGACTACAAGGCCGGCGAGAGCCCGTTCGTCACCTTCTTCAGCAAGGTCGGCGTCGCGAACATGGGCTCGATCATGAACTTCGTGGTGCTCACCGCCGCGCTGTCCAGCCTGAACGCCGGGCTCTACTCCACCGGCCGCATCCTGCGCTCGATGGCGATGAACGGCAGCGCGCCCCACTTCACCTCGCGCATGTCCAAAGCCGGTGTGCCCTATGGCGGAATCCTGCTGACCAGCGTCATCGCCCTGGCCGGCATCTGGCTGAACTACGTGGTGCCGGACGAGGCGTTCGAGATCGTGCTGAACGTCGCCTCGCTGGGCATTCTGGCCTCCTGGGCCACGATCGTGCTGTGCCAGCTCAAGCTCTGGTACTGGTCGCGCGACGGCCGCGCCGAGCGTCCCGCGTTCCGCATGATCGGCGCGCCCTACACCGGCATCGCCACGCTGGTTTTCCTGTTCGTGGTGCTGGTGCTCATGGCGTTCGATCGCCCGGTGGGCACCTGGACGGTGTCGAGCCTGCTGATCATCGTGCCCGCCCTGCTGATCGGGTGGAAGTTCGCCGAGAAGCGGGTGCTCGCCATCGCCGCCGAGCGGGCCGGATACACCGGGGAATTTCCGGTGATTCCGCCGATTCCCATGGACGACAAGTAGTTTTCGGCTTCCGGCGCTACACTGGAGAATTGCCGGGAGACCTGCGCTTACAACGGCCGCACACGCACATCGTGTGCGGCCGTTATGTGTTCGAGATCACGTTTGAACCACTCGCGCTATGCGCTGTGGCCATGGTCATAACTTCCCGAACTCGATTGTCGAGTATCCGAACGTTTGGTTAGCGTCAGGCCCTGTGCGTTCGCAGGGGGCGCACGAACAGGGGTTACTCGACGAGGAGTGCTGTGAGTACGCATACGGCTGTGGTCGATGAGATGGACATCTCGCCGACAGCTGCGGGAAGCGGTGTTCCGGCTTCGATTTCGGAGCGTTTCACCAACATCGTTCGTGTTCTTCGTCGTGATGGTTCCGAGATCGCGCTGCCCGCGAAGGTGCGGGAAACCCAGTACGCGGCTTACGCCGCAGCGGGTTTGGCGCTCGTACACGGTCTGGTGGCGCTGACCAGCGGGTTCGAGTCCGTGCTCGGCAGCGCGGGGCACTTCTTCGCCGCCTGGGTAACCGGCGGGGCGGCACTGCTTTTCGGCCTGCGCTCGCCGTGGGTCTGGGTCGGCACGCTGGGTTTGGCCAGCCTGCAGGCGTTTCTGGGCGTCTTCCGCCTGGTCTCGGCCGATATGCCCACGGGGGTGGGGCCTTTCACGATCCTGCTGGGCGTGATGGCCTCCGGCGTGGTGCTGGCGCTGCTGCTGCGCAAGGACTGCTACCGCTGGTTCTGTGCCGTCTCCCCGGATGTTCAGCGCACGGCCGAGAGTCGCTGACCGTCCCGTTCGCGTGCCGCCGCCCGGACGAACAGCCGGGCGGCGGAGCGACTTTCGTTACTTCAGCGTGCGGCCCAGCGCCTTACCGGCCGCGCGGCCGGAGAAGATGCAGCCGCCGAGGAAGGTGCCTTCCAGCGCGTTGTAGCCGTGCACGCCGCCGCCGCCGAATCCGGCGACCTCACCCGCGGCGTACAGGCCCGGGAACGCCGTGCCGTCGGGTCGCATGACCTGGGAATCCAGGTTGGTCTGCAGGCCGCCCAACGTCTTTCGGGTCAGGATGTTCAGTCGCACCGCGATGAGCGGGCCGTGCGCGGGATCGAGGATCTTGTGCGGGGTGGCGACCCGGCCGAGCTTGTCGCCGAGGTAGCGGCGCGCGTTGCCGATCGCCATCAGCTGGGCGTCCTTGCTGAACTTGTGTTCGGCGTCGCGATCACGCGCCACGATCTGACGCTCGATGTCGGCCGGGTCCAGGTGCGGGCCGCGCGAGATCTTGTTCATCCCCGCCACCAACTCCGCGAGGGTATCGGCCACAACGAAATCCGAGCCGTGCTTCTTGAACGCCTCGACCGGTCCGGGCGCGCCCTTGGCCACGCGGCTCTTGAGCGTGAGCTTCAGATCCTTGCCGGTGATATCGGGATTCTGCTCCGAGCCCGAGAGCGCGAATTCCTTCTCGATGATCGACTGGTCGAGAATGAACCACGAATAGTCGTACCCGGTCGAAAGAATCGCCTTCATCGTGGAATTGGTGTCGAATCCGGGGAAACACGGTGCGGCCATGCGCTTGCCGTTGGCGTCGAACCACAGCGACGACGGTCCCGGAATGATGCGAATGGCGTGATCGGGCCAGATCGGATCCCAGTTGTGAATGCCTTCGGTGTAGTGCCACATGCGATCCCGGTTCACGATCCGCCCGCCCGCGGCCTCGGTGATGCCGAGCATGCGCCCGTCCACGTGCGCGGGCACGCCCGAGATCATGTGCTCCGGGCACGGGCCCAGCCGATCCACGGGCCAGTTGCGCCGGATCAGTTCGTGGTTGTGGCCGATGCCGCCGGAGGTCACGACGACCGCCCGCGCGCCGATCTCGAAGTCGCTCACCACTTCCCGGGACGAGGCCACCCCGCGCTCGGCGTCGGACGGCTCGAGCACGCTGCCGCGAACGCCCGTCACGGCCTCGCCGGTGAGCACCAGCTCGTCCACCCGGTGCCGGAACGCGAACCCGACCTGCCCGCGCTGTTCGGCGGCCAGCACGGGTTCGAGGAACACCCGCACCACCTCCGGGCCGGTGCCCCAGGTCAGGTGGAAGCGCGGCACCGAATTGCCGTGCCCGTCCGCGGTGTCGCCGCCGCGTTCGGCCCAGCCGACCAGTGGGGTGACCCGCAGGCCGAGATCGTGCAGGTACTGCCGCTTCTCGGTGGCCGCGAACTCGACGTAGGCCCGGGCCCACTGCCGGGCCCAGTGGTCCTCGTCCTCGCGATCGAAACCGGCCGAGCCGAGCCAGTCCTGCATGGCCAGCTCGAGGGAGTCCTTCACGCCGAGGCGGCGCTGCTCCGGACTGTCCACGAAGAAGAGGCCGCCCAGCGACCAGAACGCCTGCCCGCCCAGGTTGGCGCGGTTCTCCTGATCCACGACCAGCACCCGCTTACCGGCCTTGACCAGCTCGTGGGTGGCGACGAGGCCGGCCAGACCGGCGCCGACGACGATGACATCCGGATTCTCGATCATCCCTGTTTCCTGGTTCTGTCGAAGTTCGATACACGAGTGTATCGAGATTGGGTGTCGGTGGGGCATGGCATTGTGCGAGTGTGCCGATTTCGCTCGAGCCAGAGCCGACCCTGACCGTCGCGACGGCGCGTCGCATAGCCCTGGCCGCCCAGGGTTTCGCCGCCGCCCGCCCGAGCGCCCCGCCCACCCGGCGCACGGTGCTCAAAGCGCTCGACAGCACCAAACTGCTCCAGCTCGATTCGGTGGCCGCGGTGGTGCGCGCGCACTACGCGCCGGTGTTCAGCCGCATCGGTGCCTACGACCGCACGGTGCTGGACGACCTCGCCTGGAGTCACAGCGCGCGCAAGCCGCGGCAGTTCGTGGAGTACTGGGCGCACGAGGCCGCGCTGCTGCCGGTCGCGGACTGGCCGCTCATGCGCTGGCGCATGGAGAAGTACCGCAACGGGCGGTGGGCCGGATTGACTGCGGGCGAACGCGATTCGGCGCTCATCGACGATGTGCTCGGAGTCCTGCGCGAATTCGGGCCGAGTACCGCCGGCGCGGTGGAACGGCACCTGGAACTCGATCGCCCGCGCTCGAAGGACCATTGGGGCTGGAACTACAGCGAGACCAAGGTCGTGTGCGAGCAACTGTTCGCCTCCGGTGAGCTCTCGGTCGCCAAACGCGTGGGCTTCCAGCGCTATTACGACCTCACCGAGCGCGTGCTCCCGCCCGAGGTCGCCACCCGCGTGGTGGAAGAACCCGACGCCATTCGCGAGCTGGTGCGCCGCGCGGCGATCGCGCACGGCATCGGCACCGAAACCGACCTGCGCGACTACTACCGGCTCAACCGCAAACAGACCGAACCCGCCATCGCGGATCTGCTGGATTCGGGGGAGCTGCGCCGGGTCCGGGTCCGGGGCTGGGACAAGCCGGCCTACCTGCACGCCGACGCCCGCACCCCGCGCCGGATCACCGGCGCCGCGCTGCTGTGCCCGTTCGATCCACTGATCTTCTTCCGCGACCGCACCGAACGCCTCTTCGACTTCCACTACCGCATCGAGATCTACACCCCCGAACCCAAACGGGTGCACGGGTATTACGTGTTCCCGTTCCTGCTCGACGGTGAACTCGTCGGCCGCGTCGATCTGCGCGCGGACCGCGCCACCGGCCGCCTGCGGGTGCCCGGCGCGTTCGCCGAACCCGGCCACGACCCCGTGCGGATCGCCGGTGAACTCGCCGGCGCGCTGCGCGAGATGGCCGACTGGCTCGAGCT
This sequence comes from Nocardia sp. NPDC055321, assembly GCF_053645575.1. NCBI lineage: Bacteria > Bacillati > Actinomycetota > Actinomycetes > Mycobacteriales > Nocardiaceae > Nocardia > Nocardia sp. NPDC055321. The sequence goes on from NZ_JBSHMS010000008.1 coordinate 148,285, forward strand.
CGACACCGTGGAGGTGGGCGATCGCGGCGATCTGGCCCCGGCCCTGGACCGGGAGGTGCGCGCCGGGCACGCGGCCGAACCGGATACCCGCGTGCGCGCCTAGCAGCCCCATCGAACGCGATCGTCGTGTGCGCGGGACATCGGGCGGTCGTGGTGGGCGGGGCGGATCGGACCCGTGTCCGAGGCGTGCTCGGCAGGGGTGCTCGGATGCGCCCACGGCCGAATCAGGTTGTCGCCGTGCGCGAATCCGAACGCTGTGGTGGTGCCGACCGCTCAGCAGCGCCCGGCACCGCACGGCTGCCCCGAAAGTCCGGAGCTACCGGTTGTTCTCAGCGATGACGCGACGAGCGGTGACTCAGAACGGGCCGTCGGTCCAGGTCTCGAGGACCACGCCGGTCTTGCCCGCGCCGTTGCACTCGATCGTGGTCGGCACCAGCGGCCGGACGGCGTCGCCCACGATGTAGGTGGGGGACTGCGCCCCGTGTCCCACCTGCCTGCTCCCCGCGCAGCGCACGACCGCGGCGTACCAGTTGCCGTCGTCCGGGCAGGTGAAGGTGGCGGTGTCCAGGCCGCGGTCGATGCGGCAGGGCTGGGGGTTCGCCCGCGCGGCCGGCGCCGTCACCACGGCCAGCGCCGGGCCGACGAGCGCGGCGGCGCCGAGCCCCAACGCGGCGGCGACGGCGTGCAACCGGTGCTGCGGGCGGAGACGAATCATCAATGCTGCTCCCCTCGGATTCGGACGGATCGTCCTGTGACAGGTCGGTCCAATACTGACCTCGCGGGGTTCTTCGATGCCGCAGGCTGGTCGGATGCGTCGCTCGGCGTGGCGCGTCGCGGGACGGCTTGCCCGCGGGCTCCGGCGGTGCCGCGGGGGCATTTCAGGCGAGGGTGAACTCCGCGGTGACCGGCGCGCCGTCGCAGGTGGCGGCCTGGGCGGTGCGCACGGTGAACTCGGCGAGCACCGGCGCGGTCTCGGCGGCGGACGCGGGTCCGGACACGGCCACGAGAATCGCGGCGGCCAGGCTGGAGGCGGCGCTGATCGCGAGGGACCGGCGGCTGCGGCGAAGGCGGATCATGATGCTGCTCCCATCGTTTCGGTGATCTTGCGGATACGTTCGGTGCCGCGGACGTTTCGGATGAATCGCCCGGCGTGGCGCTTTTCCTTCGCCGGTGTCGCGTCGCCGGAACCCGTGAGCGCGCGACGCCCGCCGCGCGCCCGCCCGGCACTCGTGTCGGACCGCCCGGTCGCGGGCGGACGGCGGCCCCGGCGCTCGTGTCGGAGGGCCTCGTTAACCTGGGGGCGTGGCAGATCCCGCGACGTACCGGCCCGCGCCGGGGACCATTCCCGTTGAACCCGGCGTCTACAAGTTCCGGGACGTGCACGGGCGGGTCATCTACGTCGGCAAGGCGAAAAGCCTGCGCAGCAGGCTGAACTCGTATTTCGCCGACGTCTCCGGGCTGCACCCGCGCACCCGGCAGATGGTGACGACCGCCGCGAGCGTCGAGTGGACCGTGGTGTCCACCGAGGTCGAGGCGCTGCAGCTGGAATACAACTGGATCAAGGAATTCGATCCGCGCTTCAACGTCCGCTACCGCGACGACAAGTCGTACCCCGTGCTGGCGGTCAGCCTGAACGAGGAGTACCCCCGCGTCTTCGTGTACCGCGGCGCGCGCAAGAAGGGCGTCCGGTACTTCGGTCCCTACGCGCACGCCTGGGCCATCCGCGAAACCCTGGACCTGCTGCTGCGCGTCTTCCCGGTGCGCACCTGCTCGGCGGGAGTCTTCAAGCGGCACAACCAGATCGGGCGGCCCTGCCTGCTCGGCTACATCGACAAGTGCTCCGCGCCGTGCGTGGGCCGGGTCACCGCGGGTGAACACCGGCAGATCGTCGACGACTTCTGCGACTTCCTCTCCGGCAAGACCGACCGTCTCGTCAAGGAGCTCGAGAAGCGCATGGTCGCCGCCGCCGAGGACCTGGACTTCGAGACCGCCGCCCGGCTGCGCGACGATGTCGCCGCGCTGCGCCGCGCCCTGGAGAAGCAGGCCGTCGTGCTCGGCACCGGCACCGACGCCGATGTGGTCGACTTCGCCATCGACGAGCTCGAGGTGGCGGTGCAGATCTTCCATGTCCGCGACGGCCGGGTGCGCGGTCAGCGCGGCTGGGTGGTCGACAAGTCCGGCGACGCCATCGACGCCGTGGACACCGGCGGTGAGCTGCCCGCCCTGGTCGAACAGTTCCTCACCCAGTTCTACGGCGAGCAGTCCAACCAGGCCGAGCAGACCGGCGACGAGCAGCCCGGCGCGGTCGTCCCGCGCGAGGTGCTGGTTCCGGCCCTGCCCAGTGACGCCGAACAGGTCCAGCAGTGGCTCTCGGATCTGCGCGGGTCGGCCGTGCAGTTGCGGGTGCCCCAGCGCGGGGACAAGAAGGCGCTGGCCGAGACCGTGCAGCGCAACGCCAAGGAGGCGCTGGCCCAGCACAAGCTCAAGCGCGCCGGCGACCTGACCGCGCGGTCGGTCGCGCTGCAGGGCATTCAGGACGCGCTCGATCTGGACAGCGCGCCGCTGCGCATCGAGTGCGTCGACATCAGCCACGTGCAGGGCACCGACGTGGTCGCCTCGCTGGTCGTGTTCGAGGACGGGCTGCCGCGCAAGTCCGAGTACCGGCACTACAGCATCAAGGAGGCCGCCGGGGACGGCCGCTCCGACGACGTCGGCAGCATCGCCGAGGTCACCCGCCGCCGCTTCGCCAAACTGCGCCGCGATCTCGACGCCGCCGAGGCCGCCGAACTCGAACCGGATTCCGACGCAATGGATCCCGGCTTACCGGGCATCGATCCCAAGACCGGCAAACCACGCCGATTCGCGTATCCGCCCAACCTCTACGTGGTCGACGGCGGCGCACCGCAGGTCAACGCCGCCGCCGAGGTCCTCGACGAACTCGGCATCACCGACGTCGCCGTCATCGGCCTGGCCAAACGCCTCGAAGAGGTCTGGGTGCCCAACGAACCCGATCCGGTGATCATGCCGCGCACCAGCGAATCGCTGTATCTGCTGCAGCGGGTGCGCGACGAGGCGCACCGCTTCGCCATCACCTTCCATCGCAGCAAACGCTCGCGCCGGATGACGGCCTCGGCGCTGGACGCGGTGCCGGGCCTGGGCGCGACCCGTAAGACCGCACTGGTCACCCATTTTGGGTCCGTTGCCAAACTCAAGCAGGCGACGGTCGAGCAAATCACCGAGGTTCCGGGGATCGGGAAGGCCACCGCGAAGGCCGTGCTCGCGGCGCTGAGCACCGAGAACGCGCCGAGCGAGGCGCCGGCGGCCGGTGCCGAGGTCTCGGAACCGGCCGGGCAATCGTTCGGCAGCGAATAATTCCGGTGGCCGTCGCGGGGTCGGCGAGAGGCGTAAGCTACCCCTCGCCGACCTGCCCGACACGCCGAGGGTAAAACTCGCGACACGCGTACTGTGCAGGTCGGAAGAAGAAATCACACTTGTATCTCGGCTCCCGCGTGCGCCTGCCGCGCAAACGGGAGCCGGTGCAGGATGATCGAGGGACACGCCCAGAAACGAACCCGGTAGGACATGACGCGCGTCGAAGCCAGCAATAGTGCGGTCGAAAGCAGCAGTACGGCCGACATCGATGATCCACAGTCCACAGTGGCCCGGCGTGCACCATCGCTTCCCGATGGGGTCGACGCTCCGGTCGAAGTCGTTATCGTCACCGGTTTATCCGGCGCCGGACGCGGTACTGCCGCCAAGGTGCTGGAGGATCTGGGTTACTACGTGGCCGACAATCTTCCGCCCGAGCTCATCGGGCGCATGGTCGAGCTGGGGGCGGGTGCGGACCCGCCGATTCGCAAGCTGGCCATGGTGATGGATGTGCGAAGTCGCTTCTTCACCGGAAATTTGTCGGCAGTCACCGAACAACTGCGTGCCGCAGGGGTACGAACGCGCATCCTGTTCCTGGAAGCCTCCGATGATGTGCTGATCCGACGATACGGATTCGCGCGGCGGCGGCATCCACTGCAGAGCGAGAGCGCCGATGGCACCCTGACCGCCGGCATCGCCGCGGAGCGTCACCGGCTCGCCTCGGTGAAGACCGCGGCGGACCTGGTCATCGATACCACCGCGCTGTCCATTCACCAGCTGCACCGCAAGCTGGAGGAGGCGTATGGCGGTGCGGGCCCGACGGCTCTGCAGTTGACAATCCAATCGTTCGGTTTCAAGTACGGAGTACCACTGGACGCCGATATGGTTCTGGATTTGCGATTCCTGCCCAATCCGCATTGGGTCCCGGAACTCCGAGAACAGACCGGACAGGATGCCCCGGTCAGTGAGTATGTGCTGTCGCGGCCGGGTGCCCAGGACTACCTGGGCACCGGACGCCATCTCATCGATCTCACCACCGAGGGCTACCGCCAAGAGGGGAAGCGATACATGACCGTGGCAGTGGGCTGCACGGGCGGTAAACACCGCAGTGTGGCGATAGCGGAGGCCCTGGGTGAGCTACTCGGGACCGACGCGAACCCGGGATCGAAAGACGTGGTTCGCGTGGTCCATCGGGACTTGGGGCGGGAATGACTGCGCGAGAAACGAATCCGGCGATCGTCGCGCTGGGTGGCGGGCACGGGCTGTACGCGACGCTCACCGCGGTGCGCCGGCTGACCCGCAAGATCACCGCGGTGGTGACGGTCGCCGACGACGGCGGATCCTCCGGCAGGCTGCGCGCCGAGCTCGGCATGCTGCCGCCCGGTGACCTCCGGATGGCGTTAGCCGCCTTGGCAGAAGAATCGGACGGAATCTGGGCTCGGGCGGTGCAGCACCGCTTCGGCGGAACCGGTGCGCTCGCCGGGCATTCGGTGGGCAATCTGATCCTGGCGGGCCTGACCGAGGAACTCGGCGATCCGGTCGCCGCGCTCGACGAGGTGGGCCGGGTCCTGCGGGTGACCGGCCGGGTGCTGCCCATGTCGCCGATCGCGTTGACCATCGAGGCGGATGTGGCCGGGCTGGAGGGAGATCCGCGGGTCAGCCGGTGTATTCGGGGCCAGGTCGCGGTGGCGACGACCCCCGGGAAAGTACGCCGGGTCCGATTGATCCCATCCGACCCACCCGCCTGCCCCGAATCAACCTCGGCGATCGAGCATGCCGACGTGGTGGTGCTGGGGCCGGGAAGTTGGTTCACAAGCGTGATACCCCATGTGCTCGTGCCCGATTTGCACGAAGCTCTGTTGCACACGCGGGCTCGGAAGGTGCTGGTGCTCAACCTCGCCGCCGAACCGGGCGAAACGGCCGGATTCAGCGCTGAGCGGCACCTGCATGTATTGTCCCAGCACGCACCGGATTTCACGGTCGACCATGTTCTGGTCGATTCCGGCTCCGTACCCGAGGGTAGGGAACGCGAACATGTAGCAAGAGCTGCCGAACAGCTGCGAGCACGAGTAACCTTCGCTGATGTTGCCGAGGCCGGGACAGACCGGCACCACCCCGGAAAGCTTGCCGCCGCACTGGATCAGGTGATCCGGCAACCTCGGCCGGAATCAGCAGGGCTTCGAGTCGAAGGACGGCATATGGGCCAACGTGTGCGGTCCGGGTTGGGTGGAAAGGAGCGCGTCTCGTGGCGATGACAGCGGAAGTGAAGGACGAGCTGAGCCGACTCACCATTTCACAGGTGAGTTCGCGCAAGGCCGAATTGTCCGCGCTACTGCGGTTCGCCGGTGGATTGCACATCGTCGGTGGTCGCGTGATCGTAGAGGCCGAGGTGGACATGGGTTCCATCGCGCGCCGGCTGCGACGCGAGATCTTCGAGCTGTATGGCTACGGCTCCGACGTGCATGTCCTGGGCGCGGGCGGGCTCCGGAAGACCTCCCGGTACGTAGTTCGGGTATCTAAGGAAGGCGAGGCGCTCGCGCGCCAGACCGGGTTGCTCGATGTGCGCGGACGTCCCGTGCGGGGTCTGCCCGCGCAGGTCGTCGGCGGCAGCATCGGTGACGCCGAAGCCGCTTGGCGCGGAGCGTTTCTCGCGCACGGCTCGCTCACCGAGCCGGGCCGATCGTCGGCGCTGGAGGTGAGCTGCCCCGGACCGGAGGCCGCTCTCGCTCTGGTCGGCGCGGCGCGGCGCATGGGCATCTCGGCCAAAGCGCGCGAGGTCCGCGGCACCGATCGGGTGGTGGTGCGCGATGGCGAGGCCATCGGGGCGCTGCTCACCCGCATGGGCGCCCAGGACACGCGGCTCACGTGGGAGGAACGGCGCATGCGCCGCGAAGTCCGCGCGACCGCGAACCGCCTGGCGAATTTCGATGACGCAAACCTGCGTCGCTCGGCCCGGGCCGCGGTAGCCGCCGCCGCCCGCGTGGAGCGCGCACTGGAGATATTGGCCGACGACGTGCCCGATCATTTGGCCGCCGCCGGCAAACTGCGGGTCCTGCATCGTCAGGCGTCACTGGAGGAGCTCGGTCAGCTGGCCGATCCGCCGATGACCAAAGACGCTGTGGCGGGCCGTATTCGACGCCTGCTGTCCATGGCCGATCGCCGCGCCAAGGAACTCGGGGTGCCGGATACCGAATCCGCCGTCACCGCAGAGTTGTTGGAAGAGGCATGATCGTGTCCTGAAATCGGACATAATGACCTGATGGCGCCGCACCTCGACAAAGGTGCGGTGCCATCGGTGTTTCCACGCACCCCCGCATACCGCCCAGTACGGGCGGTGTCACCTGCTCACAGGCTGCCCCGCGGCCGTGAGAGGGGCCTGTCCGTTACGTTCGCGTGACGGTCTAGGGTGAGGGGTGCAACAGAATAAGTTCCGCGACACAACTGAGGAGCGATAACGTGACTGTCCGGGTAGGGATCAACGGCTTCGGCCGCATCGGACGTAACTTCTTCCGGGCCGTCGAGGCGCTGAAGGCCCTCGGCACCACCGACATCGAGATTGTCGCGGTCAACGACCTGACCGACATCCAGACCCTGGCGACACTGCTGAAGTACGACTCCATCCTGGGTCGGCTGCCGCAGGACGTCTCGGTCGACGGTGACTACATCGTGGTCGGGGAGCAGCGCATCAAGGCGCTCGCCATCAAGGAGGGCCCGTCCGCCCTGCCGTGGGCCGACCTGAATGTCGACGTGGTCGTCGAGTCCACCGGCATCTTCACCGATTCCGCCAAGGCGAAGGGCCACCTGGCCGCCGGCGCGAAGAAGGTCATCATCTCCGCCCCGGCCTCCGGCGAGGACATCACCATCGTGATGGGCGTGAACGACGACAAGTACGACGGCTCGCAGAACATCATCTCCAACGCCTCGTGCACCACCAACTGCCTGGGCCCGATCGCCAAGGTGCTCAACGACTCCTTCGGTATCGAGCACGGCCTCATGACCACCGTGCACGCGTACACCCAGGACCAGAACCTGCAGGACGCCCCGCACAAGGATCTGCGTCGCGCCCGCGCCGCCGCGCTGAACATCGTGCCCACCGGCACCGGCGCCGCCAAGGCCATCGGCCTGGTGCTGCCCGAGCTGCAGGGCAAGCTCAACGGCTACGCGCTGCGCGTGCCGGTTCCGACCGGTTCGCTCACCGACCTGACCGTGGTGCTGAAGAAGGCCGCGACCGTCGACGAGATCAACGCCGCCATGAAGGCCGCCGCCGACGGCCCGCTCAAGGGCATCCTGAAGTACAACACCGATCCGATCGTCTCCACCGACATCGTGACGGACCCGCACTCGTCGATCTACGACGCGCCGCTGACCCAGGTCATCGACAACCAGGTCAAGATCGCCTCCTGGTACGACAACGAGTGGGGCTACTCCAACCGCCTCGCCGACCTCATCGGCCTCGTCGGCAAGTCGCTCTGAGCCCGATGACGATCAAGACTCTCCAGGATCTGCTGACCGAGGGCGTCGAGGGCCGGGGCGTGCTCGTGCGCTCGGACCTCAACGTTCCCCTCGACAACGGTGTCATCACCGACCCGGGCCGCATCATCGCGTCCGCGCCGACCATCAAGGCGCTCGCGGAAGCCGGCGCCAAGGTCGTCGTGACGGCGCATCTGGGTCGCCCGAAGGGCGAGCCGGACCCGAAGCTCTCGCTCGCCCCGGTGGCGGCGCGCCTGGCCGAGGAGCTGGGCCGCAACGTCCAGCTCGCCGGCGACGTGGTGGGCCAGGACGCGCTCGCGCGGTCCGAGGGCCTCACCGACGGCGACGTGCTGCTGCTCGAGAACATCCGTTTCGATCCGCGCGAGACCAGCAAGGACGACGCGCAGCGGGCCAAGCTGGCCAACGCGCTGGTCGAGCTGGTCGGTGACGACGGCGCGTTCGTGTCCGACGGTTTCGGTGTCGTGCACCGCAAGCAGGCGTCGGTCTACGACGTGGCCAAGGTGCTCCCGCACTACGCGGGCGGCCTCGTCGCGGCCGAGACCGAGGTGCTGAAGAAGCTGACCGAGAACGCGGAGCGCCCGTACGCGGTCGTGCTCGGCGGCTCGAAGGTCTCGGACAAGCTGGCGGTCATCGAGGCGCTCGCGCCCAAGGTCGACACGCTCGTCATCGGCGGCGGCATGTGCTTCACCTTCCTTGCGGCGCAGGGACTTCCGGTCGGCGGCTCGCTGCTGCAGGAAGAGATGATCGACACCTGCAAGGGTCTGCTCGAGAAGTACGCCGATGTCATCCACCTGCCCCGGGACATCGTTGTCGCCGACAAGTTCGCGGCGGACGCGGAGTCGAAGGTGGTCTCGGCCAACGAGATTCCGGACGGCTGGATGGGCCTGGACATCGGTCCCGAGTCGACCGCGCGTTTCGGCGCGCTGCTGACCGAGGCCAAGACGGTGTTCTGGAACGGCCCGATGGGCGTGTTCGAGTTCGAGAAGTTCTCCGCGGGCACCCGCGGCGTCGCCGAGGCCATCGCGGTGGCCACCGGCAAGGGCGCGTTCACGGTGGTCGGCGGCGGCGATTCGGCCGCGGCCGTGCGCACCCTGGGCCTGCCGGACGACGGTTTCTCGCACATCTCCACCGGCGGCGGCGCGTCGCTGGAATACCTGGAGGGCAAGGAACTTCCCGGCATCTCCGTTCTGGAGGACTGACTCATGGCACGTAAGCCTCTGATCGCCGGCAACTGGAAGATGAACCTCAATCACCTCGAGGCCATCTCCCTGGTGCAGAAGATCGCGTTCGCCCTGCCGGAGAAGTACTTCGCGAAGGTCGACGTCACGGTGATCCCGCCGTTCGTCGATCTGCGCAGCGTGCAGACCCTGGTCGAGGGCGATCGCCTGCTGCTCACCTACGGCGCGCAGGACGTCTCCACCCACGACGAGGGCGCCTACACCGGCGAGATCAGCGGTTCCATGCTGGCCAAGCTGGGCTGCTCCTTCGTCGTGGTCGGCCACTCCGAGCGTCGCCAGTACCACCTGGAGGACGACGCCACGGTCCTGGCCAAGGCCAAGCAGGCGCTCAAGTACGGCATCACCCCGATCGTCTGCATCGGTGAGGGCCTGGGCGTCCGCGAGGCGCGCACGCACGTCGAGTACAACCTCGAGCAGCTGCGCGGCTCGCTCAAGGGCCTGACCGCCGAGGAGATCTCCCAGGTCGTCATCGCCTACGAGCCGGTCTGGGCCATCGGCACCGGTAAGGTCGCCACCCCGGCCGACGCGCAGGAAGTCTGCGGCGCCATCCGCAAGGAGCTCGCCGAACTGGCGAATCCCGAAGTGGCGGCGGGCGTTCGCGTCCTGTACGGCGGTTCGGTCAACGCCAAGAACGTTGGCGAGCTGGTCGGCCAGACCGACATCGACGGCGCCCTGGTGGGCGGCGCGTCCCTGAAGGGTGACGAGTTCGCCACCCTGTCGGCGATCGCCGCCGGTGGTCCGCTGCCGTAAGGGCCGGCCACACAAGGCAGTACCCGCAGCGCCGGACATCCACGGATGTCCGGCGCTGTGCCTTTCTCACGGCACGTGATCAGTCGTGAAAGGCTCGGACCGGGTGAGATTTACGCAGGACTCGTAGACCTGCGGCGGGAAGCCGCCACGGCTCAGGTGGCTGCACCGTCGATTCCGCTGGAGCTGCCCACGGCGAGCATGATCTCCGCTTCCCTCCGGGCGCGTTCGAAGCATGGCCGAACCATGTCGGTGGCATCGGCGAACCGGTCGTCGAAGGCCGGAAATCTGGCCGTTGTCGTCAAAGGCCGGGGCATCGCGCTGTGGAATAGTCGAGGCGGATTGTCCCGAAGGCGGAGGAGATACGCGCGTGCAGGTTTCCGGCAAGGTGGCCATCGTTACCGGTGCGGGGCGGGGGATCGGGGCGGCGCTGGTGCGGGCGCTGGCCGCCGGCGGGGCGCGGGTCGTCGCCGCCGACATCGACGAGTCCGCGGCGAAAGAGGTCACCGAGCGGGTGAACGCGGAGTACCCGGGGACGGTGGCCGGGGCCGGGGCCGACGTCACCGACAGCGCGCGCATCGCGGAGTTGATCGCGCTGGCCGAGCGCGAATTCGGGCCGGTGGACATGTATTTCGCCAACGCGGGGATCATCGGGGCGCTGGGGCTGGACGCGGACGACGCGGAGTGGGATCGGGCGCTGGGGGTCAACGTCCAGGCGCACGTGCGGGCCGCGCGGTTGCTGGTGCCGGGGTGGGTCGAGCGGGGCGAAGGGTATTTCATCAGCACCGCGTCGGCGGCCGGACTGCTCACGCAGATCGGGTCGGCGACCTACTCGGTGACCAAGCACGCGGCGGTCGGATTCGCGGAGTGGCTGCATATCACCTACGGGGACAAGGGCGTTCGGGTCAGTTGCCTGTGCCCGATGGGTGTCAACACCGAGTTGTTGAACCAGGGGGATCCCGAGGCGGCGGCCGCGCATCCGGTCGCGCGGGCGGTCACGGCGGCGGGCGAGGTGCTCGAGCCGGACGCGGTCGCCGAGGTGACCCTCGCCGCCGTCGCCGAGGAACACTTCCTGATCCTGCCGCATCCGCAGGTGCTGGACATGTACCGCCAGAAGGGGTCGGACTACGACCGCTGGCTGCGCGGAATGCGCAGGTACCAGGCGAGTTTGGGGCTGGGCGACTAGGGCCGGGACCGTGCCGTCGCCGTGGCGAGCAGGCGATTGAAGGTCGGGCAGTCCAGATGCGAGGGATGCGGGCAGGCCGCGGCGTGCCGGAGCGCGTCGCGCATGGCGGTCAGATCGCGGATCGAGCGGTCGAGTTCGTCGGCCTTGGCGATGAGCCGATCGCGATCGATGTCGGGCCGGCCGTCGGGGCCGAACATGAGGGCGATCTCGTCGAGGGAGAAGCCGCCGTTCGCGGCCAGCGTGATCAGCGCGAGGCGGGGCAGGACGGCGGGGTCGTACTGGCGGCGCTGACCCCGGCGGCCACTGCTGGCGATCAGGCCCTTCTCCTCGTAGTACCGCAGGGTCGAGGGCGGCAGCCCGGAGCGTCGCGCCACCTCGCCGATGTCGATGTCCATGGGAACCTTGACCTCAAGCCGACTTGAACTGAGACGCTCGAAGCATCCGATATTTCCGACGCCGACGCAAGGGAGACGAGCCGATGAGTGACGAGCAGGGGCAGCACGAGCGGTGGAACGGACGCGCGGGCAGCGCCTGGGTGACCTCGCAGGCCCTCCTCGACCGGGTGCTGAAACCGTTCGAAGAGATTCTCCTGGAAGGGGTTTCGGGGGAGCGGGTGCTCGATGTCGGCTGCGGCACCGGCGTCACGACGGTGGGGGCGACCCGGATTCCGGGCGTACGCACCTGCGTGGGCCTGGACATCTCCGACCAGATGGTCGCCGCCGCCCGCGAACGGGCGAGTGCCGCGGACAGCCCCGCGACCTTCGTGGTCGCTGACGCGCAAACCTTCGGCTTCGAGCCCGAGGCCTACGACATGGTGATGTCCCGCTTCGGCGTCATGTTCTTCCCGGACCCGGTCGCGGCCTTCGCGAATCTGCGCGCCGCGACCCGTCCCGGCGGCGAACTGCGCTGCATCGCCTGGCGCGACGCCACGGAGAACCCGTTCATGACCACCGCCGAACGGGCCGCCGCGCCCCTGCTGCCGGGGCTGCCGGTCCGCATTCCCAACGCCCCCGGCCAATTCGGTTTCGCCGACGAGGATTTCGTGCGGAAGATCCTGGCCGAGAGCGGCTGGACCGACATCGACCTGCGGCCCATCGACACCGAATGTTCCTTCGCCGAAACGGATCTGACCCGCTACGTCACGCAGCTGGGTCACGTCGGGATCGCCCTGGCCGGGGCGGACGAGCAGACCCGGGATCGCGTGGTCCCCGTCGTCCGCGCCGCGTTCGAGCCGTTCGTTGTCGGCGACGAGGTCCGCTTCGCCGCCGCGTGCTGGCTGATCCGGGCCCGAAATACCGACTCCTGACCTGGTCGGAGACGCTTCCCGGACCTTGATGGTATGCCCATACCAATTACATGATATGTTCGTACCATCAAAGTTGATGAAGGGGAGAGCGATGGCGGACAAGATCGGGCGGTTCAATAACGACGAGGCGCGCGCGGCGCACGACCGCGCGTACGACGAGCTGGAGGCGCTCTGGCCGCTGCCCGCCGAGCGCTACGACATTCCGACCCGGTTCGGCTCGACCCACGTGCGCCGCTCGGGATCGGGCACGGGAGCGCCGATAGTGCTGCTGCATCCCTTCCCGGGCAACGGCCTGTACTGGCACCGCTTCATCGAGGCGTTCGCCCGCGATCGCACCGTCTACGCGCTCGACACCATCGGCGCGGCCGGCCGCACGATACAGACCGCGCCGGTGGGTGAGCGGAACTTCGCGGTGTGGTTCGACGAGGTCATGGCCGGTCTCGGTGTCGAGCGGGCGCACGTGGTGGGATATTCGCAGGGCTCGTGGACCGGATCGATCATCGCCCTGCACGGTTCGCGGCGGCTGGCGAGCCTGTCGCTGATCGAACCCGGCGTCTTCACGAAGATGAAACTGCGGGTGCTGTTCAAGGTGATCCGGCTCAGCGCCCGCCCGACGGACGCGAATCTGCGGAAACTCAGCGAGTGGCTCACCCCGGGCAGCCGCATCGACGACAAGACCATGGCCTGCCTGAAAACCGCCATCGGCTACCGGTCCACGGTCGGCTGGCCGCGGGTGTTCGACGATGCCGAGCTGCGGTCGATTTCCACGCCGACACTGGCGATCTTCGGTAGCGAATCACTGGGATGCGACCCTCGGCGATCGGCCGAACGGATCGCCGAGCATCTCCCGCACGGGGAGTCCGAGATCTATCCCGGCATGGGACACGCTGTGCTGGACCAGATTCCGGAGCGGGTGATTCCCCGCATCCTGTCCTTCATCGCCCAGCACGATCACCTGCCCGCCGGCCGCGCCTGACGGCGAACCGCCGGGGGAGCCGCTCACCCGGAACCTCCGAGGGGTGAAGGTTCCGGGCGAGCGCTCGGGGTTCGGCTAGGACGAGCCGGTGCTGCCGAAAGAACCGGACCCGCCCGATCCGGTGGTGGTCGTGGTCTTCAGCGTCCAGGTACCGCAGCCCGCGGTGTAGAAGGCGATGTCGGTGGACTTGATCTCCACGGTGACCTTGCCGTTGATCGCGCCGCCGCTCTCGAGGGTGGCGGTCACGTCCGGGGTGATGGCGTTCAGTCGCGCCCAGGCGCAGACGGTCGCGGCCGTGGTGGTGGTGTAGACGCCGGGCTGGATGTCGACCCCGACCAGGAAGGTCGCGTCGATGTCCATGATTCCGGTGGTGGCCGACGCGGGCGCCGCGGCCGCCATCAGGGCCGCGGCGGTCAGGGCTATTCCGTTGGCCAGCAAGGCATTGCGCATGGGTTCGGTTCCTTTCGGCGGAGCCGCGCCGAGCGGGTCCGGTCCGGCCGGGCGCCGGTGGGGAGGACCGGCGCCCAACAAGTGAAAATTGAGTGTTTCGGAGGCTAGTGGCTCCGGATACGCGATGCGGCGGTTTCACGCATCCTCGTGATCACCTGCGCGGAGCGTGCCGCCCGTGGTATCCGATCATCCTGCGCGCGTACCGAATCGAGCATCGAACGCGGTCCGGTTCGCGGACTTCTCCTTGCGATCCCACACCGCGAAGACCACCCGTTCGAAGCCTGCGCCGTGCCTGCGCAGGGCGAGATCGAACGCCTCGGCCACCTCGGCCGGGTCGTTGGCGAACACCCCGCAACCCCACGCGCCGAGGACGAGATCGCGCACCCCGTGCCGGGCGGCGATGGCGAGCACCCGATCGGCGCGTTCGATCAGCACCTCGCGCACCGGCACCGGTGCTCCCGCGCGCAGGGCCAGTTGGCCGGCGTTCGGGGCGGGTGAGGTCAGGAACGACACGGAGAAGGGCGCGGCCAGCAGTTCGTTGTGCCGATCCCGGATCACCGGGACCTCCGGCGAGAAGATCACGCGATGGCTGTAGCGCAGGTCGGTGGACGCCCGGTGTGCCGCATAGTAATCCGGCGCCTCGAGCAGCGTGCGGTACAGCAGCGCGCTGCGGCACACGTCTTCTTCCTGCGCCCGTGCGCCGCGCAGGTAGCCGCCGCCGGGATTGCGGGCGGAGGCGAAATTCAGTACCGCGACGGCGGTTCCGCCGGAGTCGACCAGGCGACGCGCCGCCTCGATGCTGCCCTCGCCGGTCACCTCGGGTGTCCCGCGGAACGGTCCGCGGGCGGTGGTGTTCACCGCGTCGTCCGGGGTGTACGACACCGTGCCCGCGCGGGCGGCCGCCAGCGTCGCGGCGATCTCGACCTCGATCCCCGCCGGTGTCCGGTATCCGCCGCGATCCGCGATCTCCTCGTTCTGCGCGGCAAGGTATTTGGGACTGCTCATGCCGGTGACCGTACGGACATCGGTCGCACCCGTCACCCGAATTTTGGTCGCATCTACTAAATCTCCGTGCGGCGGCGGCGATTACGATGCCGCTATGACCCGCACCCAGCGTTTGCGCATCGTCCCGTCGCAGTTCGCGGTGGAGCACCTGCCGAATTCGACCTTCCCCGAAGACGACGAGTGGATCGCGCTGGTGCGAGCGCCCGAGGGGCTCACCGTGATTCGCGAGTGCCCGCCGTGGATCGACGCCGAGCGCTGGAAGGGCTTCTACAGCGACGGCGGGCACGCGGTCGATACGCCGGGCATGCTTGCCTCGCTCATCACCCCGCTGGCCGAGTCGCAGATTCCGGTGTTCGTGGCCTCGACCTATCACGCGGATCTGGTGCTGGTTCCCGAACAGCGGCTCACCGAGGCCGCGGACGTGCTGCGCGCGGCGGGGCATCGCCTGCCCGACTGATCCGGCCGGCGCTCGCGTGCGCGAGCCCCGCTGCCTCGGCGAACGCCCTGCGCGGCGCGTGTGTCGCCGAGTTGCGCGGCGGGCGGGTCGGGTGCACGATATTACGGTCTACGTACGTAGGACGTACTCGAACGGGTATGTCCTACGCACCTGGGCAAGTGCTCGAGTGCGTGCCGGCGCACCCCTACGATCAGGAACTACGCAACTGGCCAGTTGGCTGGCACACGGTGCGCGTCCGGCGCGCCGTGAGGTGAGGAGACATGAGAAGTGGGAGCGCGAGGCTTCGGTGAACTGGAAGCGGTCGTGATCGAACGGATCTGGGACCGCGCCGAGAAGACGACCGTGCGCGAGGTGTTCGACGGGCTCGCCGCCGAACGCGACATCGCCTACACCACGGTCATGTCCACCATGGACAATCTGCATCGCAAGGGCTGGCTCGAACGCGAGCGGGTCGGCAAGGCGTACCACTACTGGCCCACGCTGACCCGTGAGGAATACAGCGCGCGGCTCATGCGCGAGGCCCTCGGTAGCGGTGGCCGCTCGGAATTGGTGCTCGCGCACTTCGTCGAGCAGATGAGCGCGGAGGAATCGGAAGGGCTGCGCACCGCGCTGCGCAAACTGGCCCGCAAGCGCGACTGATCGCGTGCGTCCCGGCGCGCGCCCGGGAATGACGCCGAACGTCGGGCCGTACCGGCCGGTCGAAGGAGTGTGGCGCCCGGACATCGGGTCGAACTCGTGCCCGTGGATCGGGCCGGCGTCATGTCCGGACATCGCCGCTCGACGGCCCGCGCGCCGACGACGGCCGTGCCTGTCATCGCGCCTCCCGTCGGTACCGTCGCGCGTTCGAGTGTGATCGTGGACTCGCTCACACGGTTCGAACTAAGTACGTACGGAGATAGTAGATTGTTTCGGAGGGATGTCAATCAGGTTGCCCGCACGCACCTGATCCGACCGAAAAGACCGCTGGTCCAATCGTATTCGTGACGGGAAGGGAGAGCCGGTGGCTGCTGTGCCGCACATCCGGCGCGACCTGTTCGTTCTCGGAGCCCTCGTGGTCGCGATGCTGTTCGCGGCCGGGGCGGTCGCCGACTGCATGCTGCTGCGCCCGCACGGGCACACCCACGAACCGGTCGTCAGCGTGTCGGCCGCGCCGAGCGGGGCCGGAACGGTGGCGCCGGCCGCCGATCATTGCCCGCCGGCACAGTGGCACTGTGACAAGGCCACCCTGCCCGGCACCGTGGCCGCCGCCCCCTCGGCGACCGCGCCCGCGCAGCCCGCGGCGGTGCTCGTCCTGCCGGTGCTGTTGCTCGCGCTCCCCGGCGGGTCCCGCGGCCCGCCCCGGGCCTCGTGCGCCATCGTCAGCGGCCGAATGCTGTTGACGCGCCTGTGTATCGCCCGACGCTGATCGGTCAGCGCCAAGCCGGTGTGTGTTTCCCACCGGCCGGTGTTCGCTGCCCGCGCACGTCACGACCGTCCCCGCGGGGACGGTTCCGATACCGAAAGCGACTCTCATGGACAAGCTTCTGCACGGCCCGTCGGCCCGATTCGGTGGCACGGCCGAGGATTTCGTGCTCGCCGCGCCCCACGCCGCCCGCGCGCCGCGCGCCCTGGTCGGCAACACCCCGCTGCTGTGGGTCGGGCAACCCTTCGCCTCGGCGGGTCGGGGATTCTGGGCCAAACTCGAAGGCTGCAATCCGGGCGGGATGAAGGATCGCCCGGCCCTGCACATGGTGCGCCGCGCCGTGGCGCGCGGCGATCTCGCCCCGGGTGCACGCATCGTCGAATCGAGCAGTGGCACACTGGGTTTGGGACTCGCGCTGGCCGGCCTGGTCTACCACCACCCGGTGACCGTGGTGACCGATCCCGGTCTGGAACCGATGGTGGCCCGCATGCTCACCGCCTACGGCGCGCAGGTCGAGCTCGTGAGCAGCCCGCATCCCACCGGCGGCTGGCAGCAGGCCCGCCGCGACCGGGTCGCCGAACTGCTCGCCGCCGAACCCGGGGCCTGGTGCCCCGACCAGTACAGCAATCCCGACAACGTCGACGGCTATGAGTCCCTGGCGCTCGAGCTCCTCGAACAGCTCGGCGGCGTGGACGTCCTGGTGTGCGCGGTCGGCACCGGCGGGCATTCGGCCGGCGTGGCCCGTGTGCTGCGCCGCCACAACCCGGCGCTGCGCCTGATCGGGGTGGACACCGTCGCCTCCACGATCTTCGGCCAGGACGCGGGCCCCCGCCTCATGCGCGGTCTCGGCTCGAGCATCTACCCCGGCAACGTCGACTACGCCGCCTTCGCCGAAATCCATTGGGTGGCACCGTCCGAAGCGGTGTGGGCGTGCCGGACCCTGGCCGCCACCCACCACGCCAGCGGCGGCTGGAGCGTCGGCGCGGTGGCCCTGGTCGCGGGCTGGGCTGCCCGCACCCACGCCCCCGGCACCCGTGTCGCCGCCGTCTTCCCCGACGGCCCGCACCGCTACTTCGACACCGTCTACAACGACGCCTACTGCCACGAGCACGGCCTGCTCGACGCGCCCCCGCCCACCACCCCGGACCGGATCGCCCACCCCCGCGAACGCCAGGTGACCTCCTGGACCCGCTGCGCGACGGTCGTCGACCCCGGCGCCGGTGCGGCCGAACGGGATTCACGCGGCGGTGCCCCGATCACCCCCGTACCGCTCGCAGCGGCCGGCGGCGCCGCCGGGGCGGTCAACGGGGAGGCGGTGCCGGAGCGCCCAACCTCTAGGACAAGGGCGAGAGATGCGGTGGAGGACGCCCGCGCAATCGCGGGGGATTCGAATGCCGCTGTTGTGCAAAGCAATGCGGCGGACGTCGCGCGACCTACCCTCGGTGGCGCGAGCGGATCGCGGTCCGAGCCCGAGCGCCGTGCGGACTCGAGCGCGCGCCGAGTGGGTGATCCGCGGTGAGCGTCCTGACCAAATTCCGGGGGTTCGACACCGCGGCACAGCTGCTCATGGTCAATCAGTTCGGGATCAACCTGGGCTTCTACATGCTGATGCCGTACCTGGCCGGATACCTCGCGGGGCCATTGGGTCTGGCGGCCTGGGCGGTCGGACTGGTGCTCGGGGTGCGGAACTTCTCGCAGCAGGGCATGTTCCTGGTCGGCGGCACGCTCGCCGACCGGCTCGGGTACAAGCCGCTCATCGTGGCCGGATGTCTGTTGCGCACCGGCGGATTCGTGCTGCTGGCCTTCGCGTCCTCGCTGCCCGCGCTCCTCATCGCCTCGGCGGCAACGGGATTCGCGGGGGCGCTGTTCAACCCCGCGGTGCGGGCCTACCTCGCGGCCGAGGCGGGGGAGCGGCGGGTCGAGGCGTTCGCGGTGTTCAACGTCTTCTATCAGGCCGGGATCCTGGCCGGTCCGCTCGTCGGGCTCGCGCTGCTGTCGGTCGACTTCCGGGTGGTGGCGACGTCGGCCGCCGCGGTCTTCGCGCTGCTGACGATCGCCCAGCTGTTCGCGCTGCCCGCCCGCCGGGGCGCCGAAGCGCCGGGTGCGTCGGTGCTGGCGGACTGGCGCACGGTGGTGGCCAATCGCCCGTTCGTACTGTTCTCCCTCGCCATGATCGGCTCGTACGTGCTGTCGTTCCAGGTGTACCTGGCATTGCCGCTGCAGGCCGAGTTCATCGCGGGCGCGAACGCGCAGACGGTCACCTCGGCGGTGTTCGTCATCTCCGGGGTGGTGGCCGTGGCCGGACAGCTCCGTATCACCGGCCTGCTGCGCTCGCGCTGGGGTTCGGGCCGTGCCCTGGTCGCCGGTATGACGGTGCTGGCGCTGTCGTTCCTGCCGCTGGCGATCGCGCCGACGGCGACGGTGTTCGGCGCGGCCGCCGCGATCACCGCGCTGCTGATCACCGCCGCGCTGCTGGCGGTCGGGACGGCGGCGGTCTTCCCGTTCGAGATGGACACCGTGGTGGCCCTGTCCGGCAATCGCCTGGTCGCCACCCACTACGGTTTCTACAACACCGTCGTGGGGGTGGGCATCCTGTTCGGAAACCTCGCCACCGGTGCGGTATTCGGCGCGGCCCGGGACGCGGGGGCGACGTGGGCGGTATGGATCGGCCTGGCGGTGATCGGGGCCCTCGCGGCTTTCGCGCTGCATCTGCTCGACCGGCGCACGCCCGCCGTACCGGTCGAGCAGGCCGATCCGATCACCGATCGCTTCCCGGTGGTCGCCGATCCCGACACGCTCCGGCTCCCGGTGTTCACCGGCGAACGGAGACGCTGACTCGAGCGGGCCCGGGGTGCCCGGCCCGCGCTGCCCGAGCTACCGAACGGGCAGCGCATCCGATACCGCTGCGGCGGTATCGGTTCCGGCCGCGTCTCAGTTGATGGGGTCGCAGATGGTGAGCCCGACGATGGCCGTCAGCACCGCGGCCAGCGGCACGAGCGTCGCCGTGCCCGCCGCCGCGGCCAGGGCGAGCCGTTCCCGGAACCGGGTGGCCGCCGCGGCGGGCGCGGCCAGCCGTTCCACCCGGCTCGCCAGCCCGACCTCGGCGGCGCCGAGCGCCCCGGCCGGGCCGGTGGCGATGCCGGACAGGGTCAGCAGCGCCTGTAAGACCGTGCCCCGGCCGTGAATTCGCGCCGAGACGTCGTCGGCGATCATCTCGAGCAGGCGCGCCACCTCGTGCTCGCCCAGGACGAACAGCGAGATCCGCGGCATGGCCGTGGACAGCCCGCGGGTCAGCGCGAGGATCAGATGATGCCGCCCGGCCAGGTGCGCGCGCTCGTGGCTGAGCACCGCGTCCAGGTGCCGATCGTCCAGGGCACTCAGGACGCCCCGGCTCACCACCACCGTATGTGGTTTGCCCGCAACGCAATACGCGGCGGGCTCGTCCACCGGCAGCACCACCGCGTCCAGTTCGGGATGATGGCGCCCGGCCAGCCGGGCCATGCGCGCGTGCTCGAAGGTCAGCCTGCGCGCCCGCAGCAGCGAGTTGCTCACCCGCGCGGCCAGGACCCCGGCCGCCAGGGTCGAGACCCCGGCCAGCCCCAGCAGGCCCGCCTGCACCGGTGCGCCGTACGCACCGAGCGCGGCGTCGTGCAGATGCACCATGCAGGTGTCGAGGAACCGCTGCGGGACCGTGGTGAGGCGGTGCGTGGCCAGATCCAGCACCAGCATGAACAGGGCGACCACCCACGCCAGCACGGTCGACCCCAGCGCGGCCAGCCAGGCCGCCAGCGCCACGCGCGGGGTCGCGCCCCCATGTCCGGCCCGGCACAGCAGCCGCGGCGCGAGCACCGCGACGGCGAATCCGTAGAGCAGTAGACATGCCGCGACCGTCAATGCTTCCCCTGCCGTAGAGCCCGCCCCATTGCGTTCCTCCTCGAATCGGCCCGAGTGTACGTAGCGATCCTGAGCGGATCCTTACCGCGCGATGAGTTGCGATTCGCGCCCATTGTCCGGTAATACTATCTACGTACGTAGAACGTAGATAGCTTGTGTCGTCCCCTCAACGGCACAGGGGCGCCGACCGGACCGGCGTCGCCGACGAGCGGCCGGGGTGTAACCCTCCATCAGGCTCCGCCCGCTCGTCGCACACCCCTCCGGCGCCCGCTCAGCGCGCCGCGAGCAGTGCGTTCGCCGCCGCCTCGATCCGCTCCTCGTCCAGCAGCACCGTCCCGGCCGCGGGCCCGAGCGGGACGAAACTGTCCTCGCTGGTGACCCGCGCCACGCGCCCGTCGAAACCGGCGTCGACCAGCGCCGCGCACACCGCCTCGGAAACCCCGCCGCTGCGCCGGGTTTCGTCGGCGATGAGCACGCGCCCGGTGGCGCGGGCGCAGTCCAGCAGATCCTCGATCGGCA
This sequence comes from Nocardia sp. NPDC055321, assembly GCF_053645575.1. Taxonomy (NCBI): domain Bacteria; kingdom Bacillati; phylum Actinomycetota; class Actinomycetes; order Mycobacteriales; family Nocardiaceae; genus Nocardia; species Nocardia sp. NPDC055321. The sequence continues at coordinate 169,325 of NZ_JBSHMS010000008.1, forward strand.
GCGGGGCGAGCCAGCGCAGGTCCAGCACCCGCGCGTGAATGCCGCGCTCGGCGAGCCTGCGGGCCACCCGCAGGCTCATCGGCACCCCGTTGGCGAAACTCACGATGGTGAGGTGGGTGCCGCTGCCGTGTACCCGTCCCTGCCCGATCTCGGCGTGCCGGACGCCGGAAACCGGTGCGAGCCAGCCGTTGTCGCCGTCGCGGTACAGATCGCGGGTGTGATAGAGCGCGATCGGCTCGAGGAACACGCACACCCGCCCATCCACCCGCGCCGCCGACACGCACGTGCGCAGCATGGCCGCGGCGTCGTCCCCGCGCGCGGGCGAGGCGATCACCACGCCCGGGATATCCCGCAGCGCGGCAAGGGAATTGTCGTTGTGGAAGTGTCCGCCGAATCCCTTCTGGTAGGCGTAGCCCGCGATCCGGACGACCAGTGGATTGCGATAGCTGCCCGCGGAGAAGAAGGACAGCGTCGCCGCTTCGCCCCGGACCTGATCCTCGGCGTTGTGTACGTAGGCCAGGTACTGGATCTCCGGAATCGGCACGAACCCCGCCAGACCGGCGCCCAGCGCGGTGCCGAGCACACTCTGTTCGTCCAGCAGCGTATCGAATACCCGGCGGACCCCGAAGCTCTGCTGCAGCCCCTTGGTGACCCCGTAGACCCCGCCCTTGCGGCCGACGTCCTCACCGAACACGAGCACGTCCGGATCACGCGCCAGCAGTTGCCCGAGCGTGTGATTGACCGCCTGCGCCAGGGTCAGCTGCTCGCCGGTGTCGGCGCCCGGGCGGTGTCCGGCGCGCTCGGGCTCGGGCCCGGTCCGCAGTACATCGGTGCGCACCACCGTGGGACGGGACGGGGCCAGGGTCGCCATGACCGCGGCCGCGGTGGTGAGTTTGCTTTCGCCCCGCGCCTTTTCGGCGGCGGCACCCACGCGGTCCCCGATATCGGTGTAGCGGCACAGGATTTCCCCGGCGGTGGCGATTCCCGCGCCGATCAGCAGCCGCGCGGTCGCGGTCACCGGATCGCCGCGCAGATCGGTGGCGATATCGGCCGGGCGGCGATAGGCCGACTCGACATCGGAGCCCGCGTGCCCGAGTAGGCGCACGGTGCGCAGCCGCAGGAACGCGGGTTTGCGTTGCGCCCGAACCCAGTCCGCGGCCTCGCCGGCCACGGCCAGGGCCGCGGGCAGATCCGCGCCGTCGGCCTCGAAGTACCGCAGGCCGGGCCGGGAGCCGTAGGCGTGTTCGATCCACTGGCGCGGGGTGGGCACGCTGATGCCCAGTCCGTTGTCCTCGCACACGAACAACACCGGCATGGGCACACCCTGGTGGGCGGTGTGCACGGCGGTGTTGATGGCCCCGGCGGCGGTGGAGTGATTGGCCGAGGCGTCCCCGAAACTGCACACCACCACCGAATCCTCCGGCCACTCGCACGGGACCCCGAGTCGCGCGGCGTGTTCGATGGCGAAGGCCAGCCCGGCCGCGCGCGGGAGATGCGAGGCGATCGTGGAGGTCTGCGGGATGACATTGGCGGCCTTGCTGCCGAAAACCTTGTGCCGCCCACCGGAAATCGGATCGCCGATCGCCGCGGTGACCCCCAGCAGGACATCCCGGATCGGGTCCGGTCCGGGGACCTGGCGGGCGCGGTGCACGAAGAAGGCGGCCGAACGGTAGTGCAGCAGAGCCGGATCCGTGGCCCGCAGCGCGGCGGCGACCGCGACGTTGCCCTCGTGCCCGGAGGATCCGATGCTGTAGTACCCGTGCCCGTCGCGGGTGAGCTGCCGGGCGGCGAGGTCGAGGTGGCGCGCGGTGGCCTGGGCGTCGAACAGCTCCAGGTACTGCGCCCCGGTGCGCGGATCGCCCGGGGCGAACGGGTCCTGTTGCGGGCGTGCGACACCGGCTCTGGCCGCCGCTACTTCGGCTCGGAACCACGCATCGAGTTCGGCTTCCCGCTCGTTGATGTTCCCCACCTCCCGTATGTCCCAAATGTCACTTAAGCCGGGCCTCAGAGTAAATGTGGAACGCCGATCCCCACGGGAACCGGGACCTGTCGGCTAGTCGGCGGGCCACCCACTCTGTTCCATCATGTCGGCGATGAGGGCCGCGATGTTCCACGCGTCGTCATCGCCCCGGTGATGGGTGCCGATCAGGGGCAGTCCGGCCGCGCCCAGGGCCTCGGCCATGCCGAACCGCCGCCGGGTGCGGCGGGAGGCGGAGAACGCCGCCTTCGCGTTGGTGTGCCTGCTGCCGAAGGGATATCGCACCCCCGTGGCCGCGCACTGGCGCTCGAACTGTTTGCGGTCGTAGTCGCCCCAGCTCGCCCACGGGCGGGAATCGGCGCGAAACTCGGTGCGCAGCAGCGCGCACGCCTCGGCGAAGGTGACGCCGGTGGCGACCTGTTCCGGGGTCAGGGTGGTCAGCCGGGTGCAGAACTCGCTGACGGTGGAGCGTTCGGGCCGCACCAGGATGCTGTGCTTGGCCACTCGCTCCCGGGTGCGCGTGTCCAGGACGCAGAGGCCGATCTCGATGATCTCGTTCGGCATGCCGGGCGGGTTCTGTCCTTCCCAGCAGGTGGCCTCCACGTCGACCACGTTCAGAAGATGCGTGTCCATAGCGGCGGACGGTACCCGCCGATTCCCACCCGGCGACAGCGGTTTTCGGTCGCCGGGCGGGCGCGGGACTACTCCGCGCGGAACTTCAGCCCGGTCCCGTTCGCGGTGTTGCGCAGGGTCAGGGTGTCGGAATCGATGGTGGCGGTGGTTTTTCCGTTCAGCGCCTCGAGGACCTGCTGCTCGACCTCCATGATCGCCGCGTCGCACATCATCTTGGTGGTGCCGATGCCCTCGAAGCTCACCTCGTCGCCCGCGACCGCGGCCTTGCCGACCATGCGGTTGCAACCCGCGCTGCCCGAGACCGCGCCGTCCGGGGCGATGGTCAGGGTGGGACGAGCCTCGTCCAGGGCGACCGAGCGCACCTCGGCCTCGGGTCGCAGCAGCGCGGTGACGACCCAGGTCGTCCCGGCGAGCGGCCGGTCGGGCTGGGCGACCTTGCGGTCCAGCAGCTTCACCGTCAGGCCGTTGCCGGTGAGGGTGAGATCCGGGCCGTCGAGCGTCCAGTCCGGGCCCGAACGCAGCAGCCCGTCCATCCACTCGTCCGCCCCGGCGATGTCGCCGGGGCAGCCCATGAGGGTGGTGGCCATCTCGCCCACCGTCAGCGTGTGGCCGTCGATGGTCACCGGGCCGGAGGCGGTGTTGCAGCCCACGGTCGCGGTGACCCGGTTGTCGGCGAAGGTCAGGGTCAGCGGGCCGCCGCCGGGAATGGGCGTGCCCGTGACCTCGGTGGAGACGTAGGCCTTGCCCATGGGTGTTTCGGCGGGCGGTGTGTCGTCCTCGGCGGCGGACGAACACCCGGCGAGCGCGGCCACGGACGCGGCGAGCAGCACGCCACACCATCTGTGAGTTGCTGACATGTAGCCGATCGTACGGTGATCAGACCGGCATACCGAGTGCCGACGCGAGGGTCTGCCCGATGACGTCGACGAAGGCCGCAATGGCGCCCGGATCGGCGAACGAGGTCAGCACGTCCCGATTACTACACCCGGCGGGCAGTTCCACGCCGTTGAGCCGCTGGTCCAGCCACAGCACCGCGCTCGCGGTGCCCGACACGGCGGCGATGCCGTGCTCGCTGAGCAGATCTCGGGTGTAGGCGACACGGGCCTCGGGGTCCCGGCAGTAGGTGTCGTAGAGATTGTTGACCGCGTTGATCGGCATCGCCTCGTCCAGCGGCGCCTGATAGATGTAGACGGGTGTGCGCGGGGTGCCGCGATGGCCCAGGCTCAGTTCGTCCAGCACCGGCTGCATCTCCGGCGCGCGCATCGGGTCGCCGGGGTAGTCGAACAGTCCCTTGATGTTCACGAACGGGAAGCCCGCGAATTGCAATGCCACGCACTGGTTCTCGTGCACCAGTCGCAGGCCCTTGCCGAACGGGTTCATGTACCGGTCGATGAACTGGTTCACCTGCGGGTATTCGCGCGCCACCCCGAGCAGTCCGCCGAGCACCGCGCCGCCGAAGGTCGAGGTGCCGTTGTTGTAGTCGATGGCCATGCGGATGTCGGCCATGAGACCGCCGGTCGCCGAGCCGACGAGGTTCAGTTCCGGCGCGTACTCGGGCTGGAGTTCGGCGGCGTGCGCGGTGGGGATCGCGCCGCCGGAGTAGCCCCACAGCGCGACCCGGGTGTCCGCGCCCGGCAGACCGGCGGGCTCGAAGTTCTCCGCGGCGCGGATGCCGTCCAGGGTGATGCGGCCGCCCAGCGGTCCGACCGCGTAGGCGGCGTTCGGGCCCTGGTGATCGGGGACCACGACCGCGTGCCCGCGCTGCAGCATGGCCTGCACCTCGATGAACTCCGCGCCGATCACCGGATTCAGGGGATTGGGCAGCGAGCCCATCTGCAGGCTGTAGGAGGGCGCGCAGTTCTGCGACAGCGAATCCTCGGCCATCTGGAACGAGAGCAGCGCGCGCTGTTCGGTCGGGGACGGGCGATGCGGGACGATCACAGTCGAGACCGCCGCGATCGGCTCGCCCCGGGTGTTCGTGCTGCGGAACGAGAGTTGCCAGGCGTTGACGTTGAGCGGGATGAGCCAGAAATTGGCGAGATTCACCCGCCGGGCGGCCAGGATCTCCCCGGGTTGCGCCGCCGCGACCCGCGCCGGGTCCGGGGAGTAGAAGCCCGGATCCAGGTACGGCGGTGCGGGCGGAATCGGGAACGGCAGGGCCGGCTCCACCGAAACCGGTTGTGCCCCGGCGGTATCGGTCACCACCGGGCACAGGGCCAGCGTCACCCCCGCGGCCACGGCCAGGGCGGTCCCCATGCGTCTACCCGCTGTCATCTCGAACTCCTCCACCCCGCGCACCGCGGCGACCCTGCACTGCCTAAAATAGGAAGTGAGTATTTTCTAAGTAAGTGTCCCAGACGATAGGGGTCCGCTCGGAATGTGTCAACGGTCACCCGGGGCCGCCGCTTCGCCCGGCGGGACCGGCACGGCAGGATGTGCGGCGTGAGTGAAGTTTCGCGTCCGCGCCGCACCCAGCACGAGCGCCGAACGGCCACGGTGAGCAAACTGGTCGACGCCACCATCGCGGCCATCGGCGAGGTCGGCTACCAGCGAGCGACCGTGCAGGAGATCTGCGGGCGCGCCGGACTCTCCGCCGGGGCCATGTTCCGGCAGTTCGACACTCGCCTCGACCTGATCGTGAAGACCGCCGAGGAAGCCTTCGGGCGCCAGCTCGACGGCTTCCGCGCCGTCATGGCGCACCTCGACGCGCAGGACAACGCGCTGGCCGCGGCGCTGCGCTTCCTGCGCCAGGCCCAGGGTTCGCATCTGAGTCACGCGCTGCGCGAGATCTACCTGGCGGCCCGCTCGGACACCGAACTGCGCGACCGCATCGCGCCCATCGCGGAGCGGTACTACGCCGATATCGTGGCCGCGCTCAACGAGAGTCACGTGCTGGACGCGTTCCCCGAGGAACTGCGCGAATCGCTGTTCTTCGCGATGCTGCATCTGTTCTCGGGTGAGTCCGTCGTGCGGTGCGTCTACCCGCGGCCCGACCTGGATGTGTCGGTGCTGGCGTTGGTCGAGGACATGCTCGCGGTGTACGCGGCGCGGGGGATTCCGCAGGAGTCGTGATGCCGGCACGGCCGCCCGGCGCGCGATGAATGCGCACCCGGTGCGGGTGTTTTCGCCCTTTTCCAGTGGGCTCGCCGCTCGTCCCCGTCGGTTGGCGGTACCGATCCCGGCGGTGTTCGCGGATCCGGCTGCCGGCCGCCCGGTCCGCTCGTCGACAACACGCCGGAGATGTGGGCGCGGCCGGGGCGACGGTCAGCGCATTGCGATCAGCCTGATTTGCGAGGTTGGGCCGGGTCTATCGGCAGTGTGCCGCCGGCGCGGGCCTAGGCTTACCCCGGTGACTGCGCTAGCGACGGCTTCCCCTCCCTCCGCCTGGGCGCCTTTGGCGTCGAAGGTGTACCGGGCACTGTGGATCGCGCAGCTGGTGTCCAACCTCGGCACCTGGATGCAGACCGTCGGCGCGCAGTGGCTGCTGGTCGACGAGCCGAACGCGGCGATGCTGGTGTCGCTGGTGCAGACCGCGACGACGCTGCCGGTGGTGCTGCTGGTCATTCCGGCCGGGGTGCTTGCGGACCTGGTGGATCGGCGGCGGCTGCTGATCGGGGCGCAGTCGGCGATGGCGGTGACCGCGCTGACGCTGGCCGCGTGCACCGGGTTGGGGTTGACCACTCCTGGAGTGCTGCTGGGCCTGCTGTTCCTGCTCGGCTGCGGGCAGGCGCTGACCATGCCGACCTGGCAGTCGATTCAGCCGGAACTGGTACCGCGCGAACAGATTCCGGCCGCGGCCGCGCTGAACGGGTTGAGCGTCAACGGCGCTCGCGCGGTGGGACCGGCCATCGCGGGCGTGCTGATCTCGCTGGCCGGGCCGACCTTCGTGTTCGGCTTCAACGCGGTGTCCTTCATCGGCATCGTGGTCGTGCTGGTGTTGTGGCGGCGTCCGGAGCGGGCGGCGACGCTGCCGAGCGAGCGGCCGCTGGCGGCGCTGCGGGCCGGCATGCGGTTCGTGCGGTCGGGACCGGCGATTCGGCGAGTGCTGTTGCGCGCCATCCTGTTCATCGTCCCGGCCAGCGCGATCTGGGCGCTGCTGCCGGTGGTCGCGCACAATCGGCTCGGGCTCGAGTCCTCGGGGTACGGGCTGTTGCTCGGGGCGCTGGGGGTGGGCGCGGTGTCGGGCGGGCTCGGGTTCGCCGCGCTGCGCAGCCGATTGAGCGCGACCCGCATGGTCACCCTGGCGGCGGTGCTGTTCGAGGCCGCGACGCTGGTGGTCACGCTGGCCGATCGGGTGCCGCTGGTGCTGCCCGCGCTGGTGGTGGCGGGCGTGGGCTGGCCGCTGGCGCTGTCGACGCTGAATTCCACCATGCTGCTGATGCTTCCGGCGTGGGTGCGGGCGCGCGGGATGGCGGTGTACTCGCTGACCTTCATGGGCGGGCAGGCGCTGGGGTCGCTGCTGTGGGGTGCGGTGGCCAACGCGCTGGGCGTGGTCACCGCGCTCGGGATCGCGACTGCTCTGCTGGCGGTGTGCGCGCTGAGCACGCTGTGGTGGCCGATCAGCCAGGACGCCACCGGGTTCGATCTGACGCCGAAGGTGATCTGGCCCGAACCCGTCCTGGACACCGAACCCGACCCCGCCGACGGCCCGGTGCTGGTGATGCGCAGCTATACCGTGCCCGAGGAGGTGGTTCCCGAGTTCGTGGCCGCCATGACTCGGGTCGGCCGCTCCCGCCAGCGGACCGGCGCGCGCGAGTGGCGCCTGTATCGCGATGTAGGGGAGTCGGATCGGTACGTGGAGGCGTTCGTGGTCCGCTCCTGGGCCGAGCACATGCACCAGCACCAGCTCCGCCTGACGGTGCAGGATCAGCGCAACGAACAGGTGGTGGCGCAGTACACGGTCGGTGAGGACAAGATCACCCACCTGATCGCGGTCGGGCCGCCCGTGTGAGTCCCGTCGATCACCCCACCGGCGCTCAGAAGGTCCATTCCCAGCCCGGCCACGCCGCGGGGGCGAAAAGCAGTGTGCCCGTCGGGGTTTGCGCGTCGAATGTCAGTTTGAACTGATACTTCGACGCCGGCGCGAGGTCGACGGGCCAGTCCGCGGCGGTGCAGCGGTAGACCGCGTCCGAGGCCGGGCGCGGGTGGGTGACGCCCGCGGCGTCGATCAACTGCCAGTCGTTGCCCGGATTGAAGAAGCCGGGTCCGCCGATCTTCGCCTGGTCGAATTCGCCCGAGGTGCGCGCGTCGATCGAGACGACGACGAACTGCCCGTTCTCCGGCGGCACCGCTCCGGCCTCGGTGCACGGCGCCCCGACCTCGATGCCGGTCACGGTCCACGCGAGGACGGGTTCGGCTCCGGGCTTGCCGATGCCGGCCTCCTGGCCGACGGCTTTGACGGCGGCGCCGCGCGGTGAGGTCGGGCCGGCGAACGTCACGGCCGGGCCGTCCGTCGAGCTCGCGGGTACGGGACCGGGGTCGTCGGGTGTGCCGCACCCCGCGAGCAAGGCCGCCCCGGCGGCGACGGCACTGACGATCCTGCGAGACATCGGTCCTCCTTGGTGACTGGCGGACAACGTACTCGGTGCCGATCTTGCCGGGGCGGAAATCCGGAAAGCCCGGCACGCACGTGAGTCACCCCACACGCCATCCCCCGAGGCGTCGATCCGGTCCCGCTCAGTCGAGCAGCGGCCGCAGTAACCACAGCTGCGCCAGCAACGCCGCCAGCGGCCAGATGAACAGCGGCACCCGCCGGGCCCCCGGGTGCCCGCGCACCTCGAGCGCGTCACTGACGTAGTCCACGACCGCGGTCGTCACCAGCGCGAGCAGGGGAATCCAGAAGCCACACCAGGCGAGCGGACCCAGCCACCCGATGCCACGGAGTTCCCCCGCGCCACACTCCTCGGCCGCGTCCCCGCACGCCGCCCCCACCTCCCCGAGAAAGTAGGTGGTCAGAAACCACAGCGCACAACACAGCCCGACCCCCAGCACCCCGATCCCGAGCACCCACGACACCACGATGTCCGCGATAGGCCGCCGCTCGAATTCCTCCCCCTGCCCCTCGAACCGCCAAGGTTCGGGCGGCATACCCGGGCGCTGACCGTACATGGCCCCCCGATCCGAACGCGACTGCCGCTCATCGTAGCCATTCGCCCCCGCCCCGTTCATCGCATTCGCCCGAGAGCGCCTGCCGAACAGAAGGTTTCGCCGCCTCCGCCCCACCGCTGCTCAGTGGCATTCCCAGTAGGTTCGGACCCGGGTGAAGTCCCGGGCCAGCAGGTCCGCGACGGGAATGAAGCAGTAGAGCTTGCCGAAGTCGCCCCAGCCCATCCGCAGGGCGTGGTCGGTGCCGAACTGGGCGATCAGAACCTGACCCGCGGGTGAGCCGCCGGGTGAAAAGCGCTGGGCCACCGGGGTTCCGGGTAGCAGGCCGCCGTCGTTGTCGCCCTGGATCTCGTTCGCCCAGCCGCCGAGCTGATGACGCCATCTGGGGCCCGCGTCGACGAACGACTCGAAGCGTTCGTACAGCTCCTCGTCGTCGTAGTGGTCGTCGTCGACGAGATTGCCGGTGAGGAACTCCGTCGTAGGGATCGTGGGAACCCGCACGCAGGACATGTCGGTGCGAACGAAGACGCGGTCGTGTGCTGCCAGATCGGCCGGCAGCGCCCGTTCGCGCAGTGTCGTGCCCTCGGGGAAGTAGTGGAAGGCACCCTCCCAGCCATCGGTGTCGCCGAAGACCACGAACCGGCCCGCGGTCGGCAGATTCAGGTCCAGCGACGGCACCTTCGCCAGGTCGATGGTCGCGACGTGCTCGTAGTGGCCGTGACTCGCGCCGGGCCAGTCCATCTCGTCGGGAAGTTCGGGCAGTCCGCCGAAGTACCCGATGACCTCGTCATCGACGCTCGCGTGCCGCAGGTGCATCGCCTCGCGAACCGATAGGCCTACGTCGGCATGAAATTCCGCGGGAAGATGGGTTCGCATCAGGACGCCAGGATCATTCTCGATCATGGATCGGCATCCTGCCAGGGCGGTACGACCACGTATGCCACGTCCGATCCGAAGCCCGCTGTGGCACAGCCGATTCCCTCAGGACCAGGCCCGCTACAAACACCACACCTGCGCCGTCGCGGCCAGTAGCGGCCAGGCGAACGGCGGCACCCGGCTGGCGGTCGCGCGCTCACTCGTGGCGAGTGCTCGGGCGGTGCGGGCGACGGCGACGCCTGCGGCGTCGGCCGCCCTCGTAGCGCTGCCCGCTGGCAGCGCGCGGGTCGGCGCGGGAGTAACGATCCCGATACGATCCGCTGCCCTGCACCGGCTTCCGGCCGAGCGCGGCACCGGGTCGTGCGAGTGCTCCCAGCTGCGCGGACGCGCCGCGCGCGGGTTGTGCGCGTCGGGCGATCTCGTGTTCCCCCGGCGCGAAATCGGTTGCTGTTTCCGCGACGCGGCGGGTCAATGGGGTGTGCCCGGTTGTACTACACGAGCTTTCGCGGATACGCGCGAACGCGACCGGGCTCGTATCGGGGGAGAGGGGCAGTCATGAGGATTTCACGGGGGAAGGCGTTCGGGCAGAGCGCTGTGCTCGCGCTCGGGGCGGCGGTGCTCGCCACGGCGGTATTGGCCGGCTGCTCGTCCGACGCCGACGTCGCATCGGAGAACATCTCGAAGAAGTCCGACAACTTCGAGATCAACCGGCGCATCGTCTTCTACAACGGCATCACCGACAAGTACATGCTGTTGATCGAGGGTTTCTGCTCGATCGACCCGGGGGACCGCAAGATCACGGTGACCTGCAAGGTCGGGCCGGACGACTACAAGAAGCACTATCTCGGGCTCAGCGACAACGTGACCTACGTGGTCGAGCAGCTCGAGTCGGCCAACGTCTCGTCCGACCACTACATCGTCAACTTCAAGCCGGAGGCCATCGTGCCGAACGTGGAGAAGCGGTAGGCCCGCGGCACGGGCTCGGCTCGACCCCGCCCCGCATCGCGTTGCGGGGCAGGAGGTTTCGCTCGCGTCAGTGGAACAGGGCGTCGATCACGTCGACCGAACCCGCACCGCCGCTGCCGCCGCCCACCGAGCCGGCGTTGGCGATCTGGCGGGTGCCGAAGACTATCTGCTGGCCGGCGCCGGGCCCACTCTGGATGCCCAGCACGCTGATGGCGTTCTGACCGACCGGTGAGGTGACCCAGTTGCCCGAGACCACGCTGACCGAGCCGTCGGACCAGGCGATGGTCCCGTTCGCCGGGTTGCCGCCCGCGCCGGTGCCGGAGTTGCTGCCGGTGACGATGTTGTACGGGTAGCGGATGTTGAGCATGCCGCCGTTGACCCCGGGCAGCTGCGGGCTGCCGCAGTCGGTGAGGCCGCCGGTGACGTTGGTGTCCATGCCGACGCTCCCGCCGCCGGGAACGTTGGTCGTGGTGAGCTGGCCGCCGTAACATCCGCCGACCACCCAATCGGCGCTCGCGGTGCCCGTCAGCCCCGTCAGGACGGGAATGGCGAGGGTCGCGCCGACCAGAATCGAAGCAGAACGCTGGAATCGCATTTCGGTACCTTTCGCCGTGACGCGCCGTGGCGTCTCGAATCCAGTACGAATGACGAAATCTATGGTATGCCCGTATTTCAGTTGATGGGCCCAGAAATTCGACCAACCGAAAAATGCCCGTTTCACCTGCGGAACGGCATTGCCGGACAATCGCTGGAACGCTTCGGCGCCGCGTCGCCGATCACCGTCGGCACTCGAACGCGAGTGCGAACCGCGGTGGCCGGCCCGGTGCGAATGCCCGACCGCCCCGGGGACGCGGGGTGGCCGGCGGGCGCGGATGAACACGCCCCGCCCGGACCAGGGGGTATGTGATCACGTCGTTGACGGCGGGATAGGATGCCCAGCATGCGCATGTTCCTGGATATCCTCCTGATCATCACCAGCGTCCTGCTGGTGTTGCTGGTGCTGTTGCATCGCGCCAAGGGTGGAGGTCTTTCCAGCCTGTTCGGTGGCGGTGTGCAGTCGAGCCTGTCGGGTTCCACCGTTGTCGAGAAGAACCTCGACCGGATCACGGTGTTCGTCGGTGTCATCTGGTTGATCTCGATCCTCGGCATCGGCCTGGAAATCAAGTTCTCCTGACCTCATAGCTCGGTTGGGTAGCCCGGGTGTCGCAGTCGCGACACCCGGGCTACTTGTGTTGGGCAGTACCTGCGGGACGGCGTTCGCACTGCGGCGTTGCGGAAAATGCCCGGGCGCGAACGTGAACGCCGTGCATGATGGATCCATGGACTTGGTTGATGCGGTCGCGCCGAGCCTCGTGGGGGTATTGCGCCGTGATCTGTGGTGGATGAGCTGGAATACCGTATTGGCTTGGATTCCAGTCGGTCTGGCGTTTCTGGTGTTCCGCCTGCCGGGCCGGGCGGAGCGGCGGCTGCCGAGTTCGCCGCTGTGGTGGGCCGGCGCGGTGTTGCTGCTGTTGTTCCTGCCGAACGCGCCCTACGTGGTGACGGACCTGGTGCACCTGCGCGACACCGTGCGCTCGGTCGGGGACGGCCCGGTGGTGTCGACGGTGCTGCCGGTGTACGTGGCGTTCATCGCCTCGGGCTTCGTGGCCTACTACCTGGTGCTGGCCGAACTGGGCCGCTTCCTGGAGCAGCGGGGGCTGGGTTCGTGGCGCACGCCGGCGACGCTCACCGTGCATCTGCTGTGCGCCGTCGGTGTTTTCCTCGGCCGCTGGGTCCGGCTCAACAGCTGGGAGCCGGTGGTCGAGCCGGTCGGCACCCTCGAACGGATGGTGCTGGCGCTCACCTGGGAGTGGGCGCCGATTCTCATCACCGCGGTGTTCGCGGCAACGGCGCTGGGGCACTTCGTGACCCGGGCCATCGTGGAGGCCGGCGCGGTGAGCGTGCGCCGGGGCGTGCGGCAGGTCCGCGCCCTGCGGATCACCCCGCCCAGCGCGGACCAGGCGTAGAACGACTCGGGCCGAGCGCCTTTCGGCGACTCGGCCCGAGCACTACCGTTTGATCACGCCAGGCCGAGCCGCTCGGCCGCCAGCACCCGGATGACCTTCTTGTCGGGCTTGCCGAGCCCGGTCAGCGGCAGCTCGTCGACCAGCAGCACATGCTTGGGCACCTGCACGGATCCCTTGCGCTGCTTGACCGCGGCCTGCACCTCGGCGATCACCGTCTCCACCGCCGCGGCATCGCCCGCGGTCTCGGGATCGAGCACGACCACCGCGGTCACGGCCTCGCCGTAGTACGAGTCCGGCACGCCCACCACGGCCACGTTGCGCACCTTGGGATGCTCGGACACCACGTCCTCCACCTCGCGGGGGAAGACGTTGAACCCGCCGGTGACGACCATGTCCTTGCTGCGGCCGACGATGAACAGGAAGTCGTCCTCGTCCTGGCGCGCCAGATCGCCGGTGCGCAGCCAGCCGTTGTGGAAGGTCTCCGCGGTGACCTCGGGCAGGTTCAGGTACCCGCCCGCGAGCAGCGGCCCGGACACGCAGATCTCGCCGACCTCACCGGGCTCGACGACGTTGTCGTCCTTGTCCAGCAACGCCACTCGGATCGCGGTGGACGGCCGCCCGCACGAGGCCAGGCGCGCCTTGTCGTGCTCGTCCTTGCCCAGGTAGCTGATCGCCATCGGCGCCTCGGACTGTCCGAAGTACTGGGCGAAGATCGGCCCGAAGCGATCGATGGCCTCCTGCAACCGATTCGGGTCGATGGCCGCAGCGCCGTAGTACACGGTCTCGAGCGAGGACAGGTCCCGCGTGTGCGAATCCGGGTGGTCCAGCAGCGCGTACAGCATGGACGGCACCAGCATCGTGGAGCTGATCTTGTGCTCCTCGATGGCCCGCAGCACCTCGCCCGGCTCGAAACGCGGCAGCACGATGCACTGCCCGCCGAGCAGCACCACCGGCAGGAAGAACGCCGCGCCCGCGTGCGAAAGCGGCGTGCAGATCAGGAATTTGGGGTGCTTGGGCCACTCCCATTCCGAGAGCTGGATCTGCGTCATGGTCGCCATGGCCTGCGAGGTACCGATGACGCCCTTGGGCTTTCCGGTGGTGCCGCCGGTGTAGGCGATGGAAATGACGTCGTCGGGCCGCAATTCGACGGCCTGCACCGGACGCGGTTCGAACTTCTCCGCCGTGGCGAGCAGATCTATGCCCACATCGGCCAGCTCGTCCGGTACCGGGCCGAGCACCAGGATGCGATTCAGGCCGGGAACCCGGTCCACCAGTTCGCGGGCGCGCTGCACGAACGCGGGCAGCGGATCCAGGATGAGCGTGGTGATGCCGGCGTCGGCGAGCACGTACGCGTGATCGTCGAGGCCGCCGATGGGGTGCAGGGCCGTGCGCCGGTGGCCCGCGATCTGGCCCGCGCCGATGGTGAACAGCACCTCGGGGCGGTTCAGCGCGAGCACGCCGATCGGGGTCCCGGACACCACGCCGTGTTCGGCGAAGGCGTCGATGTAGCGGCTGATGGCCTGCAGGACCTCGCCGCCGGTGAGCACGGTGTCACCCAGGGTCAGCACCGGCCGGTTCTTGTGGCGGCGCAGTCCGGACACGAGCGCGTGCCCGTTGTGCACGGGCATCCGCAGCCGGGTGTCGGGATCGATGGTGGTCATTGCTGTCTCCGCTCCGAGCGATGGGTTCTGATCAGGCGTTGTAGCCGCGGTAGAGGGTGACGACCACCGCTCCGCCGAGGCCCAGGTTGTGCGCGAGGGCCGTGCGCGCGCCCGCGACCTGCCGGTCGCCGGCGAGTCCGCGCAGCTGCCAGGACAATTCGGTGGCCTGGGCCAGGCCGGTGGCGCCGAGCGGGTGGCCCTTGGAGATGAGTCCGCCCGAGGGGTTTACCACGACCGAACCGCCGTAGGTGGTAGCGCCGGATTCGGCGAACGCACCGGATTCGCCCTCACCGCACAGGCCCAGCGCCTCGTAGGTGATGAGTTCGTTGATGGTGAAGCAGTCGTGCAGTTCGATGACGTCGACCTCGCCGATGCCGACGCCGGAGGCGGCGAACACCTTCGAGGCGGCCGCGCGGGTCATGGGCGCGCCGACCACGTCGATCATCGAGCCGGTGGAGAACGAGGTGCCGTCGTCGGTGGCCAGTTCCTGGGCCAGGATCTCGATGGCCTGATCCTCGAGCCCGTGCGCCTTGACGTACTCCTCGCTGACCACGACCGCGGCGGCCGCGCCGTCGGACATGGGCGAGCACTGCGAGCGGGTGAGCGGGCCGTGCACGGGCTTGTCGCCGAGGACCTGCTCGAGGGTGTACGCGTCCTGGAACTGCGCCAGCGGGTTTCGCGTGGAGTGCTCGTGGTTCTTGACCGCGACGGCCGCGAGCTGCTCGGGCGTGGTGCCGTACTGCTTCATGTGCTCGATGGCGGCGTTGCCGAAGAACTGCGTGGTGATCGGGGCCTGGCTGAACTCGTAGTGCTCGCGCATGACGGCCAGGTGGTGATCCACGGTGGTGGCCTTGGGCCGGGTGGCCGGGCCCGCCATGGACTCCTTGGTCATCTGCTCGAAGCCGACGGCCAGGGCCACGTCCACGATGCCGCTGCCGACCCATTCGCGCGCGAGCATGAGCGCGGTGGAGCCGGTGGCGCAGTTGTTGTTCACGTTGACCACCGGAATGCCGGTCAGGCCGACGTCGTACAGGGCGCGCTGCCCGGCCGCCGACGGCTGGAAGACGTACCCGACGGCGGCGCGCTGCACCTGGTCGTAGGTCACACCGGCGTCGCCGAGCGCTCCGTTGACGGCCTCGGCGACCATCTGCGGGTAGGTCCACTCGCGGGAACCGATCTTGACGAACGGCGTCATGTTCACGCCGACGACGAAAACGCGTCGCATAACTTGCTGTACTCCTCTGTGCTGGAACGGATGTGGGGCGGTTCAGTCGGCGCGGGGGACCCGGCCGTCGATGTCGGTGAAGCCGTACGCCTCGGCCAGGTCGGCGACCTTCCAGGCTTTGCCGGTGCGCGCCTTACGATTCGGATCCGCCGCCAGGGCCACCACGGCGCGGCCCGGGAAGCGCGGGGTCTCGGCGGTGTCCAGGTCGAAGGCCCCCTCGCCGGGCAGGGTGACGATGCGGCGGCCCTCGGCATCGGCCGGAACCATCTGCAGCAGTTCGGTATTGACGATGCCGGGCCAGATGGACACGGCGGTGACCGCGGTATCGGCCAGATCGTGGGCGAAATCGGCGGTCAGGCGGTCGACCGCGGCCTTGCCCACGCCGTAGACGGCGTTGTGCATCTGGCGCTGTGCGCCGGGGGAGGAGACGTTCACGATGAGGCCGCCCGACTCGATCAGCAGCGGTGCGGCGAAAACGCTTGCCACATAGTGCGATCGCACGCCGATGTCGAAGCCCTCGTCCCACGCCTTGGGCGGCACCTCCCAGAACTTGCGGCCGATCCAGCGCGCCGAGCCGGGCGCGTTGTAGACGTTGTTGACCAGGACGTCGAGCCGGCCGTGCTCGTCGCGGATCTGCGCGAAGAGTTTCTCGACCGCGGCGTCGTCCTTGTGATCGCAGACCACGGGAACACCGGTCCCGCCGAGTTCGTCGATCTCGGCGGCGGTGCCGCCCACGGTGCCCGGCAGGTGTCCGGGCGTGGTCGTGCGGCCGGTGACATAGACGGTGGCGCCGGCCGCGCCCAGCTCCAGGGCGATGCCCTTGCCGATGCCACGGCTGGCTCCGGTCACCACGGCGACCCGACCGGCGAGAATCTTGGGTATTTCGCTCACGACCTCTGGACACTACCTTGAAATAGGAACGTGTTCTAGAAATTGGAGGCAGCAGTGGAGCTGACGCATCGGACGGTGGATACCGGCGACATCCGGATGCACGTCGCCGAGCAGGGGGAAGGGTTTCCGGTCGTCTTCTGTCACGGCTTCCCGCACACCTGGTACATGTGGCACAACCAGCTGGACGCGCTGGCCGCCGCGGGCTACCGGGCCATCGCACCCGACCTGCGCGGTTACGGCCGGACCGACGCTCCCGCCGACCCGGCGGCGTACACGAACGAGGCCGTGATCGGCGATCTGCTGGCGCTGCTGGACGATATCGGCGCGGACAAGGCGGTGTTCGTCGGTTTGGACTTCGGCGCCCAGCTGGTCTGGGAGCTGTCCCTGCGCGCTCCCGAGCGCGTGGCCGGGGTCGTGGTCCTGAACAATCCGTTCAGCCCCCGCCCGCCGCGCCCGCCGTCGGCGTTCTGGACCCGCGCGGCCGAGAAGCACTTCCTGCACCTGTCGTACTTCCAGGAACCCGGCGTTGCCGACGCCGAACTCGCCGCGGATCCGCGCGGATTCCTCGCGCGGGTGTACTACTCGCTCAGCGGCGAGTACCACTACCTCGACACCTGGAAGAACCCGCCCGGACTGGGTTACCTCGACGTGCTGCCCGAGGCGCCGCCGCTGCCCTGGCCGTGGCTCTCGCAGGCCGAATTCGACACCCTGGTGGCGGATTTCGAACGCACCGGCTTCACCGGCGGGCTCAACTGGTACCGCAACCTGGACCGCAACTGGGAGCTGACCGCCGCCTACGCCGATGCCAAGGTGGAGGTGCCCGCGTTCTTCCTGTACGGCGAGAACGATCCGGACATGGAGGGCTTCAGCGGGCGTGATCCGCTGGCGACGTTGCGCGCGAGCCTCACTGATCTGCGTGCGGTGGTGGAGGTTCCACGCGCCGGGCACCTGGTGCAGCTGGAGCGGGCCGACGCGGTGAACGACTTCCTGCTGGCGAGCTTGCGGGCGCTGGGGGTCGGGTCGGCCGTGGCGTCCTGAGCCGGGATCGCGCGCCGGGCACCGCGCTGGATACGGCGGTGCCCTCGGCCGGGGCCGGTTCGCGCCGGTAGCCGGTGGCCGTGCGTGCGTCCATGATGGGCCTCGGGCCGGTGACTCTGCCCGGCTCGAGCCGATGCCGCGCGATCAGGCCCGGCGCGATCAGGTCAGCGGCGCACCCCTCCACCAGGTGCGCATTTCCTCGATGGTGTGGAGTTCGTACATGTTCGAGGTGAACATCAGATACCGGCCGCGATCGTCGTTGCCGGAGAAATGGGTGATCAGGCCGTCGCGCTGGGGCGGACCCGCAGCGTGGAACTCGTAGTTGGTGTAGGTGTGCCCGGCGTTGACATCCTGTTGAGCGGGAAGGGTGGACAGGGCGGCGACCACCGAGCGGGCGTCCTCGGGGTCGGTGTAGCCGTAGATCTGATAGATCGGCAGCCCGGTCCCGTAGCAGGTCCACTGGGTCAGCCACTTACCCATATCGGGTTCGTTGTCCTGCGGCTTCTGCGTCGAGGCCGAACCCTTGGTGGTGTCGCAGGTCGCGTTGTCGTGGCCCGTTCCCCTGTAATTGCCGGACGGCGTGAGCTCGACGTCGGCGAACATGTAGGGGAATTCCTCGACGATCGCCTTGGCCATCGCGTCGAAATCCTGTGGACCACCGGCCTTGACGTCGCGCTTCAGGGCCACGGTCGCGCCGACCGCGACGGCGATGAGCACCACGAGGCCGAGGCACAGTCCGACGATCAGGCCGGCGGACGAGCGGCGGGGTACGCGATCGTGGGGAATCGGCGACATGTTGTACCCGGGCCCGATGCGCGGCCCCTGCTGATGAGGAACCGGCGGAACATACTGCGGCGCGGGTGAATACCGTGGCGCGGGCTGATAGGGCGCGGCGGGTTGCGGCACACCCGCGGGCTGATACGGGCCGGGCTGTGGGGCCCGGTACTGCGGTATCGGCGCGGGAGTCGGCTGGCGCGGGGCCGACCGCTGGGGATTCGACTGCGCCGGTGCGGGATTGCGCGTGGTGGGCGGAGCCGGGCTCAGGGCGCGCAGCGCGGCATCGGTGAATTCCACGCTGGAGGCGAATCTGTCGGCGGGACGTTTGGCGAGCGCGCGGCGCAGGACGGCGTCCATCGCGCGCGGCAGCTCGGGCCGGCGGGTGCTCGCCGCCGGCGGATCCTCCTGCAGATGCCCGCGAATGATGTTGCCCGGCTGCGGGGAATCGAAGGGCGGCTCCCCGGTCAGCAGGAAGTACAGCGTGCACGCCAGCGAATACTGGTCCGAGCGGCTGTCCATCGGCTGGGCGGTCAACTGCTCGGGCGAGGCGAAAGCCAGGGTGGCGGTGAAGGTTCCGGTGCGGGTCAGGTGCGAGTTGTCCTCGCGTAGTCGCGCGATGCCGAAATCGGTGAGGTACACCCGCTGCTGTCCGCTCACGGATTTGGCGAGCAGGATATTGGCCGGTTTCACATCGCGATGCAGCACCCCCGCGCCGCCCGCGTAGTCCAGTGCCGCAGCGGTTTCCGCGGCGATCTGCACCGCGCGCCGGGGATCCAGGGTGTGCGGATCCAGGTGCGCGGCATCGACGCCGTCCACGTACTGCATCGAGATCCACAGCTGTTCGTCCTCGACCCCGCGGTCGTACACGGTGACGATGTTCGGGTGGTCGAGCTGCGAGACCAGATCCGCCTCGCGCTCGAAGCGAGCCCGAATCTCCCTGTCGCCGAACATCTCCCGATTCAGCAGCTTGAGCGCGGTCTTGCGCGGCAGCCGCGGATGCTGGGCCAGATACACCGAACCCATTCCGCCCCGGCCCAACTGCCGCTCGATGGTGTATCCGGCGAATACCTCACCCGTACCGAGCATGTGCGCCCCTTCCCGCGATCCCCGCCCCGTCCGGTCGCCCGGACGCGCGTCGATGGTATCGGCTCGGCCGGCGAGTCGTGGGCCGCAGGGCGGTGTGGCAGCCCCCGCTCGTCGCGCCCGAATCCGCCGCGATTCCACCGCCGCTCGGGCTGTGGGAGGTAGCCGGGGCGATTAGTGTGGCCCGGTATGGACACAGCTGGGATCCGCCGGGAAGTCGACCGCCGCCTTGACCCCTGGTCCGAGCACCTCGGCGCGGATCGTCCGGGCTACACGAATCACTGCCTACGGGTGCTGACCCTGTGTGATCGCCTGGCCGCCGAACACGGCTTCGTGGCCACCGACCGCGAGGAATTCCTGACCGCGGGGGCCTTCCACGACATCGGTATCTGGTCCGCGGGGACGTTCGACTACCTCGCCCCGTCGGAAGAACTCGCCACCGCCTGGCTCACCGGCATCGGCCGACCGGACCTGATCGATCTCGTCTTCCGGATGATCGACCAGCACCACAAGGTTCGATCGGCCGGTGCGCCGGCCGATCCCGTCGAGATCTTCCGCCGCGCCGACGCCATCGACGTCGAACTCGGCCTCCTCGGCCGCTTCGGGGTCCGGCGATCGGCCTATAAGGAGCTGTCCCGCGATCTGCCGGACGCGGGCTTCCACCGCCGCCTGCTCCAACTCGGCGGCAAACGACTCCGCACGAATCCGCTGTCGCCGCTGCCCGTACTCAAGTGGTGACCGGGGCATAGCGACCGAGGCGGGACCGGGCGCTGTGCGCTGAGCCCCGCCTCGATCGGAGCGCTCAGGCGGGACGGGTCGCGCGGTAGTAGGTGATGCGGCCGATCGCGCGGTGGGGACGAGATTCGGTGGTCTCGCAGTCGAATCCGGCGGCGCTCAGCAGGGTGGGAATGGCTCGCCCGAGGTTGTCGGCCGCATGGGGATTCGACAGCAGCCGGCGAGCGGCGTAGCCGTCGGCGGGGGTGACCTCGCCGCCGACGTCGACGAGGTGCAACTGGCCGCCGGGCCGCAGCACCCGGAACGCGTCGGCGGCGACGGCGGACTTCAGCTCGGTGGGGATGTGATGCAGCATGAACGCGGACAGGACGCGATCGAAGGCGGCGTCCTCGAACGGGAGATCCTGGGCGTAGCCGTGCTGGAAGGCGATTCCCGTGCGGCCGTGCGCCTTGCGCTGCGCGCGCTCCAGCGCGAGGGGATCGGGATCGGTGCCGATGATGTCGGCGCCCGGGTGGGCATCGAGGGCTGCCAGGGTGAGATTGCCGGTGCCGCAGCCGATTTCCAGGACTCGCGCGCCGGGCGCGATATCCGCGTGCCGCAGCAGCGTGCGGTGCACGGCGCGCACGCCGAGCAGGCGGGTGAACAGATCGTAGAAGGGGAGCATGGCATCGCGGCCAGCGGCGGGGAGATAGTCGTGGTGATGGCTCGCGGTGTCGGCGGCAGGAGTATTTTTGGTCATGCATTCCATGATGTGTGGCAGCGCAGCCGCACAATTGGGCGATCATCGGCAGAATCAGGATTATCTTTAGGTCATGACCTCGCGTAGTTATCCGGTGCGCTACGAGGCGGGTGTGCCGGTCTACCGCTACACCTCGGACCCGGCGGCGCCGCCCATGTCGGTGGTGCGCTTCACCGTCGGGGCGCCGCCTGCGCAGGGGAATCCGCATATCCACGACTTCCCCGTGCTGATGTACGTCGACAGCACCCTGCCCGGGGCGGAAGCCGCGGCGGCGGGAGTGCGCGTCGGTGACATCTACGTGGTGTCACCGGGCGTGGTGGTGGACGGGTCGGGCGTGCACCTGGCCGGGGCCAGCGGGATACTCTTCGATCCCGCCGCACTCGGGGACGACACCACCGCGCCCTGGCCCGCCTGGCGCGCGCACCCGCTGCTGTTCCCGTTCCTGCACGGGATACCGGGTGGACTGCTTCGCTTGCACGTGCCGCCGGAGCGACAACCGCTGTGGGAGAACGCCATCGCGGCCATCGAGGACGAACTGTCCGCGTGCCGGGCCGGATACCGGCAGGCCGCGGCGGCGCATCTGACGCTGCTGCTGGTGGATGTCTCCCGGCTCGCCGTGGATGTGGTGGGCGACCTGCGGCGCAGCAACGAAGCGGTGCTGGCCGAGGTCTTCGAAGTCATCGAACAGCGCTTCGGTGACACGCTGTCGCTGCGGGACGTCGCCCGCGCGGTGGGGATGACTCCCGCCTATCTCACCACCCTGGTCCGCCGCCGCACCGGCCGCACGGTGCAGGATTGGATCCTGGAACGGCGCATGAGCGAAGCCCGCCGCCTGCTGAGCGACACCGAACTGTCCATCGGCGAGCTGTCGCGCCGGATCGGCATCGCCGACCCGGCGTACTTCACCCGGCTGTTCCGCCGCGAGCACGGCACCGCGCCACGCGCCTGGCGCACGCTGAAAACCACTGTCGCGTAAGCGAACAGCCGCCGGTGGAGATCAGCGAACCGGTCGCATGGCATCCCGGGTGATATCCGCGAGGGTCGGATAGCCGTCCACCGCCATGATCAGATCGGCTTCGGCGAGCAGACTGCGCAGCACGTGCACGATGCCGTCCACACCGCCCAGCGCCAGCCCGTACGCGTACGGGCGGCCGATGCCCACCGCGGTCGCGCCGAGCCCCAGCGCCTTGATGATGTCCGCGCCGGTGCGCACGCCGGAATCGAAGAGCACCGGCAGACCATCGGCTGCCTCGACCACATCGGGCAGCAGATCGAGCGCCGGAATACCGCCATTGGCCTGGCGGCCACCGTGATTCGAGCAGTAGATGCCGTCGACGCCGAGATCACGAGCGCGGCGGGCATCCTCGGGATGGCAGATGCCCTTGACGATCAGCGGCAGCGTGGTGAGCGAGCGCAGCCACGGCAGATCCTCCCAGGTGAGAGGATTGCCGAAGACCTGAATCCAGCGCAGGATGGCCGACTGCGGATCCTGCTCGGGCGACTGCGCCAAGGCCTTGCGGAAGACCGGATCGCTGAAATAATTCGCCAGGCAGTGGCCGCGCAACTGCGGGAAATTGCCGGTGGACAGATCGCGCGGCCGCCAGCCGGTCACCCAGGTATCGAGGGTGACCACGATGCCCTTGTAGCCGGCCGCCTCGGCGCGCTCGACCAGACTGGCCGCGAGATCGCGATCGGTGGGCGTGTAGAGCTGGAAAAAGCCCGGGGTATCACCGAATTCGGCGGCGACGTCTTCCAGCGGATCCACCATGAGGGTGGAGGCAACCATGGGCACGCCGGTCCGGGCCGCGGCCTTCGCGGTGGCGATATCGCCGTGGCCATCCTGTGCGCAGAGGCCGATCACGCCGATGGGAGACATGAAAACCGGTGCGGGCAGCGTCATTCCGAACAGATCGAGCGACAGATCGCGTTCCTTGGCGCCCACGAACATGCGCGGCACGATGCCCCAGTGATCGAAGGCTTCGACATTGGCGCGCTGCGTGCGCTCATCGCCCGCGCCACCCGCCACATACGACCAGATCGAGGGCGGCAATGCCGCCTGCGCGCGCTGTTCCAGCTCCGCCGCACTCACCGGGTAGGCGGGAACGACCCCGCGCAGCCCGTTGAAATAGATCTCGTTCTGATAGTCACCGAATGCCACGATCAACCTCCGCTGTGAATTGGCTCGCCGCTATTGTGCGAGACTGGTCGCCGGGACCACTGGAATCGCAGGATTTCACCGTGAGGAACTGGACGCGTGCAGGATGATGTCAGACTACTGACCGAAGAGGATCTCGCGCTGATTCACGCGCTGCAATTGCGACCGCGGGCATCCTGGACCGAACTGGGCGGAGTGCTGGACGTCGATCCGGTCACCGTAGCCCGGCGCTGGCAGCGCCTGCACGAGCGCGGAGATGCGTGGGTGTGTGTTTCACCCGGACCCGCACTGTACGACGACGTCTGCGCCGCGTACATCGACATCGACTGTGCGGCAGGGGAAACCGCGACGGTCGTGCGGACCCTCGCCGCGCATCCGCACATGCTCACCCTGGAGCGCTCGGCCGACAGCAATCGCATCTTCGCCACCGTCGGCACCGGTGATCTCGACAGGATGGCGACCTACACCCTGGATGTGCTGCCCGCGTTGCCGCACGTGGTGGGGGTGAAGGCGCAAATAGTCACCCACTGGTTCGCCGAGGGCGGCAGCTGGCGCATCGACGCCCTCGCTCCCGGCCAGCGCGACCGCCTGCGGGCGCAACCCGATCCCACGCGAGCCGATAGAGACCGCCGACGCCTGACCGACCTCGACCGAGCCATGCTCGGCCGCCTCTCCCTCGACGGCCGAGCCTCCCATCAGGCTCTTGCCACCGCGCTGGGTATCAGCAATTCCACGGTCAAACGCCGCCTCGACGAATTGACCCGCCTCGGCCTGCTGTCCTTCCGCTGCGACTTCGCCCGCCCCCTGGGCGGCTGGCCCGTAGCGGTGACCTTTCGGGCCACGGCTCCCGCCGCCACCCTCCCCGACATCGGCTACAACCTCATCCGCCTGCCCCAAACCCGCAACTGCGCGGCGGTCAGCGGTGCGAGCAACATCGTCCTGCAGGCGTCGCTGCACTCGGTCTCGGAGGTGACCCGCTTCGAGAATCAACTGACGACCCTGCACCCCGATCTGACCATCATCGAACGCGCCATCACCATGCGGCACGAGAAATTGCTCGGGCGCGTGCTGGATTCGCATGGGCGGTCGCTCGCGACGGTCCCGCCGGATATCTGGCAGGTTCCGAGTGTGGGTGGAGAGGTGTTGTAGCGCTGGGGGATTGGTGTGTGGGGGTGTGGGAGTGCCGGCGGCAGGTCGAGTACCGGCCAGGCCTGGTTGATGCATCGGTGGCAGTTCCAGCGATGCCCGAGGCGAGATGCTTGGATGGCGGAGTACCGGCGGGAAGATTTGGGTGCCTTGGCGGCGGGTGGGTGACCTGCCGGAGGAGAGATGACCCTAAGACGGAGTACCGGCGGAGGCGCGTTGGAGACTCGGCTGCGGTTGGGTGCCTGGCTGGGAAAGGGCGCCTGGATAACGGAGTACCGGCGGGAAGACTTGGGTGCCTCGGTCGCAGGTGGGCGCCCTACCGCAGGAAAGAAGCCAGGACAACGGAGTTCCAGCCGGGGTGGGTTGGGTGCCTCGACGGCGTTTGAGAGCCCTACCGCAGGAAAGACGACTAGAGAACGGAGTACCAGCGGGGGCAAGCCGGGAGACTCGGCGACGGTTGGGTGCTCTACCGGGGGGAAGAACGCCTGGATCACGGAGTACCAGCCGGGGCCGGATTGGGTGCCTCGGCGGCGGTTCCAGCCCTCCCGGGCCGATAAGCGGGATCGAAGCCTTCGGATGCGTGGCCGAGTTCCGAACCCTGGACCGGGTACAGCAATCACCGGCCCGGACAGAACCCGCATTCGGCGATGACGAGTCTTTGTCTGTAAATCTCGAGAAGGCTCCCACGGCCGGCCAGCCCAGCTGGGAGGGTGAGGGGTCGCCCGGCTGGGGAGCCGAAGGTCGGGTACGGCAGGCGAGGTGACCAGCACTGCCGCATCTGTTTTGCCTGCTCTCCCGAACCCCGCTGGGAGCCGGAGTGGGTGTGGGGTTGGGCTACGTCGGCCACGGGCGTGAACACTGATGCGTGTGGATGCACCAGCCGCACGGGTGAGAAGAGCGGGCCATATGCGTGGGCGCGCGAGGAGCCCCTTCGGCATGGGAAAGCCGAAGAGGCAGAGTGGAAAACAGCGGTGAGACTCGATACCCAGGGCCGGGTGGCTAACAGCGCCATCGCGCGGGAATACCCGGAAACTGGGGATGATGACGGAAGTTCACCCGAGGTCTCCGCGCCGGGTCGATATGTGGTGGTGGGATCCACCCGGTCTTGCCCGGATTCTCTGAATCCTCGCCCATCACAACCGTTCCCCACCCGTTCGGTCCGGTATTGATCTGGGCGTGGCAGGCATCGCACGCCAAGGTCAGGTTCTCGATGTCCGTTTCGCCGCCATCGGCCCATTCTCGGATGTGGTGTACAGCGGAGCGGCTCGCTGGCGCGTCGCATCCGGGGCGGGTGCAGCCGCGTTCGGTGGCGGTGAGCGCCAACCGTTGTGCGGGGTTGGCGAGACGCTGTCCCCGGGACAAATGCAGTGGGCGGCCGTTGCGGTCGAGCACGACCAGGTAGGGGGTGGAGTTCCTGGCGACCTGGAGTGCTTGGGTGATCGACATGGTGCCGCCGGTGGCGGTGGTGGCGACCCCTGTGCGCTTTTCCAGGTCGTCGATGCTCATGGTGATGATGGTCGAGACCGGAAGTCCGCGATGCGATCCGAGCTTCGTGGGTCCCATGTCGGGGCGGAAGAACACCAGCAGGGCGTCGTGGTTGCGTTGCTCGGCGTTGCGGTGATCGCGTTTGGCAGCGGCACGCAGTTTCGCTCGGAGGGCGGCGCGGGCACGCTGGGCCGGGGTCAGCGAGGGGTCGTTCGCATCGGCGTCGTCGGCGTTCTCGTCGCCGTCGTCGAGTTCGGTATCGAGGCCGAGTTCTGCGGTGGTCCACGGGCTTTCGGGATCGTCGGGGTTGCACATGCCGGGTCGTCCGAATTTCTCGAACATCGGGATCATGACCGCCCCCAGCTGTGGGGTGAGGTATCCCGAGATCGGGTACATGCCGTCGATGCCCTGGTGCCCGATCTTGACGCTCCGGACTCGCTGCCGGTCCCGGTCCTCGGTCAACCGCCCATCCGGGTCGACGTGAGCGAGGATATGCACTCCGAGTTTGGTCACGCCCTTCGGGTCGCCTTCGCGGGCATACGAGGTCAGATGCTCCTCGGCGTGATCCTTCACTTCCGGACCGGCGGCGTCGGGGATCCTCTCGAGCGCGTCGTTGATGGCCTTCACGTGGTCGGCGGAGATCTCTCCGGCGCGTTGCGCTTTAGCTACGAGCGGCAATTTCGGCGGCCGGGTGCTCGAACCCGCCGACACCGTCGACAGCAGATCGGCGTTGCGTACGCGGGCGGCGGCCTCGGCGTAGGACAGTCGCAGTGTCTGTTGCAGGAACAGGATCATGCTCTTCACACCCGCTGCGGAGGACAAGCCTCGCGCTCCACACTCGAGAGCGAACCGCTGCTTCACCGCCTCCAACTTGCGGAAACTGGTCTCGAGTTCCTGCATAACCTCGATGACCTCGCCATCAGCCATTGAGTACATCGGTAATTCGAGCAGGTTCTCCACCGCGGCGGGGGGGGGGGGGGGGGGCGGCCGCGGGGGGGGGGGGGAGATGGGAAACATAA
>NZ_JBSHMS010000008.1:195852-330175 GCF_053645575.1 Nocardia sp. NPDC055321
TTCATCAATAACCTGTAGCACCACTAAATCAGATTTTTTTAACATGTTTATTTGGACGTGTTACCCCCCCGGGGGGGCGTGTGCCTGGCCACCCCCCGCGATGGTGGGTACCTCTCTCGAATCCATACCCCTATCCTACTCCTTCATAGCAAACATGAATAGCCCAATTCTATTGAGATACAACGCAATTCGGGCCAATCGGCTATTTTGCGCGACTAAAATTGCCCCCCGAAATATCGGGTGTTATCGAGCGCCTCCTGAGCCCGCCGAACCCTCTTCGCTATTCACCCCAACTCCGCCCATTCACCTGACATACGGTGGCGGAGTGAGTGATTCGCTGTATGAAACCGGCCACGGCCGACCTCCCTCCGAGCCCGGTGCGAGCGCCGAGCTGGAATGGCTGCGCCGGTGCCTACCGTGGGTCGGCTTCGGGGTACTTCTGGTCGCAGTGCTGTCGGCGGTCGGGGGAGTGGTGACCGGGGTGATCGTCGGCCGGCGGCTGGCGGCCCTCGACATCGCCGCGCTGGCCTGGCCCGAGTGCTCGATCTTCACGCAGCTGCTGGTGGTGCCGCTGGCGGTGGGAGTGGCGGCGGCCGGACTCGCGGCGGGAGTGCTGACGCGCGTGGCGGTTTCCGTGCCGCGAGCGACGGCACTCGGGTGGGGCGCGGTGGCGGCTGTGGTGCTGTTCGGAGTGTTCTGGGTCGTCGCGCGGGAAATCGCCACCGCCGCTGCCGAATGGAGTTCGCTGGCGATGACCGAGACCCCTCGCGAAGCCCTCGCGCACTACCTCGTGCGGCTCGCGCCGCCGGACCTGACGATGCGGTCGCTGCTGTCCGCGTTGCTGTCCGCCGTCGTGATGACGGCCCTGGTGGCGGTCGTGACACGACGTGGCCGACAGCGAGGAGCGCGCGGTACCACCCGGATCGCGGCGGCGTCGGTCATCGCGTGCGCGGCGGTGTTCGGTGCGGCGTTCAGTGTCCATGCCCTCGACGTCAAGAACTTCTGGCTCACCGAGGACACGGGTCCGCCCGAGGTTCGGATGCCGAATTAGCCCGTCGCACGGCCGAGACGGTATCGGTGCCGACGAGCTGGTATTCGGCAGCGGCCGAACATGTCGGGATACAGCGAACCCGAGCTCGATGCCACCGTCCAGTGGCAGCCGACAATACTGTGGACATCGTGACGACTGCGACTGAAAGGGCCTACGCGGCCCTGCTCGGGGTGTCCATCGGGGACGGTTTCGGGTCCGCGTACGCCGACCCGATCAATCACACCGCACTGCGCGAACGTTCCCTGCTGCCCGGGCCGTGGTTGTGGAGTGACGACACCGAGATGGCGGCGTCGGTGTTCGCGGTACTGCGCGACCACGGGCGGATCGACCAGGACGAGTTGGCGAAATCGTTTGCCGCGCACTACGACATCTACCGGTGGTACGGGCCGGGGACGGCTCGCATCCTGCGGCTGATCCGCGATCGCGACGCCGACTGGCGTGAGCTGGCGGGTGCTGCGCGAAATGGGCAAGGCTCGTGGGGGAACGGGGCTGCCATGTGGGTCGCGCCCGTGGGCGCGTTCTACGCGGACGATCTCGAGCGGGCGGCGGCGGAAGCGGCCGCATCGGCGACGGTGACCCACACCCATCCCGAGGGCATCGCCGGAGCCGTCGCCGTGGCGGCCGCCGCCGCGCTCGGCGTAGCGCAGCCGGGATTGCGGGGACGGGAGTTGCTCGAGACCGTCGCCGCGCGCACTCCGGCGGGGTTGGTTCGCGAGCGGATCGGCACCGCGGCAACCCTGCCGGGATCGGCGGATCTCACGGAAGTCGTTGCGCTGCTCGGCAATGGAAGCGAAACCTCCGCGCCGGACACCGTGCCGTTCTGCCTCTGGATCGCGGCCGGGGCATGGGCCGGCGACGAGGTCACGGAGGCCCTGTGGCGGACGGCGGCGGCGGGCGGGGACATGGACACGACATGCGCCATCGTCGGCGGGATTCTCGGTGCGCGACTGGGGATTTCCGGACTTTCGAGCGACTGGCGCGAGCGGTGCGAACCCCTGCCGAACTGGCTGGGTTAGGGATTCGCACCGGACCGGATCAGGGCATCTGCTGGGAGAAGCGCAGGTGATTGCCCCAGGGATCGCGAAAACCGCAGTCGCGCACCCCGTACGGCTGGGTGATGGGCCGCTGGGCCACCTCGACCCCGGCGCCCTCGAGACGCTCGAACGTGGCGTCCACATCGTCGGTGCCGAAGATCAGGGTGCCCTGCGCGCCGGTGGCTATCCGGGTGCGCGCACCCTGCTGCACACCGTCATTGGGCACCATCTCGGGCACCTCGAGCAGGAACTCGATCGTGGGCTGACTCGCGGGACCGAGCGTCAGCCAGCGGGCCTTGCCGAACGGCATATCCTGGCGGACCTCCAGGCCGATGGCGTCGCGGTAGAACTCCAGGGCTTCGCGCTGATTGCCGACGAGCACACTGACGTGGGTCAGTGCGAGGTCCTTGCCGCTGCTCAATTTCTCTACTCTCTGTCTAGCTCGATCGGAACGCTGAGGGGGAATACGCCGAGCAATGTAGCCGACGTGGCACAGATTCGCGCGGAACGGATTTCGGGCGGTGAGAGCGCCCGCGGGCTCGCTGTCCAGCGACGATGAGAGAGATTCGCTGCCGAGGGTACCCGTGGACGGGACACAGCCGTCAGCGCGGTGCGCAGGTCCCGGCAACCGAGCGGGCGGCCGGTATCACTCCGTGGGTTCGGGATCGTTGAGCGTCGCCGACTCGCCGATGTCGCCGATCACCCGATGTAGGCGCGCCCTGCCGTCGGCCAATTCGTATGTCACGCACGCGATGGCGCAGTTCCCGGTCGCGACCGCGCGCGAGACCACCATGGATCGCTCCACCAACAGCCGCCCGGTCTCGACTACGTGCCTGGCCTCGAGATCGTCGACGCCGGTCAACCCCTCCGCGCGGCCGATCAGGATGGACGGGGTGACCCGCTCGACGATGCTGCGGATGAAACCGCCGGGCACGTCGCCGCCGTCCAGCGCCTTGATGGTCGCGTTCACCGCGCCGCAGCTGTCGTGCCCGAGCACCACGATCAGTGGCACGCGCAACACCTCGACGCCGTACTCGATGGACCCCAGCACCGAGGAGTCGATCACGTGCCCGGCGGTGCGGACGACGAACATGTCCCCGAGGCCCTGATCGAAGATCAGCTCGGCCGCCACCCGTGAGTCCCCGCAACCGAACAGGATGACCGAAGGCTGCTGTCCGTGTACGAGTTTCGCGCGCTCGGCCGCGCCCTGACCGGGATGTTCGAGGGTACCGCTGGTGAAACGCTCATTGCCGGCGCGCAGAGATTTCCACGCGCCGATCGGGTCGGTCTGCGCCATGGTCCTCAGCATGGCAGCTCGAGCCGGATTCAGTGGGCGTACATGCCTATTACGGGTTGGTGATCGGGATGCAGCGTGGTGAGCAGGCTGCGCATCACATCCGCCGAGACCGCCACGCAGCCCGCCGTCGGCCCGTCGGTCGCCACGTGCAGGAAGAACGCCGAACCGGCGGCGGGGACCACCGGCGCCCGGTTGTAGTCGATGACCAGCGCGTAGTCGTACGCCTCCCCGGTGCGGCCGAGGTTCTCACCGGCCGTGGTGTCGAACGGGCACGCGGTCTCGGCGCAGCGGAATCGCTGGTTGTAGTACGGACTTTCGGTGTCCGAGACCCACCACCAGGTGTCGGACGAGCCGACGTCCAGGTACGGCAGCCGCGCCGCCGGAGCGGGCCGCCTGCCGAAACCCTCGGTCAGGGGAAAGATGCCCTGCGGGGTGTACGCCGAGCCTTCGCGCGCGTGCTCGGAGATGCCCTCGCCGCCCACCCGGGCCCGCGCCGCGAAGGTCTGCTTCCACTCGCGCAGGCGATTTCGCTCCCACAGTTCCAGCATCGCGTGCGAGGCTCCGGCCCGGGCGGTCACCCACACGACCTGGGATCCGGGCACCCGTCCGGGATCGAAGGGCGGTGCGTCGGAGGCGGGACGCGGCAGCATGATCAACGCCAGCAGCGCCGCTCCCACCGCGACCGCGGCCCGCGCCGCGCGGGCGCGGGTGCCGGACAGGCGCATTCAGCGCTCCGCTAGCGGGGTCGGCCACCCGTACAGGCCGAAGTTCTCCCCGCGCAGGTACAGGTCCACCCCGGCACTGGTGTACGGCACGGTGTCCGCGGGCAGCTGATCGATGGGGAACCACCGCAGGTCCGAGCACTTGTCCGGTTCGGCGTTGTAGGGCTCTCCCACCCAGCGGTCGGCGTGGAAGAAGAACCCGACCCGGCCCACCTCGTCCGGGGTCCGCACGTGCAGGCTGGCCGCCATGCGAATGTCCTTGCGGGTGAGGGTGATCCCGAGTTCCTCGGCCGCCTCGCGGATCATGGCGGCCTCGAGGTCCTCGTCGGCGTCGAGTTTGCCCGAGGGCAGATTCCACAGCCCGTCGGAGTAGCCGGTGTTGGCCCGGCGGGCGAGCAGCACCTCATCGCCCCGGGTGGCGATGAGCAGAACGTCGACGTGGCTGAGGTAGGTCATTGACCGGATTCTTCCAGCCCGGTCGCGCGGACGGCGCGAACGGGATGATCACCGGTGTGCCCGGGCGCGAGTCGGTATGCCGACACCCCCGGAAACGCGGAACCGGCCCCATGGACGGGACCGGTTCCGGGGTCGAACTCCGTCAGCCGGGCAGGTCGCTCGCGGCCGCGGTGTCCAGCAGCCAGGTGGTCGACTCGCTGCCGATCGCGCCCGCGGCCGGAATGTCCAGGGGCGAGGCGCCATTGAGCGCGGCGGCGACCGCGGCGGCCTTGGCCTCGCCCGCGACGATCAGCACCACGTGCCGCGAGCGCCGGATGGCGGGCAGCGTCAGGGTGATGCGCACGGCCGGCGGCTTGGGCGAATGCGTTTCCGCCACAACGAGTTCGCGGTCCTCGCGGGTCGCGTCGGTGTGTGGGAACAGCGAGTTGATGTGCCCCTCGCCGCCCATCCCGAGCAGGTGCACGTCGAACGCGCCGTACTGCGCCAGGTGTGCGTGCACCGCCGCGGAGTACTCACCGGTCGCCTCGAGCACGTCCGGATAGTCGCCGCTGGAGGTTTCGGTGGGATGCACCCGCGTGGGATCGACCGGCACGTGGTCCAGCAGCGCCTGGCGGGCCTGCAACTCGTTGCGCTCGGGATCGCCGGCGGGCAGATAGCGCTCGTCGCCCCAGAACACGTCGAGCTTGGACCAGTCGATGTCGCCCGGCGCCTTGCGGACCCACTCCAGCAACCCGATGCCGTTGCCGCCGCCGGTCAGCACAACCGAGGCCGACCCGCGCAGGCGCTGGGCCTCCACGACCAGCGCCACGAAGCGCGCGGCCGCGGCCATGACGAGTTCTTCGGTACCGGCGAAGGTTTCGACGACGGGCTCACTCATAGTTCACCTTTTCGATTCCGGTCAGGGCCTCGGCGTAGATCACGTCGGCATCGAGGTGGCGCAGTTCTTCGGCCAGGCAGTCCCGGGTCTCCCGGCGGGCCAGCGCGAAACGCTGATCCGGCTCACCGGTGCGGGTCAGGGTCGCGGTGCGGCCGTGCTGCGGGCGGGCGATCGAGATGGACACCGTCGGGCGCTTGACCTCCACCTTGAGCTCACCGGTGCGGCGCACGATCGGGCAGTCCAGGCGCGCGGCCAGCCAGCCCGCCAGCATGTCCAGCGCGGGCTCGTCGCGCAGACCCGACACCGTCACCGACTCCACGGCCTCGAACGGCGCCTCGTCCAGCGCGGCGGCCAGCAGGGCCCGCCAGTAGGTGATGCGGCTCCACGCCAGATCGGTGTCACCCGAGGCGTAGGAGGCGCGCCGCTTCTTGATGGTGCCCTGCGGATCCGGCGCGAACGTCGCGTCGGTGATGCGGCGCGTGGCCAGGCGGCCCACCGAATCCTTGGACGGGAACTCCGGGGCCCCGCGCGGCCACCACGCCACCACGGGGGTGTCGGGCAGCAGGAACGGGATCACGACACTGCTCTCGTGGCTGACCAGCTCACCCTGCAACCGCAGCACGATGACCTCGGCCGCGCCCGCGTCCCCGCCCACGCGGATCTGGGCGTCCAACCGCGTCGCGGCGTTGCGATCCCCGCGCGCCAGCACGATCACCCGGCAGGGGTGTTCGCGGCTGGCGTCGTTCGCGGCGTCGATCGCGTCCTCGGCCTCGGAGCTGTCCAGTGTGCACACCACCAGGGTCAGCACGCGACCCATGGTGACCACGCCGTTGGCCTCGCGCAGCTGGACCAGCCGCTTGGAGACCTCACGGGTGTCGGTGTCAGGCATGTCGATGATCATGGCCGCCGCCATTCCCGCCCGCTGCGCGCGAGCATCTCGTCGGCCGACTCCGGGCCCCAGGTGCCGGCCTCGTACGGATCCGGCTTACCGGTCGCGGCCCACTGCTCCAGCACGGGATCGAGGATGCGCCAGGACAATTCGACCTCCTCGTTCACCGGGAACAGCGAGGGAACGCCGAGCAGCACGTCCAGGATGAGCCGCTCGTACGCCTCGGGGGAGTCCTCGGTGAAGGCCTCGCCGTAGCTGAAGTCCATGTTCACGTCGCGGACCTCCATGGAGGAACCCGGCACCTTGGACCCGAATCGCATGGTGATGCCCTCGTCGGGCTGCACGCGAATCACGAGCGCGTTCTGCCCGAGTTCCTCGGTCATGGTCTGGTCGAAGGGCAGGTGCGGGGCGCGCTTGAACACCACCGCGATCTCGGTGACGCGGCGGCCCAGGCGTTTTCCGGTGCGCAGGTAGAACGGCACCCCGGCCCAGCGCCGCGTCTCCACCGCCAGGGTGATGGCCGCGTAGGTCTCGGTGCGCGAATTCGGGTCGAAACCCTCCTCCTGCAACAGGCCCACGACCGATTCGCTGCCCTGCCAGCCCGCGGTGTACTGCCCGCGCGCGGTGGTCTGTTCCAGCGGCTCGACCAGCTTGGTCGCCGAGAGGACCTTGATCTTCTCGGCCTGCAATTGCTTGGGCTGGAAGGAAACCGGCTCCTCCATGGCCGTCAGCGCGAGCAGCTGCAACAGGTGGTTCTGGATCACGTCGCGGGCCGCGCCGATGCCGTCGTAGTACCCCGCGCGCCCACCCAGGCCGATGTCCTCGGCCATGGTGATCTGCACGTGGTCGACGTAGTTGGCGTTCCAGATCGGATCGAACAGCTGGTTCGCGAAGCGCAGCGCCAGGATGTTCTGCACCGTCTCCTTGCCCAGGTAGTGGTCGATGCGGAACACCGATGACTCCGGGAACACCCGATTGACCAGCGCGTTCAGATCCAGCGCGCTGTCCAGGTCGTGGCCGAACGGCTTCTCGATGATGACGCGCCGCCACGCCGGCGGCTGACCCTGCGGGGCGATACCCGGTTGGGCCAGACCGTTCTTCGACAGCTGGTCCAGCACCACCGGGAACTCGTCCGGCGGAATCGACAGGTAGAAGGCGTGATTGCCGCCGGTGCCGCGATCGCGGTCCAGGTCCTTCAAGGTCGTCGCGAGCCGATGGAAGGCCGCGTCGTTCTCGAAAGTGCCCTGCACGAAACGCAATCCGTCCCGCAGCTGCTGCCACACCTCTTCCCGGAACGGGGTGCGCGAGGAGGAGCTCACGGACTCGTGCACGAGCGCCGCGAACTCCTCGTCGGTCATCTCCCGGCGGGCGAATCCGACCAGGGCGAAACCCGGGGGCAGCAGCCCCCGGTTCGCCAGGTCGTAGATGGCCGGCAGCAGTTTGCGCCGCGACAGGTCACCGGTAACTCCGAAAATCACCATGCTGCAAGGTCCAGCGATCCGGGGTACCCGGCTGTCCCGCTCATCGCGGAGCGGATTCCCCTTCGTGACCTTTGCCGCCGCGCGGGCTGCCACCGTCAGTTGCCTCCTGCTACCCGGAGCTGCTCGGTTGTGGCATCGAGCAGTTCCTGCCAGGACGTCACGAACTTCTCGACGCCCTCGGACTCCAGCACATCGAACACGTCGGCCAGATCGATGCCGACGGCGGCGAGCTGATCGAAGATCGCCTGCGACTCCGGTCCGGTGCCGGACAGGGTGTCGCCGGTGATCTCGCCGTGGTCCGCGGCGGCCTGCAGGGTCTTCTCCGGCAGGGTGTTCACCGTGTTCGGGCCCACCAGCTCGGTCACGTACAGGGTGTCCGGGTAGTCCGGGTTCTTCACGCCGGTCGAAGCCCACAGCGCGCGCTGGGCGTTCGCGCCGCCGGAGGACCGCAGCTGCGCGAACACCGAGGTGTGGTCGCCGCCGTCGAACACGTCCTGGTAGGCCGCGTACGCCAGGCGGGCGTTGGCCAGACCGGCCTTGCCGCGCAGCGCCAGCGCCTCGTCCGAGCCGATGGCCTCGAGCCGCTTGTCGATCTCCGAATCCACGCGCGAGACGAAGAACGAAGCGACGGAATGGATCTTGGCCACGTCGTGCCCGGCGGTCTTGGCGTTGCGGATGCCCGCCAGGTACGAGCCCATCACCGCGACGTAGCGCTCGACCGAGAAGATCAGCGTCACGTTCACGCTGATGCCCTCGGAGATGACCCGCGAGATGGCCGGCAGACCGGCCTCGGTGGCGGGAATCTTGATGAACAGGTTGGGCCGGTCGACGATCTTCCACAGCTCGATGGCCTGGGCCACCGTGCCGTCCTCGTCGTTCGCCAGGCGCGGGTCGACCTCGATCGAGACGCGGCCGTCCTTGCCGCCGGTGGCGGCGAAGACATCGGCGAACACGTCGCAGGCCGCGCGCACGTCATCGGTGGTGATGGTGCGAATGGTGGTGTCGACGTCCGCGCCCTGGGCGGCGAGTTCGTTCACCTGGGACTCGTAGTCGTGGCCTTGCGACAGCGCGGCCTGGAAGATCGACGGGTTGGTGGTGACGCCGACGACACTGCGGGTATCGATCAGGTCCTTGAGGTTTCCGGACCGAATTCGATTGCGCGACAGGTCGTCCAGCCACACCGAAACCCCGGCGGCGGACAGCGCCGCGAGATTCGCGTTCTGGGTCATGTTCTGACTATCCCTTCACCTTGGCGAGCGAGCGGGTGGCGGCGGCGACCACGGCGTCGGTCGTGATGCCGAACTCGCGGAACAGCGTCTTGAAATCGGCCGAGGCGCCGAAGTGCTCGATCGAGACGATCTCACCGGCGTCGCCGACGAAGCGGTACCACGGCATGGCGATTCCGGCCTCGACCGTGACGCGCGCCTTGACCGACGGCGGCAGCACCGAATCCTTGTACGCCTGGTCCTGCGCGTCGAACCACTCCACACACGGCATGGACACCACGCGGGTGCCGATGCCCTGCGCCTCGAGGGTAGCGCGCGCCTCGACCGCCAGCTGCAGTTCCGAACCGGTGCCGATCAGGATGACCTGCGGTGTGGCCGTGGAGGATTCGGCCAGCACATAGCCGCCCTTGGCGACGCCCTCGTACGAGGTGCCCTCCTGGATCGGCAGATCCTGACGGGTCAGCGCCAGCGCGGACGGGCCGTCCTGGTGCGGCGGCTCGGACACCGAGAAGTGCGAATGCCGTTCCGCGGAGTCACGTTCGAGGATGACGCGCCAGGCGTGCGCGGTCTCGTTGGCGTCGCCCGGGCGCACCACGTTCAGGCCCGGGATCGCGCGCAGCGCGGCCAGGTGCTCGATCGGCTGATGCGTCGGGCCGTCCTCGCCCAGGCCGATGGAGTCGTGGGTCCACACGTAGGTGACCGGGGTGCGCATGAGCGCGCCCAGGCGCACGGCGGGCCGCATGTAGTCGGAGAACACCAGGAAGGTGCCGCCGTAGGGACGCGTCGGGCCGTGCAGCGCAATGCCGTTGAGGATCGAGCCCATGGCGTGCTCGCGGACGCCGAAGTGCAGCGTGCGGCCGTACGGGTTGGCCTTCCACATGCCGGTGGAGATCGTCTCCGGGCCGAAGCTCGGGGTGTTCGGCATGGTGGTGTTGTTGGACTCGGCGAGGTCGGCCGAACCGCCCCACAGTTCCGGCAGCACCGGGGCGAGGGCGGCCAGGACCGCGCCGGACGCCTTGCGGGTGGCCATGCCCTTGGGATCGGCGTCCCACGACGGCAGCGACTCGGCCCAGCCCTCGGGCAGGCTGCGGGTCGACAGGCGATCGAACAGCGCCTTGTTCTCCGGGTTGGCGGCGGCCCACGCGTCGAACTGATCCTGCCAGGCGGCCTTGGCGGCCTTGGCGCGATCGGCGACCTGGGTGCGAGCGTGCGAGATGACAGCGGCGTCCACGTCGAAGTTCTTCTCCGGGTCGAAGCCCAGGATCTTCTTGGTGGCGGCGACCTCGTCCTTGCCCAGCGCGGCGCCGTGCGAGGCGCCGGTGTTCATCTTGTTCGGGGCCGGGAAGCCGATGATGGTGCGCAGCAGGATGATCGACGGCTTGTCGGTCACGGCCTGCGCGGCGGCCACGGCCTCCTCGATGCCGGTGACGTTCTCGCCGCCCTCGACGACCTGCACGTGCCAGTCGTAGGCGCGGTAGCGCTCGGCGACGTCCTCGGTGAAGGCGATGCGGGTGTCGTCCTCGATGGAGATGCGGTTGTCGTCGTAGAACAGGATCAGGTTGCCCAGCTGCTGGGTGCCTGCGAGCGAGGACGCCTCGGAGGTGACGCCCTCTTCCATGTCGCCGTCGGAGGCGATGACGTAGATGAAGTGGTCGAAGGCGCTCTCGCCCTGTGCCGCTTCGGGATCGAACAGACCGCGCTCACGCCGTGCCGCCATCGCCATGCCGACCGCCGAGGCCAGGCCCTGGCCCAGCGGGCCGGTGGTGATCTCCACGCCCGCGGTGTGCCGGTACTCCGGGTGGCCCGGGGTGAGCGAGCCCCACTTGCGCAGGTCGACGAGATCGTTCAGCTCCAGACCGAAACCGGCCAGGTACAGCTGCACGTACTGGGTCAGGCTGGAGTGGCCGCAGGAGAGCACGAAACGGTCGCGTCCCACCCACTCCGGATCGCTCGGATCGATCCGCATGATGCGCTGAAACAGCGTGTACGCCAACGGCGCCAGGCTCATCGCGGTGCCCGGATGTCCGTTTCCGGCGTTCTGGACCGCGTCGGCGGCCAGGACACGCGCCGTATCGACGGCTTTCGTGTCCAGGTCGCTCCAGTCGGTGGGGTGATGCGGCTGCGTGAGGGCGCGGATGTCGTCTGTGACTGACACGACCGAGGTTCTCCTGACCTTCTCGTGAACACTGAGGTTGTCGGCGGCTTCGCTGGCGGGGGGATGCGCGATGCGCCGACACGAGCATCCGACAGCGCACCGGACTACTACCACCCTAAAGGGGGCCGTTTCCGCGCTATACGGGAACCCGCGTTCACCGGCCGCCGTGTCGTGAGTTCGTGTCCGGGCGCGGACCTGCCCGTGACCGCGCGACGGCGCCGCGATACGTGACACGCCCGGGCGTACCCGGTGGAAAAATCACGAAATGCCCAGGGCAGGCCGACTTCACGAGTCCCGGACACGCACGAGAACGGGTGCCCGCGGCCCGTTTCCGGGAGGTCCGCGCCGAGTGCGAAAGTCCGTAACCGACCTGAACGGGACACCGGCGGCCGCGGGCACGCCGGAGCCGAGCCGAGGCCGCGGACACAGAGGGCGAATTAGCGATAGCTCGGCGTGGGTCTACCATTCCGTGTAGTAGTAGCCGCGCCGCCGGGGCCCGCACGCAGGGAAACGGCCGAGCGCGCTGCTGGTCGAGACCGGATCAAGTGCACGGCGTGCGAGGAGAAACAGTGCGGATTGGGCAACAGCCGGGTGGCGCTCACGGCACCTCCGGGACGGTGCTTGCTGAGCGCGTCACGGGCAGTGGACCGCTGGCAGCCGGCACCCGCCGGGTCCTGGCCTATATCGCGCTCACCAAGCCGCGCGTCATCGAGCTGCTGCTCGTGGCAACGATTCCCACCATGCTGCTCGCCGACCGCGGCACCGTGGACATTCGCCTCATCCTGGCCACGCTGTTCGGCGGCTGGATGGGTGCGGCCAGCGCCAACACGCTGAACTGCGTCGCGGACGCCGACATCGACAAGGTCATGAAGCGGACCTCCAAGCGTCCGCTGGCCCGCGAGGCCGTGCCCACCCGCAACGCGGCGATCTTCGGCATCACGCTCGGCCTCGGCTCGTTCGCGTGGCTGTGGTGGCAGGCGAACCTGCTCTCGGGCGCGCTGGTCGTGGCGACCATCCTGTTCTACGTCTTCGTCTACACCCTCGGCCTCAAGCGCCGCACCTCGCAGAACGTGGTGTGGGGCGGCGCGGCGGGCTGCATGCCCGCGCTCGTCGGCTGGTCCGCGGTCACCGGCACCATCGCGTGGCCCGCCATCGTGCTGTTCCTGGTCATCTTCTTCTGGACGCCGCCGCACACCTGGGCGCTGGCCATGCGCTACAAGGAGGACTACAAGGCGGCGGGCGTGCCCATGCTGCCGGTGGTCGCCACCGAACAGGTCGTCACCAAGCAGATCGTCATCTACACCTGGCTCACCGTGCTGGCCACCCTGGCCCTGGTCCCGGCCGCCGGCGCGATCTACGCCGCGGTGGCCATCGCCGCGGGCGCCTGGTTCCTGCTCATGGCACACCAGCTCTACTCGGGCGTGCGCCGCGGTGAGCCGGTGAAGCCGCTGCGCCTGTTCCTGCAGTCGAACAACTACCTGGCCATCGTGTTCTGCGGTCTCGCCGTCGACTCGGTGATGGGGTGGAACACGATCGGGAACATCCTGTTCGGCTGACGCCCGAGCTGATACATCGCGAACCGCCGCCGAGCACGTGCTCGGCGGCGGTTCGCGTTTTGCGGCGCTCGAGGGCGCCGAGTGGTTCAGCTGTGGGAGGTTACGGCGTGGTCCGCGCCGGGGTGGGCGCTCGAATCCTGGGAGGAGTCCGAGCCGGACGATTCGGGGCGCTCGGCAGTCGCGGGTTCGGACTCGACGGACGGCGTGGGAGAGACGCCGGGCTCGGTGGTCTCTGCGGCTGCGGAGTCGGTGTCCGGGAGTGCGTGAGCCGGGGCATCGTCTCGCGAGTTCTCGGCGGTCGAGTTGCCGGGGACCGGGATCTCAGTATCGGTCGCTTCGACAGCCGTCTTGTCGATCGGCGAGACCTCGGCCGTAGAGACCTCGCCGTTCGTGGCTGCGGCGTCCGGGGCATCGTCCGCGTTCGCCTGTACGTCCGCGACTGCGGCGTCCGGGACTTCGGCGGTGTTCGCCTCTACGTCGGCGACTGCAGCGTCCGGCTCCTCGACCGGCTCGGGCGCGGCGATCGTGCGGGCCTCGGGGCCGGCCGGCGGCAGGGTCTCGAGCTCGCCGCGCAGGTCCGCCACCTCGGCGGCGAGGGCGTCGCGGACCTGGACCTGCTCGTCGAGGCTGGCGCGCATGCCCGCGATGGTGTCGTTCAGGCTGTTCAGCCGACGGTCCGCGCCC
This sequence comes from Nocardia sp. NPDC055321, assembly GCF_053645575.1. NCBI lineage: Bacteria > Bacillati > Actinomycetota > Actinomycetes > Mycobacteriales > Nocardiaceae > Nocardia > Nocardia sp. NPDC055321. Next base: position 209,281 of record NZ_JBSHMS010000008.1, read on the forward strand.
AGCAGGCGCCACTCGATCACCACGCGCCGGTCCACCTCGCCGCTGACGTTCTCTACCCACGACACCACGTATTCGAGCCACTCGGGCTGCTTGGGCATGGGCTCGGCCTCGGTCCAGCCCTTGCGCAGCAACGTCTTTCCCGACAGCACCCGCTCGGACCGCCGCCGCGTGAGGTCGTTGACGTGCACCAGGCTCAACTTCCCCGCACTGGTCACCGCGGCCGACACCCGGTACCGCCCCGCCAGATGCATGCGCAGCTCGGCCGTCCCACGCCCGTCCGCGTCCATGATCCCCAGCCAGGGCCCCTCCGCCGCGTCGATGATCGACTCCAGCACCCCCAACTGCCCCATACCCCGCCGCAGCCGCGTGGCCCGCCGCCGCAGATCCTCGGGTGTGTCGGTCATCTGATCCCAGTGCATGGCACCCACTCTCTTCTCGGCCCGCCCCGAACAATCACCACGAAGAACATAGCCGCGCGTGCCGGTGGGTCGCGCGCACCGCCGGATCACGCGAGCAGGTGGCGCAGATCCTCGGGAGTCCAGCGGGGGTCGCGGGGAAAGCGTTCGAACTCGCGCCGGTAGTCGTCGTTCGTCGGCGCCGGAACCCAGGACGGGGTCTCGCGGTCGGAGAACGCCGCGCGGTAGAACCCGTCGGGCGTGAGGCGCACCTGCCCGCTGAACCAGGTGCCTTCGTCCGGATCGTGGGCGATTAGTTTGTGCTGGTTCAGCAGCCCGATCACCTCGCCGGTAATGCGGAGATTCGACTTTTCTCCTGTACCGGTGGTGGCCTGGATGCCGATGTAGCCCGCATCGCCGACGATCGAGAACCAGAGTTCGGCGGTGGTCCAGTCGGGCGGCAGGACTGCGGCCGTCGCTCTCGCGAGCCGAACTTCGAGGGCGTCAGTCCAGGCGTCCAGGGTGTCGACATCGACCAGGGAGCCGAGATAGGGCTTCGGACCGCCGAATTGGCCCATCGGAGCCGGCGGCACGTCAGCAGTTGGGGTCGAGGGGGAAGCAGGCCGGGGGGATGGTCGTCTTCGGGATCGTGGGGTCGGTGGTGGTCGAACCGCCGGGGGTCGTGGTGCGCTGGGAGGTGGTGGGGCGGGTGGGGGTGTTCGTCTCGTCGTCTTTTGTCGAGGTGGTGCGGCCGGTGCACATCGCGGCGATCAGCAGGATCAGGAACACCAGGACGATCGCGCCGACTATCGGAATGTCCTTGCGGCGGCGGGGTTTGGTGGGGTGGGTCGTGGACTGGGGGGTGTTCCAGATTGGGAAGCCCGGGCCGCCGGTGGGGCGGGTCGGGGGCGCGGCGTAGGGGGCCTGGGGGTTGGCCACCGGGGCGGTCGGGGGTGCGTTCGGGGGAACGGGGGGTTGATTGCGTTGGGGCGCTTGGGGGCGCGGCTGCTGGGGGGCGCCGGGGCCCTGGGCACCGTACGCCAGGGCCTGGCCGGGACCCTGGGGACCGGCGGGGGCCTGGGGGCCAGCGGGCTGGGATCGGCCGAGGTTGACGCCCGGGCCCTGGGGCTGGCCGGAGCCGTGGGGGGCACCGGGGACCTGGGGTGCGCCCGGACCCGGCTGGGTGGGAGGCGGGGCGGCGGGGCCCTGCGGGTCGGGGGTGCGTTCGGGGCGATCGGAGGGGGAGGAGCCGCCGGTCAGGTGGCGGTAGGCCGCTACCGCGGCGGCGGCCGCCGCGCCGCCGGCGATCACGCCGCCCGCGGCCGCTTTGCCCTTGCCGGACTTCTCCGGTTCCTGTTGCGGCGCTTCGTCCGCGGGCTTGCCGGGCGCGGATTCACCACTGCCGGAACGGGCCTCGGTGGCGGGTGGCGGCGGGGCGGGCGGGGGATCCTGCTGGACCGGGACCGAGGGCACCTTGACCGTCGGGGCGGCGGCCAGCGGCGGCGGGGAGGTGCGCGCGGACTCCGGTGGGGGGAAGCCTTCCGACACCAGGTCGGAATAGGTTGCGGCGGCGGCGAATCCGAGCGCGCCCAGGGCCTGGCCTACCTGGGCGGCATCCCAGGACGGGTCGGCGCCCTCGGCGATCGTGGTGAAGTAGTTGCGCAGGGAGGAGGGGCCGTCGCCGATCAGGACGTCGATGCCCGGGGGCAGTTCGCCCTTCTCGAGTTTGATCCGGCTGCCCAGCTGCGGGCACAGCAGCACCAGGCCGCTCACCGGAACTTCCTCCCGTCCGGGCGCGGATCTCAGCTGGCGGGCGAGCTCGGCGGTCTGGCGCCGCACCCGCTCGAGCGGATTGGCGTCCCCGTCGATGGGCGCGGGTTTGCCGTCGATCGTCCAGGGCTCGTCCTGCGCGCAGGTGAGGGTGCCGGTGACCCGCTCGGTGAAACCGTGCACGCCGACCACGACACTGGTCTGCGGCGTCCACACCACCACGTCCGCGTCCTGGCACTGCACGATCGCGATGCCCGGCACCGCGTGCGGGCCGCTCCACGACTTGAGCCAGTTCACGACGGTGCGCTCGGTGGCCGACAACCGCGACGGGTCGTCGTTTCGGACCTTCACCAACATGCGAACCACCTCTGACCGATGCCTCTACCTGCCGCCCGCCCGAACGAACGCCGCGACAACCTTACGGCGTCCCGTGATCGGACGTGGCGAATCGTCTTGCGGTGCAGCAAGATCATTCTGCACGCTTTCGCCGAACGACGCGCCGGGGGAGGGCAACTCACCGGTTGCCGGAATCGGTCTGGGTCCGGCCGGGGCTCGTTCGCGGGTGTGCGCCCGACACCCGGAACAGACGCCTCGGGTGTTCGAACGCGTGGCTCGAACCCCGTTGCGCTGATCCGGATGACACGGCGATGCCGGGCGGATGACCCCGCTCGAGGCCCGAATCATCCGGGCGCCGGGCGGATACCCGCTCAGCGCGTGCGTGCCCCCACGTATCCGTCAGGGCGGACCAGGATCTGGGTGCCGTCGGCGGCGTCGTAGGCGCGGGCGGCGTGCCCGTCGGCGTCGATCAGCGCGTTCTCGCTCCGTGCCCCGGGCCGTACGATCCGGACGAGGCGCGGTCGCACCCCGAAGGATTCGAGCGCCGGCGCACCGTCGCCGAATATCAGCAGCGTCGCGTGCGGTCCCCGGAACATGTCGAACAACCGGACATTCCGGCCGTCACCGGTCACCAGCGGCGCATCGGGCGCGCGGTCACCGGTGCGCAGATCCGCGGAACCGGTGTCCGGGAACAGCATCCGATAGCTCAGGTCGAGCTGATGCGTACCCTCCCGATCCATGGCGTCCGGATCACCCTGCACCGCCTTGTCCAGCAGTTCCGAGGAGAGCCCGAGCACCTGTGCGGCCACCGCCCGGCGCTCGGTCGCGTAGGAGTCGAGCAGCGCCTCGCTGTCGGCTCCGGGATCACGCAGTGCGACTTCGAGTTTCCAGCCCAGGTTGTAGGCGTCCTGCACCCCGGTGTTCAGGCCCTGTCCGCCGGTGGGCGGATGCACGTGCGCGGCGTCCCCGGCCAGCAGCACCCGGCCCTCCCGGAACCGTTCGGCCAGGCGGGTATTGGGACGCCACACCGTCGCCCAGCCGAGGTCGGCGAGCTCGATGTCCGAACGCCCCGAGCGCTCGCGCACATACCGTTGCAGCACGGCCAGATTCGCGTCGCCGTCCCCGGATACGGCTGTGGCGAACTGGAAGTGCCGTCCGCCCGGCAGTGGGGTCAGCGCGATGCCGTCCATCGGCGCGTCCGGCCGGGCGAACCAGTAGCCGAACCCGTGGTCGAGGGCGTCGGCGCGCACGTCGCCGAGCAGCATGCGCACCGACTCGTCGGTGACGCCCTCGAAGGCGATGCCGAGCCGTTTGCGCACGGTGCTGCGCCCGCCGTCCGCGCCGACGAGGTAATCCGCGCGCACGGTCTCGGACTCGCCGCCGCGGACCAGGGTGGCGCTCACCCCGTCCGCGTCGGCGGTGAAATCGGTCAGTTCCGTGCCGAGTTCGACCCGCACCCCGAACTCCGCGAGCCGCTCGCGCAGCAGCCGTTCGGTGTCGGACTGCCCGAGCACCCACGGATTCGGTTGCGGCACGGCCGGAGTCGGCTCCCGCCACGCGGTCATCCGCCGGTCCATGACGTGTTCGCCGCCGATGTGCACCTGCAGGGTGGCCTGCGGCGAACCGGCGGCCAGGACCGCCGCCAGGACTCCGAGATCGTCGAACACCTCCAGCGTGCGCGGCTGGATCCCGTCCCCGCGCGAGCCGTCGAAGAATTCGGCGGCACGGTCGATGACGCGCACCGGCACGCCGCGCCGGGCGAGGTCGATGGCGAGGGTGAGGCCGGTGGGACCGGCGCCGGCGATGAGGACCTGCACTGACATGACGGCTCCAATTACTGAATCGAGATTCACTGAATGTGGATTCAGTATTGTGGGTGGTACTTTCCGCTGTCAAGGAGGTGGTGTGCGTGGCCGGGCGACGCCGGGAGAAGTCGACGGAGACCGAACAGGCGCTCAAGGCCGCCGCGCGCGGGCTGTTCGCCGAGCGCGGCTATCTGAACACCAAGATCACCGACATCACCGCGGCGGCGGGGCGCTCGGCGGGCTCGTTCTACAACCACTTCGCGAGCAAGGAGGAGCTGCTCCAGGCGCTCCTGAAAGACCTTGCCGACGAAGGTGATTCAGCGGCCGAGCGGCCCGAGCACAATCCGGACTTCACCGATCCGGCGGCGGTGCGCTACCACCTGGCCGAGTACTGGGACTTCGCCCGCGAGAATTGGGCGGTCATGCGCGCGGTGCATCAGGCGGGCCTGGTCAACGCCGAGTTCGCCCGGATGGCGGCCGATTTCGGGACACAGCAACGCACGGAGATGGCCGACCACGTCGACGGGTTCGGGCCCGCGGGTCTGGAACTGCCCGGCAGCGTCGACGCCAGTCTCGCCATGATGTTCCTGCTCGCCACCGGCCTGCTCCAGGCCGTGGAGGAAGGCGCGATCGAACTCACCGACCAGGAAGCGATCGACGCCCTGACCCGCTTCACCTACCGCGGCCTCACCGGCCGAGACTACTGACCGCGCCGCGGGCATGATCCGCGCTGTCGCGTACAGATATGGGCCCGGGCACGCGGGGCGCCGGCAACCTCGCGACCGGGGATCAGGGCGGCCCATACGAAACAGCCGAGTTCGGCGGTCGTTCAGTTCCCGGCGGTCGATCTGCCGAATACGTCCGACTAGGGCAGCAGGACAATCGATCCCGTGGTCTTGCGCCCCTCCAGATCGCGGTGCGCCTGCTCGGCCTGGGCGAGGGGATACGTCGCCCCGACCCGGATCGAGAGCGTCCCGTCGGCGATGGCGTTCATGATGTCGCCCGCGCGCCACAGCAATTCGGCGCGATCGCGGGTGTAGTGCACCAGGGTCGGCCGGGTGACGAAGATCGAGCCGGCCGGGTTGAGGCGCTGCAGATCGAAGGGCGGCACCGGCCCGCTGGCCGCACCGAACAGCGCGAGGGTGCCGCGTACGCGCAGCGACGCCAGACTCGCCTCGAAGGTGGAGGCCCCGACGCCGTCGTAGGCCGCCGCCACACCCACGCCGCCGGTGAGTTCCCTTACCCGCGCGGCGATCTCGTCGTAGCGCAGCACCTCGGCCGCGCCCGCCTCGCGCGAGAGCTTGTCCTTGTCGTCGGTGGACACGGTGGTGACGACCCGCACCCCGCGCGCGGCCAGCAGCTGGGTCAGGATCAGCCCGACCCCGCCCGCGCCCGCGTGCACCAGTACGGTCTCGCCCGGCTCGGGCTTGTAGACCGACTCGATGAGGTAGTGCGCCGTCATGCCCTGCAGCAGCGCCGACGCCGCGACCGCGGGCTCCACGCCCGCGGGCACCGGGATCGCCACCGCGGCGTCCACCACGACCTGCTCGGCGTAGCTGCCGGGCGCGGCGGCCCACGCCACCCGGTCCCCGGCCCGGAAGTCGGTGACGCCGGCGCCGACCGCGAGCACCACGCCGCTGCCCTCGGAGCCGGGCACGTACGGCACCGCCTGCGGGTAGCGCCCGGTGCGGATGTAGGTGTCGATGAAGTTCACGCCGATCGCCTCGGTCTCGACCAGCAACTGCCCCGGCCCGGCCTGCGGATCGGGCACCTGTGCGGTGCGCAGGACCTCGGGACCACCGTGCTCGGAAACCTGGATGGCGCGCATGAGTCGTTTCTACACCCGGCGTGCGACCGGGCGGACGACGGCCGCCGTTCGTGGACTTCGATCTACCCATGGGTAAACTGCGGGCATGAGCACTACCGCTGCCCCGGCACCCGTCAAGCTGTCGCCGTCCGTCGTCGACTCGGTGAAGGGATTCGTCTCCGACCACGGCGGTTCCGCCACCGCGGTGCTGCAGCCCATCGGCCGTATCGGTGTGCGCGTCACCCTGGTCGGTCAGGACGGCGTGCTCGGCGACCGCGTCGTGGGCGATCTGGCCACCGCGAAGGAACTCGTCGAGGTCGTGGACGGGCTCACCGAGGCCGATGAATGGAATCGTGAACTCGTGAACCTGGTCACCCCGGCGAAGGGGCACTGGGCGAAGATGGCCGGCTGGGTCGCCAAGCAGAAGCGATTCCCCAAGGCGCGCAACGAGAAGTAGGTCCCTGCTCACAAGTCACCGCTCCCGCCGGGCGCGGGAGCGTGCACAAGTGAAGGATGCCGTGTCGGGCCGAGTGACGAAACAGGCGCAGTTGCGTTCCGCGCTGACCACGCTGTGCTCCCAGTTGCGCCCCGGCGAGATGCTGCCCAGTGAACGCCAGCTCTGCGACGACTACCGCGTCAGCCGCATGACCGTGCGCGAGGTGCTCGGCCAGCTCGACTCCGAGGGCGTGATCACCCGGGTTCCGGGCAAGGGGACCTTCGTCGCCGAACGCGTGGCCCGCTCGCGCCTGCACATGGCCTCGTTCAGCGACGACATGCGCCGCCTGGGCCGCACCCCCAGCACCGTGGTGCTGCACACCGATCTCGCGCCGCCGCCGCCCGCGACGGTCGCCGCGCTCGGACTCTCCATCGAGGACAAGGCTTTTCACCTGGTGCGCCTGCGCCTGGCCGACGGTCTGCCGATCTCGATCGACGACGGCTGGTATCGCGCCGACCTGCTGCCCGGCCTGCTCGATCACGACCTCACGCAGTCGCTGTACTCGCTGCTGGCCAAGGAGTACGACTGCCCGATCGACCGTGCCGATCAGACGGTGCGCGCGGTGGCCGCCGACGAGCGTGGCGCGGGCTGGCTGGGCACCGACGTGGGGTCGCCGCTGCTGGCGTTCGATCGCCAATCCTATTCGCGCGACCGCTGTGTCGAGCATGCCCAGTCCTGGTACCGCGCCGACCGCTACCAGGTCTACATGACCGTCTCCGCCGGCGACGGCAACCAGAACGACTGAGCCCCGGTCGATTTCGCGGCCGTGACAGCGATCGAGCCCCTGCCCGCGAAGGGCCGGGGCTCGATGTGTGAACCTCCTCAGATCGAGAAGAGCACCGCACCCGTTTCCACCGTTCCGGCCGCCGCGTCGCGGGCCGAGCCCGGCGCGGTGTCCATCACCACGACCGGCACGGCGGCGCTCAGCCCCATACGGCGAACCGCGTTGGGGGAGAACGTCACCAGGGCCTGGCCGGCCTCCACGCGATCGCCCTCGGCGGCCTGCAACCGGAACAGGTCGGTCTTGCCTACGGTGTCGATGCCCACGTGCAGGAGCACGCCGGCGCCCGCGTCGGTCAGGATCACCGCCGCGTGCGGGTGCAGCTTCACGATCGTGCCCGCGACGGGTGCCACCACCGTGATGTCGTCGTCGGTGTCGGGCGGTTCGATGGCCACGCCGGCGCCGACCATCTCGGCCGAGAACACCGGGTCGGGCACCTCGGACAGCGGGATCGCGGTGCCGGGCAGCGGCGCGAGAATCTGTGTGCTCATCGCGCTCAGAGGAGGTCGTTGATGTCTTCGGCCAGGGCGTCGGCGGTCGGGCCGACCACGACCTGGACCGCGGCGCCGGCCTTGACCACGCCGTGCGCGCCCGCCGCCTTGAGGTCCTTCTCGTTCACGAGGGAGGCGTCCTTCACCTCGACGCGCAGCCGGGTGATGCACCCCTCGACTTCGACGATGTTGGCGGTGCCGCCGAGTCCGGCGACGATCTGATCGACTTTCGACATCTTTCCTCCGTGCGTGTCGAGTGGACAAAGGTGGTTATAACCAGTTTACTGTGGTTATAACCAGTCACCATACCGTCGGGTGACCCTATTCACAGACTGAGGACCACCGCTATGGCCGATGCCGCCCAGAGCGCGCGCAAGACAATCGACCTGTCCGGACTGCAGAAACTCGGCCGCAGCTTGATGCTGCCGATCGCCACGCTACCCGCCGCGGGCCTGCTCGTACGGCTGGGACAGGACGACATGCTCGGCCGCTGGTCGGCGACCGAGACCGTCGCCGATGTCATCGCCGGAGCCGGTGGCGCACTGCTCGACAACCTCCCCCTGCTGTTCGCGGTCGGCATCGCCATCGGCTGGGCCAAGAAGGCCGACGGCTCGACGGCCCTGGCCGCCGTCGTCGGCTACCTGGCCTTCAACGGCGTACTGAAAGCCATGTCCCCGGTGGTCATGGAGGGCAAGACCGACACCAAAGGCGCTCAGGCCCTGGTGAACTTCGGTGTCCTGGGCGGCATTGTCATGGGCCTGACCGCGGCCATACTGTGGCAGCGCTACCACCGCACCCAGCTACCGGACTACCTCGGCTTCTTCTCCGGCCGCCGCCTGGTCCCGATCCTGACCGCGTGCGCCGCCGTGGTCATCGGCGTGGCGATGTCGTTCGTCTACCCGGCCTTCAACGCCGGGCTGACCTGGCTCGGTGAGACCGTCGCGAACAACGCGGTCGCGGGTGGCGGCATCTTCGGCTTCGCCAACCGCCTGCTGCTGCCGCTGGGTCTGCACCACATCCTGAACTCGGTGGTGTGGTTCGTGATCGGCGACTACAACGGCGCCCACGGCGACATTCCGCGCTTCCTGGCCGGCGACCCGTCCGCGGGCACCTTCATGACCGGCTTCTTCCCGATCATGATGTTCGGCCTGCCCGCCGCGGCCCTGGCCATCTGGCGCAACGCCAAGCCCGAGAACCGCAAGGTGGTCGGCGGCATCATGCTCTCCACCGGTCTGACCGCCTTCGTCACCGGCATCACCGAACCGCTGGAATTCGCGTTCATCTTCGTGGCCTGGCCGCTGCTGCTCATCCACGCGCTCTTCACCGGTTCGGCCCTCGCGCTGACCAACGCGCTGGGCATCCACGACGGCTTCACCTTCTCCGCGGGCGCCATCGACTATCTGCTGAACTTCGGCAAGGCAACGCATCCGCTGCTGCTCATCCCCATAGGCTTGGGTTACGCCGTCCTCTACTACGTCACCTTCAGCTTCATCATCAAGCGCTGGAATCTGCCGACACCGGGTCGTGAACCCGACGAAGAAGAGATCGAGAAGGAGAACGTCGCGTAATGATCACCCGTACCGCCACCGTCGCGTCCAAGACCGGGCTGCATGCCCGCCCGGCCGCCCTGTTCGCCAAGGCGGCCGCCGAATCGGCCGTGCCCGTGACGATTTCGATCGACGGCAAGCCCGCCGTCGCCGCGGGCAGTCTGCTGCAGGTCATGACGCTGGGCGTCAAGCAGGGCGACACCGTCACCCTGTCGACCGACGAGGGCAACGACGCCGCGCTCGACCGGCTCGTCACCCTGCTGGAGACCGATCTTGACGCGTGAGATCCACGGTGTCGCCGCCGCTCCCGGAGTGGCGCTCGGACCGGTGAAGTGGCTGGCGTCCGCGCCGGTCACCAGCGCCTCCGATACCCCCGGGAGCGACGTCGAGGCCGAGATCGCCCGCGCCGAAGCCGCTTTCGAGGCCGTCGCGGCGCGGTACTCCGCCCAGGCGCTCGAAGCGCGGGGCCCGGCCGCGGACATCCTGTTCATGACCTCGGCGCTGGCCGCGGACCCCGCGCTGCTCGACCAGGTGCGCGCGGGCATCCGGGCGGGCGGCCCGACCGCCCACTCGGTCACCGAGACGGTGGCGCACTTCGCCGGGCAACTGTCCGCCCTCGGCGGCATGATGGCCGAACGCGCGTCGGATCTGCGCGATGTCGGGCAGCGCGTGGTTGCCGAACTGCTCGGCGTCGACCCGCCCGGAATCCCGGACAGCGCTACGCCTTTCGTGCTCGCGGCACAGGACCTCGCACCCGCCGACACCGCCACTCTCGATCCCGAGATCGTCGTCGGCCTGCTCACCGTGGCGGGCGGTCCCACCTCGCACACCGCCATTCTGGCCAAGGCCCTGGGGATTCCGGCCGTGGTCGCCGCCCCCGGCGCGGTCGAGATCGCGGAGAACACCGAGGTGGTGCTGGACGGCACGACCGGAATCGTGCGGCTCGAACCCGACGCGGCGCGTCGCGAGGAAGCGCTCGCCGCGCGTGCGCGGCAGGCGGACGCGCCCACCGGACCCGGCCGCACGGCCGACGGGCACGCGGTTCCGCTGCTGGCCAACGTGGGCAGCGCGGCCGACGCCCGGCTCGCGGTGGAACTCGGCGCGGAGGGCGTCGGGCTCTTCCGCACCGAATTCCTGTTCCTCGGCGCGCAGACCGCGCCCACGGTGGAAGAGCAGACCGCCAAATACGCCGAGGTGTTCGCCGAACTGGGGGAGCGGCCCGTCACCGTGCGCACCCTGGACGCGGGCTCGGACAAGCCGCTGCCGTTCCTCGGCCTGCCGGACGAGGAGAACCCGGCGCTCGGAATACGTGGATTGCGATTGAGCAGTGTCGATGAGGGGACACTGCTCGATCAGCTCACCGCGATCGAGGCCGCCCGCCGGGACACCGGCGCGGCGGTCAAGGTCATGGCGCCCATGGTCGCCACCGTCGAGGAGGCGAACTACTTCGTCACCCGCGCGCGGGCCGCCGGGCTCGACGCGGCGGGCGTCATGATCGAGATCCCCGCCGCCGCACTGCGTTCGGAGCACGTGGGCGCGGAAGTGGACTTCTTCTCGATCGGCACCAACGACCTGTCGCAGTATCTGTTCGGCGCGGACCGCATGTCCTCCGCGCTGGCTCCGCTGCACGACCCGTGGCAGCCCGCGCTGGCCGCGACGATCGCCGCGGTGGTGGCGGGAGCGAACCGGAACGACGTCAAGGTCGGGGTGTGCGGCGAATCGGCGTCCAATCCCGAATTCGCCTGCGTGCTGGTCGGTTTGGGAGTCGAGACGCTGTCGATGGCGCCGCGCTCGCTGGCCGGTGTGCGGGCAGCGCTCGCGGCGGTCACCCTCGAACAGTGCCGGGCCGCGGCGGCCGCCGTGGTGGCCGCGCGCACCGCCGCGGACGCGGTTCACGCGGCCCGGACAGCCCTGGGGCGAGGTCGGTGAGGACGACCCTGCGCGGCCGGATCCTCACCCTCACCGACGCGGGCGACATCCCCGACGGCGTGGTGTCCTTCGACGGACCGGTCCTGGAGTACGTGGGATCGGCCCGGGACTTCCCGGGCGAACAGCCCACGGTCACCGGTCCGCCGCCGGTGATCATGCCCGGGCTCATCGACGTGCACTGCCACGGCGGCGGCGGATTCGGCTTCCCGGACGCCGATCCCGCGGGTGTCGCGGCGGCCGCCGGCTTCCATCGCGGCCGGGGCACCACCACGCTGGTGGCCTCGCTGGTCTCGGCGACCGAGGACGAACTGCGCGCTCGTATCGACGTGCTGGGCCCCGCCGTCGATTCCGGACTGCTCGCGGGCATCCACCTCGAGGGCCCGTTCATCAGCGAACACCGGCGGGGCGCACACGATCCCGCACGCATCCACGACGGCGACCCGGCCATGCTGCGCCGGCTCGTCGACCACGCGGGCGGCCGGATCGTCTCGGTCACCATCGCCCCGGAGGTGAACGGGTTCGACGCGCTCGCCGATGTGCTCGCCGAGGCGAATGTCGTGCTGTCCCTGGGCCATACCGTCGCCGACTACGACCGCTCGGTGCACGCCATGTACCGGGGCCGGCGGGTGTCCATCACCCACCTGTTCAACGCGATGCCCGCCCTCGCGCATCGCGACGCGAACTTCCTCACCGCCGCCATGGCCGCGGCCGGGCGCGGTGACGTGGTGGCCGAGGTCATCGCCGACGGCGTGCACCTGGCCGACGGCACCGTGCGGATGGTCTTCGACACGCTCGGACCGCACAATCTCGCGCTCATCACCGACGCCATGGCCGCCGCCGGCGAACCCGACGGCCGGTACCAGCTGGGCAGTCTGGATGTCGTGGTGCGGGACGGCGTGTCGCGCCTGTACGACCCGCACGGTCCGGGCGCTATCGCCGGCGGCACCGCCTCGGCGTCGGATGTGCTGCGCCGCACCGTGTTCCACGCGGGCGTGGAGCTCTGGGATGCCGCCCTCGCGGCGGCCGCCACCCCCGCCCGCCTGCTCGGCCTCGCGCACCGGGTCGGTGCGCTGCGCCCGGGCCTGCGGGCGGATCTGCTCGTCACCGACCACCACCTGAACCCATTGACCGTGTACAAGGACGGAATTCCATGGAACTCGTGATCGCCGAAAACCTGGTCGACGCCGGAGTGCTGGCGGGTCGGATCATGGCCGACCACGTTCGCGCCGGCGCCCGCTCGATCGGCCTGGCCACCGGCTCCTCCCCGCTGGGCGCCTACCGCGAGATGATTCGCCAGTACAACGACGACGAACTCAGCTTCGCCGGGGTGCAGGCGTTCCTGCTCGACGAGTACATCGGGCTGTCCGCCGGACATCCGCAGTCCTACCGCCAGTTCATCCGCGACGAGTTCACCTCCTACGTGGACTTCGACGACGCGCTGGTGCACACCCCGGACGGGTCCGCGGCCGACATCCCGGCCGCCGCCGCCGATTACGAGCGCAAGATCGCCGAGAACGGTCCGGTCGCCGTGCAGATCCTGGGCATCGGGGCCAACGGCCACCTCGGCTTCAACGAGCCCGGCTCCTCGCTGCGCTCGCGCACCCGCGTGAAGACGCTGACCCCGCAGACCCGCGAGGACAACGCGCGGTTCTTCGACAACGACCTGTCCAAGGTGCCGACCCACGTGCTCACCCAGGGCCTCGGAACCATCGGCGACGCCGAGCATCTGGTGATGATCGCGATCGGCATGGGCAAGGCCGAGGCGGTCGCGGCGGCGGTCGAAGGACCCGTCTCGGCCTACTGCCCGGCCTCGATCCTGCAGATGCATCCGCACGTGACGGTCATCGTGGATCCGAGCGCGGCCTCGTACCTCAAATCCGTGGACTACTACCGCTTCGCCTTCGAGAACAAGCCGGCCTGGCAGAACTTCTGAGCCTGTCGTCCCGGCGCGCGTGCCCGGGCCGCGGATAATTCAACGATGATCGAGCGCAAGGCGAGTCGAACGGCGGTCCTGGTGTGCCAGGGCCGCGCGGTGGCCGACGGCCGGTTGGCGGTGGGGCGTTTCGCGGATCCGCTCGCGGTGCAGCTGCTGCACGCCGACGAGCGCGATCCCGTGGCGCTCGCCCGGGCGGGGGAGCGCCCCGAGGGCTTCGGGCCGCGCATGGAGTTCGAACTGCTCTCCGGCACAGCCGAACTCATGGCCGCCCGCACGGTCGCCATCGATGACGGCGTGCGCGACAGCGCGCATCCGCAACTGGTGGTGCTCGGCGCGGGTCTGGACGCCCGTGCCTGGCGGATGCCCGAACTCGCCGGCACGGCGGTTTTCGAGGTGGATCAGCCCGCCTCGCAGCAGGACAAACGGGCCCGGTTGGGGGAGCGCACACCCCTGGCGAAATCGCTGACGTTCGTTCCGGTCGACTTCGCCGAGGACTCTCTCGCCGCTCGCCTGGCCGAATCCGGCCATGAGGCGGGGGTGCCCACCACGTGGATCTGGGAAGGGGTCGTGCCGTACCTGACCCCGGACCAGGTCACGGCGACAGTCGCCCTGGTCGCGGCGGTGAGCGCCCCGGGCAGCCGCTTCGTCATAAGCTATCCCGTGCCCTCGCCCATGAACGCCCTCGGCCGCAAGGCGCTGGGTCTTCTCCTGCGCGGGGCGCGCCGCCCGAACCCCCTCGCCGACGAGCCCTTCCGCTCGTCCTGGACCCCGCCGGTACTCCAATCCCTGCTCGCCGCACACGGTTTCGAGGTGACCACCGACATCGATCTGCTGACGATCGCGCAAGACCTCGACATCACCCCGCGCCGCCCCCGATTTCTGCGCACCGGCCACATCGCCATCGCGGACCGAACCTGATCGCGCCGGGGCTAGCATCGGGTGATGACCTCAATCGTCCCCCACCTCTGGTTCGACGATCAGGCACGTGAAGCCGCGGAGTTCTATACGAGCGTTTTCCCGGACTCCGCCGTCACGAGCGTGACGACCATTCGCAATGTGCCGAGTCCGACGGGCGAGAGTGACATCGTCTATTTCACGCTGGCCGGCCAGCAGTTCATGGCGATCAGCGCGGGCCCGGTGTTCACGCCGAATCCGTCGATCTCCTTCATCGTCAACTTCGATCCGTCCCGTGACCCGCGGGCCCGCGACAACCTCGACGCGGCCTGGGCCGCGCTGTCCGACGGTGGCGCCGCGCTGATGCCGCTGGACACCTACCCGTTCAGCGAACGCTACGGGTGGGTCGCCGACAAATACGGCTTCACCTGGCAGCTCATGCTCACCGATCCGGCCGGTGAGCCGCGACCGTTCATCGTTCCGTCGCTGCTGTTCGTCGGTGATGTCGCGGGCAAGGCCCGCGAGGCCACCGACTTCTACCTGTCGGTCTTCCCCGACTCGCAACGCGGCACCCTGGCGCCCTATCCGCCCGACGCCCCCGAACCCGAGGGGTCGGTCATGTTCACCGATTTCCGGCTGTCCGACACCTGGCTCACCGCGATGGACAGCTCGAGCCCGGACCACGGCTTCACCTTCAACGAGGCCGTGTCCCTGTTGGTCCCCTGCGACACCCAGGACGAGATCGATCGCTACTGGAAACTGCTGTCCGCCGACCCGGCCGCGGAACAGTGCGGGTGGTGTAAGGACAGCTACGGGGTGTCCTGGCAGATTTCGCCCGCCGTCGCCGACGAGATGCTGCAGAACGGCACCCCCGAACAGGTCGACCGGGTCACCGCCGCCTTCATGCCGATGAAGAAGATGGACATCGAGACCCTGCGCCGCGCCTACGACGGCGCCTGACAGGGTCCTCGGGTCGGTCGTCCCCGCCTATCGCACCAGTTCGGGTTCGGTGGTCTGCTCGACCGCCGCGACCGTTTCTCGGGTGCGCATCGACGCCCACAGGGCGGCGGTCGCGGCCACACAGGCCGCGGCGCCGCCGACGTGGATGGCGACCAGCGCGGCCGGGACGTCGGTGAAGTACTGCACGATGCCGACCAGGGCCTGGCTCGAGATCAGGGCGATCAGGACGATCAGGCGCTTGCGGATCGCGGCGGTCATGCCGATGGCGGCCAGGCCGAAGCCGAGACCGACGACCAGGCTCAGGTAGGCGACCAGCAGCTCCGCGTGCAGGTGCACCAGCGTGCTGATCTCCACCTCGAGCCGGGCGACCGGGCGCTCGATGCTCTTGTCACCGGCGTGCGGACCGGCCGCGGTCACCAGCGTGCCCGCGACAAGCGTTGCGCTGAGCGCGATTCCGCTCAGGGCGGTGAGCAGGCGCAGCGGCTTGGGTACCAGGATGGTTTCGGTGCCGTAGTCCGGTTCGGCGATCTTGGCGTACAGGAGGGTGGCCAGCCACACCATGAGCATCGACACCAGCAGGTGCACCGCCACGGTCCACCACAGCAGGCCCGTGCGCACGGTGATACCGCCGATGATGGCCTGCAGCACGGTGCCGCCGGGCATCAGCCAGGCGTAGATCTGCACCTCGCGCCGGCGCCGGGCCCGGGTCACCGCGATCACCACGGCGGCCGCGCACAGGGTCACCGCGAAAGTCAGCAGGCGATTGCCGAATTCGACCGCCTGGTGGATCACCGGCACCTCGGCCACGGTGACCGGGACGAAGCTGCCCGGGAAGCACTGCGGCCAGGTGGGGCAGCCCAACCCGGAGGCGGTGACGCGGACGATGGCTCCGGTGACCGAGATTCCGGCCTGCGACAGGATCACCGCGAAGGCGATGATCAGCTGCGTCCGCTGGGAGGGGAGCGGGAACCGGTCGGCGAATCGCTGGAAGGCGCGAGATAGCACGCGTCGATGGTAGCGGGAGCGCATTCCACCCCGTCATCGGGCCTACTACGGCGTGTCGTGGATTGCGCCGGGTGACCCGAAACGGGTGGCAGCGCGCGTCTAGTCGAAGCGGAAGTACTTGGTCGCCAGCCAGCCGGCGAGCCCGCCCCAGCCGGCCAGCACCGCGAACCCGTACCAGTCCACGCCGCCCTGCAACGCCCGTTCCAGGGTCGCGGTCAGCGCGCCCGAGGGCACCGCGCGCGCGAGCAGGTTCACCGCCTGCGGGACGTCGTCGGACATCAGCACCAGGCTCGCGATGCCCAGCATGACGAACCAGAGCACGTTCGCCAGCGCCAGGACGATCTCGGCCTTGAGCGTGCCGCCCAGCAGCAGGCCCAGCGCCGCGAAGGTCGCCGTGCCCAGCGCGATCACGATCGCGCCCAGCGCGAGCCCGGCGATCGAGGGCCGCCAGCCCAGCGCGAAACCTATGGCGCCCAGCAGAATCGACTGCAGCACCACCACGATCAGCACCGCCGCGCACTTGCCCGCGACGATTCCCCAGCGCGGCAGCGGGGTGGCCCCGAGGCGTTTGAGTGCGCCGTAGCGGCGATCGAAGCCGACCGCGATGGCCTGCCCGGTGAACGCGGTCGACATGACCGCGACCATCATGACCGCGGGCACGATTCGATCGACCCGGTGCTCGCCGAGCCCGGTCAGCGGCAGCAGCGTCAGGCCGATCAGCAGCGTGATCGGGATGAACATGGTCAGCAGCAGCTGTTCGCCGTTGCGCAGCAGCAGGATCAGTTCCAGCCGTGTCTGGGCGGCCATCATGCGGGCCCGGGTCGTCGGCTGCGGATTCGGGGCGAAGGTGCCCGGCGCGAAGCGGTTCAGCGTCTCGGTCATCCGCGCAGTTCCCGTCCGGTGAGTTCGAGGAAGACATCTTCCAGCCGGCGCTGGTCGATGCGAATATCGGTGGGCAGCACGTCGATTCGCGCGCACCACGCGGTGACGGTGGCCAGCACCTGCGGGGTGATCTCGCCGCGCAGCTGATAGGAGCCCGGGGTGGCCTCCTTGGGCAGGAACCCTTCCGGCAGTGCGGCTTCCAGCAGCGACAGGTCCAGATTCGGCGGGGCCGTGAAGGCCAGGCGGCCCTCGGCGTTGTGCGAGGTGACCTCGCTCGGGGTGCCCTGGGCCACGATGCGCCCGTGGTCGATGATGACCAGCTGATCGGCGAGCTGTTCGGCCTCGTCCATGAGGTGCGTGGTGAGCAGCACGCTCACACCGTCCCGGCGCAGCGCGTCGATGAGCTCCCACACCAGATGCCGGGCCTGGGCGTCCAATCCGGCGGTGGGCTCGTCGAGAAAGACGATCTCGGGGCGGCCGACCAGCGCGCACGCCAGTGCCAGCCGCTGCTGCTGACCGCCCGAGAGCCGCCGGTAGGGGGTGCGGCGGGCGTCCTGCAGGCCGAGGGTTTTCAGCAGCCATTCCGGGTCCAGCGGCCGCGCGGAGTACGAGGCGACCAGGTCGAGCATCTCGCCCGCGCGCGATCCGGGGTACGCGCCGCCGCCCTGCAGCATGACGCCGATGCGCGGGCGCAGGCGATCCGAATCCGCGACGGGATCCAGGCCGAGCACGCGCACGCTGCCCGCGTCGGGGGCGACGAAGCCCTCGCACATTTCGGTGGTGGTCGTCTTGCCCGCGCCGTTGGGGCCGAGCAGGGCCAGCACCTGCGCGCGTTCGATCTCGAAGCTGATGCCGTCCACCGCGGTGGTCTCGCCGAAGCGTTTCACAATGCCGTCGACTTTGACGGCGGGTGCGGAGGCTGCGGTCACGATGAGACACCGTAGGCCGTGGGCTGCTGTGACGGAGCCGACACCCCCGGCTGTTTGCGCCACGGCAGCACATTTCGGGTCAGGAAGATGAACGCCAGGCCCACGATCACGGTGGCGATGGCGGACTCGACGATCTGGAAGACGTAGAAGTCGGCGCCGCGCGGCATGACGATCACGCTGACCACGGCGGAGAAGCAGACGGCGGGCACCCGGAACGCGGGCCGGTTGGCCCAGGCCGCGAGCGGGACGATGGCCCACAGCAGATACCAGGGCTGCACGACCGGGAACAGCAGCACGATCGCGCCGAGGGAAACGCCCATCGCGCCGACCGGATGCAGGCGGCCGGTCCAGGTGGCCACGAGCATGCGCACGGTGATGAACGCGGCGACGGTGCCGGCGATCGGCCGGGTGATGGCGAGCAGCGCCGTCGTGTGGTCGCCGAGTCCGAGCAGTACGCCGCCGAATCCGGTGATGACCCCGATGGCGGTGGGCAGCGACATCCAACTGCGCACGGCGCTGGCCACATTGAGGGTGTGCACCCAGCCGAAGCCGAGGCCGCTGACGCCGCTCACAAACAACGTGGTGGCCAGGGCGATGACGCCCAGCAGCGCGCCGGTGCCGATGACGACCTTCAGCCCGCCGCCCCAGCGTTTGGCCAGCGCCATGGTGACGAAGCCGAGCGCGATGATCGAGGTGATCTTGATGGAGGAGGACAGCGCGATGATCACGGTCCCGAAGACCAGCAGCGCCCACGCGCGCCGGTCGAACGGGTGGGTGTCCTCGGCGGCCCGCAGGCAGAATTCCAGGCCGGCCAGCATCAGCCCGAGCATGATCGCGTCGTTGTGCACGCCGCCGACCAGGTGGAACAGCACCAGCGGGTTCGCCGCGCCCAGCCACAGCGCGCTGACCGCGGCCACGCCGCAGCGCCGGGCCAGCCGCGGCAGCGCCCACACCATGAGCGCGACGCCCGCGAGTACGAGCAGCCGGTGCAGCCACACCCCGGCGATGATGTTGTCGCCGGTCAGTTCCGCGATGCCGCGACCCATCCACAGGAACAGCGGGCCGTAGGGCGCCGGGGTCTCGCGCCAGATGTTGGGCACGTTGTTGGTCAGGACGTTGTTGATGCCCAGCCCGCCCGCGGGCCCGACCTCGTAGGGGTCCAGTCCGCGCGCGGCGATCTCGCTCTGCGCCAGATACGAATACACGTCGTTGCTGAACATGGGCGGTGCGACGCTGAGCGGGATGATCCACAGCAGCAGCGTGCGATCGAGCTGCGAGCGCGTGAGCCGGTGCAGCGGGTTGCCGCCCCACCCGCCGACGGCGAAGCGCCCGAGCAGCAGCCACGCCATGACCACCAGAACCGCGCCGATCATGCACAGCGCCAGGGTCGAGGTGTGCGCCCGCGCGAAGAAGCCCAGCACCCGCACCCCGGAGGTGGGGTTCTGGTGCACCGGCTGCGCCCCGACGCCCAGGGCCGCGATCGCCATGATCACCGCGCCGGTCGCCCCGAGCAGGCGGATCCGCATCAGCTGCAGCGTTTCTCGCCGGTCCAGTCCCGGTGCGTCCGCGTCGGCGGTGTGCAGCACCGCGATCGTGTGATCAGCGGGTGAGACGTCCAGGCCGAGCGCCCGGCGTCCCAGTTCGATCACTCTGCGCCGCGCGCCGTCCACTACCGCCACGGTCCCGAAGCCTAGTCGGCCGAACCACCCCCGACTCCGATCGCCCGCCCCTACCCCCGGTGCGTCGCCACCAGCCCGCCCGCATCCGCTCTCGCTCGCGGATGCCCGGTGCCCCGAGGCGTGATTTCGGAGGGCGCACGCGCGGATCGCGGCCGGCGAGCGTGCACGGTCGGTGTCACGTGTTCGCACCCGGCGGAGCTGTGCGCGGTTGCCGGACCGCACCGGCTGCTGGTGCGGCCCGGCTTCGCGTGGGCCCGCCTGCCATGCATCTCCCGTCGGGTAGCGGGGAAGTGTTCCGCGGGTGGGGAGTTCGGTGCGGCGGGTGTGAAAACGCACTCTGTGCAATCGGTTTGACGCGGGTTCGAGACCGAAACCGGGTTGTGTGTCGTACCCCGCTCATACGCTGGGGGGATGGTGTCGGAGTCGAAGCGGCGAATCGAGATGGCGGCGGCCGGGCTTTTGGCCCGGCACGGCTATCACGGGTTCGGACTGAAGAAGCTGAGTGAAGCGGCCGGACTGCCGTACGGGTCGATCTACCACCACTTTCCGGGCGGGAAAGAGGAGATCGCGGTGTCCGCCGTCACCAGCACGGGGGTGGTGATCGGGCAGATGATCCGGGACGCGCCCGAGGACGTGTTCGACAGGACCGCAACGCTGTTCGAGGTCATGGTCACCAAACTGACTGCGTCCCAGTGGACCGACGGCTGCCCGGTGGGCACCCCGGCGCTCGACGGCGGTACCGACGTGGCCGCGGTACGCACCGCCTGCGTCTCGGCATTCGATGCCATGGCGAGCGGTTTCGCCGAGCTGCTCACCGAGATGGGCATGCCCGAAGCGCACGCGCGCGAACTGGCCACCACGGTCGTCGCGGCCTACGAGGGCGCGACGCTGCTGGCCCGCGTCCGCCGCTCGGACGAGCCGCTGCTGACGGTGGCGGCGGCCATGTCGCGGTTGATCCGCCTGAGCCTGTCCGAGGTTCCGGTCGCCGACCCGGCCCCGACGTAGGGGAGATCGCGGCGGCCGAACGCCGGGTCTCGAACCGCTCTCGGCGACTGGCGAATATTTGGCTATCAATTAGAGTGCGAGGGGGATCGCCGCGCGGCCGGTGCGGTGATCGCCGATCGATTCCGTACTGCCCTACGAGGGAACGGGGAGATCATGGCTCGTAACTCGGTTGCTACCCAGCTGGTCGACGTGCTCGTCGCCGCCGGGGTCGAGCGGGTGTTCGGACTGGTCGGCGACAGCCTCAATCCGTTCGTGGACGCGATCCGGCGAACATCCGGCATCGAGTGGGTGCACTGCCACAACGAGGAGAGCGCCGCCTTCGCCGCGGGAGCCGAAGCGTTGCTGACCGGTCGCCTCGCGGTGTGCGCCGCGAGCTGCGGACCGGGCAACACCCATCTGATCCAGGGGCTGTACGACGCGCACCGCAACGGCGCGCCCGTGCTGGCCATCGCCTCGCACATTCCCAGCCGCGAGATCGGCACCGGGTTCTTCCAGGAGACCCATCCGGAGCGACTGTTCGTGGAATGCAGCCACTTCTGCGAAATGGTGAGCATCGCCGACCAGATGCCCCGGCTCTCCTATATCGCCATGCAGACCGCGCTCGGCAGGCGCGGGGTCTCGGTGCTGGTCGTGCCCGGCGACGTGCTGCAGGGTGAGGCCGAGCATCGTGGCTGGCGGTCGGACCTGGTGACCGAGGCCGCGGTCGCGGTGCCGCCCGCGGCGCAGGTGGACCGGCTCGCCGAGGCGATCAACGACGCCGACACGGTGACCCTGTTCGCCGGCGCGGGGGTGCGCGGCGCGCACGCGCAGGTCATGGCCCTGGCCGAGCGCGTCAACTCCCCGGTCGGGCACGCCCTGGGCGGTAAGGAGTGGATCCAGTTCGACAACCCGTACGACGTGGGCATGACCGGTCTGCTCGGGTACGGCGCGGCGTACGAGGCCATGCACGAGGCCGACCTGCTCATCATGCTCGGCACCGATTTCCCCTACGACAACTTCCTGCCGCAGGACGGCCGCATCGCCCAGATCGACCGCGACCCCGCCCGCATCGGCCGCCGCGCCGCCATCGACATCGCGGTGCACGGCGACGTCGCCGCGACCATCGACGCCCTGCTGCCGGTGGTGCAGCACAAACCGAGCCGCGCGTTCCTGGACGACATGCTGCGCCGCAACGCCGCGTCGCTCGAGCACGTGGTGGACGCCTACACCCACGACATCGAGCACCACACCCCGATCCACCCCGAGTACGTCGCCGCCCTGCTCGACGAGATCGCCGACGACGACGCGGTGTTCACCGTTGACACCGGCATGTGCAACGTCTGGGCCGCCCGCTATCTGAGCCCGAACGGCCGCCGCCGCATCATCGGCTCGTGGCGGCACGGCACCATGGCCAACGCCCTGCCGCACGCCATCGGCGCGCAGTCGGCTTTCCCGGGCCGCCAGGTGATTTCGCTGTCCGGCGACGGCGGGCTGGCCATGCTGATGGGGGAGCTGCTCACGGTCTGGCGGCATCGGCTGCCGGTGAAGATCGTGGTGTTCAACAACTCCTCGCTCGGCATGGTGAAACTGGAGATGCTGGTGGACGGGCTACCCGACTACGGCACCGACCACGAACCCGTCGACTACGCCGCCATCGCCGCGGCTGTCGGGCTGAAGTCGATCCGGGTCACCGATCCGACGAAAGTTCGTGCGGCACTGGAACAGGCGTGTGCCGAGCCCGGGCCGGTCCTGGTGGACGTGGTGACCGACCCCAACGCGCTCTCGCTGCCGCCCAAGATCGACGCCGCCCAGGTCAAGGGCTTCGCGCTGGCCGCCGGAAAGATCGTGCTCGGCGGCGGGGTGGGCCGGATGGTCGAGCTGGCCCGCAGCAACCTGCGCAACATTCCCCGGCCCTGATTCGGGGGCAGCAGCGCCTCGGACGGGATCGCCCGGGCGGAAGCCGTTGCGGCGGATCGGCTTCTACCGATCTGGCATGGCCCGATTCACGGGTGTGTGGCCTTGTCCGACGGGAGGAACGCCCCCGAACGCGGATCAGTGCGGCGCACTGTATCGATCAGAGGCGGCGCACTGTCCCGATCAGAACAGCCCGCTGATCCCGTCGCCCAGCGATTTCGCGCTCAGCAGCGCGAACAACACCGCCATGACCACGTAGTGATTGCGGATGGTCCAGTCCTTCCATCGCTCCAGGGTGGCCGAGGACGAGCGGCTGCTCACGAAGTGCATCGCGAGTGGAATCAGCACGCCCAGTGAGGAAATGGCCACGAAGACCAGTCCGGCGACGAGCTGTCCCGGAACGTGCAACGCGGACTCGGCGGTCGTCACCGCCCCGGACGCGATCTGCATGACGTTCTTCGGACTCGCCACGACCAGCACCACGCCCAGGACGACACATTTCGTGGTGGTGAACTGCTCGAGGTTCTCCAGCCGGCGCGGCAGCGTACCGACCTCGGCGGCGCGGGCCAGTCGCAGCTGCCGCAGGGTCATCAGCGCCAGCAGCACGCCGAGGGTGAGCCGGAACCAGGCGACCCAGGTCCCCGGATGCCCGTCCCGGTGCGCGCCCGCCGCCTCCGCGATCAGCAGCAGCCCCGCGAAGATGCCCGCCACCGCCAGCACCCACCCCAGCGCGAAGGCCAGGGCGTTTGCCCGTCCGCCCCGCGGCACGGCCACCAGCAGAATGACCGCGATCAGCGCGACCGGACTGATCGCCACACCGACCGCGTGACTGAGAAACTGCCCGATCGCGTTCCCCATGAAAACTCCTGCCGTCGAGGTGAATTCGAGCCGTGATCGCCGCGCGAATCAGCTGTTAGAGGGGTCCTGCCCACCTGCGTTCTGCTCGTCGTCCTGCCTGGTCCGACCTGGCTCGTCGCTGTGCCCGCGTCGTTCTGGCTCGTCGCCTTGCCAGTGGCGGCCCGATTCGTCGGTCTGCACGCCGCTGTGGGGCCGGGGGGCGGGAGTATCGCGCGGCTGCACTGGCTGCGTGCCGGGTGCACCGTCCGATTTCCCCTGCACTACCGCTGCCGCGTCGAGGGGATACTCCGGCCGCACCGCGTCAATCCGCCGATACACCCCACCCTGACCGGGCCTGGGATCGGGTTCATCGACGTTCGGCCAGAACGCCGCCGCGCGTTCGGCCTGCGCACACACGGTCAGCGCCGGATTCACCCCGGGATCCGCGGTGACCGCGGCCGCCCCGACCACGCTGAGCGAGGGGTAGCCGAACACCCGGTGATAGGCATCGATCACCCCGTCGCGCGGATTCCCGCCGATACAGCATCCACCCAGCTCCCGGTCGGTACCCGGCAGGCCGATCGTGCCCGCGCCCGTTCGTGACCGCACGGTCGCCACGAGGTGACGCAGGGCCGTGTGGCCGGCGGACATCTCGCGGCCATCCGGTCCGGCGTGCCCCGCGTGCGTCCCCCATCCGTCACGGTCCCCGCCGGTAGGCGTGGGTTCGCCCAATCGCGCCGACAGATGATTCAGCACCCCGCGATCGCGCATGTCGGCCAGCAATCGCCGGGTACCGTGCGCCCCGGCCGCGAGCACCACCTGCCCGGCGGTGAACGTCCGCCGCCCGACCCACCACGGCCGCCCGGTGCGCTGGGCCGACACCTTCCACCCGCCGGCGCGTAACGGCCGCACGGTCATCACCGTCGTCATCGGCACGATCCGCGCCCCGCCGCGCTCGGCGCAGGTCAGGTAGCGCCGAGGTGGAATGCTCAGTGCCCGTTCGTAATACGGCTCGAGCTCGGCTCGCCAATCGGTGATCCCGGCCCACCGCTCGTCGCCGAAGAACGCGTCCCCCGGCACCTGCGCCCGCGCCTCCCCGCCCGGTTCGGCGAACCCGCGTCCCGCGGCGATCACCGCCACCCGGTAGCCCTTCTCGATCAGCCGCAGCGCGGTGACGCTCCCGCCGCAGCCGGACCCGACGATGACCACATCGAAATCCATGTCCGCTGCCACACGGCCGCCTCTCGATAGGGAAGGTGGTGGCTCGAGCGTAGCTATCGATTTGCCAATCGTCGGGGATCTGCCGGGATTTCACCCTTTTTGGTGGACGCTGGTCGGTCGGTTCGGTCGAGCCCTCGCGCGACCGCAAATTTCCCGCGAATCCGGCCCGCTGGTCGGGCCAATCCGGCGCAGGTTGGACGGTGTGCAGAGAGTCACACGCCCCAGCCCCCCGAAGTCAGGTGACCCTTACTGGAACGCGGGATGGAATTCCGTCACACTGATGTTGTGAAAACCGTGGGTTTGCGGAATGCGGGAGCGGAGACCGGGCGCCGGAAGGGCGCCCGGCCCGTTGTCGCGTCCGGACCCGCCGGTGAGGGCCACACCCGCGAGGCCGTCATCAAGCTCCTGCTGGAAGAGGGGCCCATCACCGCCACCGATATCGGTAAGCGGCTGGCCCTGACCCCGGCGGGCGTGCGACGGCACCTGGACGCGCTCATCGAATCGGGCGAGGCACGCGCCGCCCGGTCCGCGGCGTGGCAGCAGAAGGGCCGCGGGCGCCCGGCCAAACAGTTCCAGCTGACAGCCACCGGCCGGGGCCGTTTGGGGCATGCCTACGATGACCTCGCCGGCGCGGCCATGCGCCAGCTGCGCGAGATCGGCGGCGACAAGGCCATCACCGAGTTCGCGCGCAAGCGGGTCGCCGCCATAGTCGCCGGAATCGAGCGGCTCGGCGGGACCACCCCGGAG
This sequence comes from Nocardia sp. NPDC055321, assembly GCF_053645575.1. Classification (NCBI taxonomy): domain Bacteria; kingdom Bacillati; phylum Actinomycetota; class Actinomycetes; order Mycobacteriales; family Nocardiaceae; genus Nocardia; species Nocardia sp. NPDC055321. The sequence continues at coordinate 234,626 of NZ_JBSHMS010000008.1, forward strand.
GCGACGACCGAGAAGGCCGAGGAGATCGCGGAAGCGTTCACCGAAGCCGGCTTCGCCGCCTCCACCCGGAAAGTTGGTGCGGGCGTGCAGATCTGCCAGCATCACTGCCCGGTGTCGCATGTGGCCGAGGAGTTTCCGGAGCTGTGTGCCGCCGAGCTGGAGGCCTTCCGGGAATTACTCGGCACGCACGTGCAGCGCCTGGCGACCATCGCCAACGGCGATTGCGCGTGCACCACGCATGTCCCGGTGCTGCCGCTGGCCGTGCCCCCTAGAACCACTACCGCATAAACCACCGCAGGAACCCGCAGCAAGTTCCGTTGCACAGCCCGCAACGGCATCTACACAACGACTCCGGAAGGAGTGCCGAATGACGACGACGACCGACCAGGTGCAGCCGCTGTCCCAAGAGGAGACCATCGCCTCGATCGGGACTTACGGGTATGGCTGGGCCGACAAGGATGTGGCCGGTGCCAGTGCCAAGCGCGGCCTGTCCGAGGAGGTCGTGCGCGATATCTCGGCGAAGAAGAGCGAACCCGAGTGGATGCTCGACTTCCGGCTGAAGGCGCTGCGCATCTTCGAGAAGAAGCCCATGCCGAACTGGGGCTCGGACCTCGACGGCATCGATTTCGACAACATCAAGTACTTCGTGCGCTCGTCCGAGAAGCAGGCTGCCACCTGGGAGGACCTGCCCGAGGACATCAAGAACACCTACGACAAGCTCGGCATCCCCGAGGCGGAGAAGCAGCGCCTCGTGTCCGGTGTCGCGGCGCAGTACGAGTCCGAGGTCGTCTACCACTCGATCCGCGAGGATCTCGAGAAGCAGGGCGTCATCTTCCTGGACACCGATACCGCGCTCAAGGAGCACCCGGAGCTGTTCCAGCAGTACTTCGGCACGGTCATCCCGTCCGGCGACAACAAGTTCTCGGCGCTGAACTCGGCCACCTGGTCCGGTGGCTCGTTCATCTACGTGCCGAAGGGCGTGCACGTGGACATCCCGCTGCAGGCGTACTTCCGCATCAACACCGAGAACATGGGTCAGTTCGAGCGGACGCTGATCATCGTCGACGAAGACGCCTACGTGCACTACGTCGAGGGTTGTACCGCGCCGATCTACTCCTCGGACTCGCTGCACTCCGCGGTCGTGGAGATCATCGTGAAGAAGGGTGGCCGCTGCCGGTACACCACCATTCAGAACTGGTCGAACAACGTCTACAACCTGGTCACCAAGCGGGCCAAGGCCGAGGCGGGCGCGACCATGGAATGGGTCGACGGCAACATCGGCTCCAAGGTCACCATGAAGTACCCGGCCGTGTGGATGACCGGTGAGCACGCCAAGGGCGAGGTGCTCTCGATCGCGTTCGCCGGTGCGGGTCAGCACCAGGACACCGGTGCGAAGATGCTGCACCTGGCGCCGCACACGTCCTCGAACATCATCTCCAAGTCCGTGGCGCGCGGCGGCGGTCGTGCCTCCTACCGCGGTCTGGTGCAGGTGAACAAGGGCGCCTACGGCTCGAGCTCGTCGGTCAAGTGCGATGCGCTGCTGGTGGACAACATCTCTCGCTCGGACACGTACCCGTACGTCGACATCCGCGAGGACGACGTGACCATGGGCCACGAGGCGACGGTGTCCAAGGTGTCCGAGGACCAGCTGTTCTACCTCATGAGCCGCGGTCTGACCGAGGACGAGGCCATGGCGATGGTGGTGCGCGGCTTCGTCGAGCCCATCGCCAAGGAGCTCCCGATGGAGTACGCCCTCGAGCTCAACCGCCTGATCGAACTGCAGATGGAAGGAGCCGTCGGCTGATGACGGTCGAGAACGTAGCCGTTGCGGCCGAGGGTCGTACCCCGGCGGTGAACAAGGGCGAGGTCTTCGCCTCGTTCGACGTCAACGCCTTCGAGATCCCCTCGGGTCGCGACGAGGCGTGGCGCTTCACCCCGATGCGCCGCCTGAACGGCCTGCACGACGGCACCGCCGTGCGGGACGGGCAGGCGACGGTCGAGGTCAACTCGGTCGAGGGCGTCACCGTGGAAACGGTCGAGCGCGCCGACGAGCGCCTCGGCCAGGGCGGGGTGCCCACCGATCGCGTTGCCGCGCAGGCCTACTCGGGCTTCGAGCAGGCGACCGTCATCTCGGTCGGCGCCGAAACCGAAGTGGCCGAGCCGGTTTTCGTGACCATCACCGGTCCGGGCGCGGGCAAGGTGGCCTTCGGTCACACCCAGATCCGCCTGGCCAACTTCGCCGTCGCCACCGTGGTCATCGACTACCGGGGCAGCGGAACCTTCGCCGACAACGTGGAATTCGTGCTCGGGGACAGCGCCAAGCTGTCGGCCGTCATCGTCCAGGACTGGGCCGACGACGCCGTGCACGTCACCATGCACCACCCGCGCGTGGGTCGCGACTCCACGCTGCGGCACACCAACGTCACCCTCGGCGGCGATCTGGTGCGCCTGGCGGCGAACGTGCGCTACGCGGGCCCGGGCGGCGACGCCGAGCTGCTCGGCCTGTACTTCGCCGACGACGGCCAGCACTTCGAACAGCGCCTGCTGGTCGATCACTCGCAGCCCAACTGCAAGTCCAACGTGCAGTACAAGGGTGCGCTGCAGGGTGATCCGAGCTCCTCGAAGCCGGACGCGCACACCGTGTGGGTGGGCGACGTGCTCATTCGCGCGGCCGCCGAGGGCACCGACACCTACGAGGTGAACCGGAACCTGGTGCTCACCGATGGCGCGCGCGCCGATTCGGTGCCGAACCTGGAGATCGAGACCGGCGAGATCGTCGGCGCCGGACACGCCTCGGCGACCGGTCGTTTCGATGACGAGCAGCTGTTCTACCTGCGCTCGCGCGGTATCACCGAGGAGGCGGCGCGGCGTCTGGTCGTGCGCGGCTTCTTCCACGAGATCATCCAGAAGATCGCCGTCCCCGAGGTTCGGGAGCGGCTCGAGGCGGCCATCGAGGCCGAACTCGCCGCCGTGGGCGTCTGACGCTCACCCACCTGAACCCCCATACTTCCCTCCCCATAAAGGAATTCGAATTCGATGACCACCCTGGAAATCAAGGACCTGCACGTCGAGGTCGCCAACCCCGACGAGTCCGGCGAGCCCATCAAGATCCTCAAGGGCGTCAACCTGACCGTGAAATCCGGTGAGACGCACGCGATCATGGGCCCCAACGGCTCGGGCAAGTCGACCCTGTCCTACGCCATCGCCGGTCACCCCAAGTACACGGTCACCTCGGGCACCATCACCCTCGACGGTGAGGACGTGCTGGAGATGTCGGTCGACGAGCGCGCTCGCGCCGGCCTGTTCCTGGCCATGCAGTACCCGGTCGAGGTTCCCGGCGTCTCGGTCTCCAACTTCCTGCGCACCGCCGCCACCGCCGTCCGCGGCGAGGCCCCCAAGCTGCGCACCTGGGTCAAGGAAGTCAAGGAGTCGATGTCCGAGCTGGAGATCGACCCGTCGTTCGTCGAGCGCTCGGTCAACGAGGGCTTCTCCGGCGGTGAGAAGAAGCGCCAGGAGATCCTGCAGCTGAGCCTGCTCAAGCCGAAGATCGCGATCCTGGACGAGACCGACTCGGGCCTGGACGTGGACGCGCTGCGCATCGTCTCCGAGGGCGTGAACCGCTACAAGGAGCGCGAAGAGGGCGGCGTCCTGCTGATCACCCACTACACCCGCATCCTGCGCTACATCAAGCCGGACTTCGTGCACGTGTTCGTCGGCGGTCGCATCGTCGCCGAGGGCGGCGCGGAACTCGCCGAAGAACTCGACTCGAACGGCTACGTGCGCTTCACCTCTGCTGCTGTAGGAGCCTAGTTATGACGACCACGGTGCCCGCCCTGGACGTCGCCCGTATCCGGGCCGACTTCCCGATCCTGAGCCGCACTGTGCGCGATGGCAAACCCCTGGTCTACCTGGATTCCGGCGCCACCTCGCAGCGGCCGACGGAGGTGCTGGACGCGGAACGCGAGTTCCTGACCCGGCACAACGCGGCGGTGCACCGTGGCGCTCATCAGCTGGCCGAGGAGGCCACCGACGCGTACGAGGGCGCCCGCGCGGACATCGCCCGGTTCGTGGGCGTGGGCGTGAACGAGATCGTGTTCACCAAGAACGCGACCGAGTCGCTGAACCTGGTGGCCAATGCCTTCGGTGACGCGCGGTTCCCGTACCACGTGGGCCCGGGTGACGAGATCGTCATCACCGAGCTCGAGCATCACGCGAATCTCGTGCCGTGGCAGGAGCTCGCGCGGCGTACCGGCGCCACCCTGAAGTGGTACGGCGTCACCGACGACGGGCGGATCGATCTCGACTCGCTCGAGCTGTCGCCCGCCACCAAGGTGGTCGCGTTCACGCACCAGTCCAACGTGACCGGTGCGGTCGCGCCCGTCGCCGAATTGGTGCGTCGCGCAAAGGAAGTCGGCGCGCTGGTCGTGCTCGACGCCTGCCAGTCGGTGCCGCACATGCCGGTGGACTTCCGTGAGCTGGGTGTGGACTTCGCGGCCTTCTCCGGGCACAAGATGCTCGGCCCGTCGGGTGTCGGCGTGCTCTACGGGCGGTACGCGCTGCTCGAGGAGACCCCGCCGTTCATCACCGGCGGTTCCATGATCGAGACCGTCTTCATGGACCACAGCACCTACGCCGCTCCGCCGCAGCGTTTCGAGGCCGGCGTGCCGATGACCTCGCAGGTCGTCGGATTGGGCGCGGCCGTGCGGTATCTGGAAGCGCTCGGGATGGACGCGGTTGCCGCGCACGAGCATTCGCTGACCGCGCACACCCTCGAAGGGCTGAGCAAGATCGAGGGCGTGCGCATCGTCGGCCCGGCCGACAGCGCCGATCGCGGTGGCGCGGTGGCCTTCGTGGTCGACGGCATCCACGCCCACGACGTGGGTCAGATCCTCGACGACGAGGGTGTGGCGATCCGCGTCGGCCATCATTGCGCCTGGCCGCTGCACCGCAAGTTCGGTGTGGCCGCCACCGCCCGCGCCTCCTTCGCCGTCTACAACACCCTCGACGAGGTGGACGCGCTGATCGCCGCGGTGCGGAAGGCTCAGAGCTTCTTCGGAGTTGCATAGATCATGCGCATGGAGCAGATGTACCAGGAAGTGATCCTGGATCACTACAAGCACCCGCACCACCGGGGGCTGCGCGAGCCCTTCGGCGCGGAGGTGCATCACGTCAACCCGACCTGCGGTGACGAGATCACGCTGCGTGTGCACCTGGACGAGAACGATGACGTCAAGGACGTCTCCTACGACGGTCAGGGCTGCTCGATCAGTCAGGCGTCGACCTCGGTGCTGGCCGATCAGGTGATCGGCCTGCCCGTGCAGCAGGCGCTGAAGGTGGTCGAGTCGTTCAACGAGATGATCACCAGTCGCGGCACCCTGGACGGGGACGAGGATGTGATCGGCGACGGCATCGCCTTCGCCGGTGTGGCCAAGTATCCGGCGCGCGTGAAGTGCGCGCTGCTGGGATGGATGGCGTTCAAGGACGCGGTCGTGCAGATCGCCTCCGTCGAGGAGACCAAACCGTCGATGTCGAACGGGGAGAAGAAGAACGATGAGTGACACCACGCCCGCCCCGGCCGATCCGGCCGCCGAAGTGACTGCCGCCCAGTCGGATTCCGCCGCGGTCGAGGCCACCGAGCCCGAAGCCGAGCTGACCGAGGAAGAGATCAAGTTCCTCGAGGATCTCGAGGAGGCCATGCGCGACGTGGTGGACCCCGAGCTCGGGATCAACGTCGTCGATCTGGGCCTGGTCTACGGCATGAAGGTCACCGACGGCATCTGCAAGCTGGACATGACCCTGACGTCCCCGGCGTGCCCGCTGACCGACGTGATCGAGGATCAGTCCCGCAACGCCCTGGTCCGCAGCGGCCTGGTCGAGGACCTGCAGATCAACTGGGTCTGGATGCCGCCGTGGGGCCCGGACAAGATCACCGAGGACGGCCGCGAGCAGCTGCGCGCCCTCGGGTTCACGGTGTAGATCGGACCGACTCAGCGGCCCCCGCCTCTTGGGCGGGGGCCGCTGTCTGTTTCGATGAGCCGCTGATCGTATTGCGCGGCAGTCGATGTCGGTGCTCAGTCGAAGATGTCGTTGTCGCCGCAGGTGGTGCCGCTGAGTGAGATCAGCATGCAGCGCAGCGGCCAGACCAGGTTCTCCGCGATCGTCGGCCACACCGCCTGTCCGCTCGCGCTGTTGGCGAGGTCGGGCAGCAGCTTCGGCGGCACCAGGGACGATGCCCCGGAGGACAGGGAATTGACGCTGCCGTTGTTGGTGCTGCCGGTGGTGGCCGGTTCGTCGGCGACCGTCACCGCCGCGGGCTCGGCGGGGACGAGGGCGATGTCGGCTGCGGCCGGGCCGCAGGCGGCGACGGTCGCACCCGCCACCGCGAACGCGGCCACGCCGTAGCGAAGAGCATTGTGCTTCATGGCGGCCAAAGTATCCGAAACGGGATTCGTTCAGAAGTAGTTGGTGTGCCCCGAAAAGTACGGGCCCCGGCACCGGTCAGGTCTGGATGGCGTCGCCGTAGATCGTCAGCCAGATCGCGCGGCCCAGTGAGCGGGCCATTTGCTCGTCGTCCACCGCGTCGGTGCCGAGCAGGAAGTCGATGGAGCGTTCGACCATGCAGGTCAGCACGATCGCGGTCGCAGTGATGTCGACGCGGGCGGGGAGGCGTCCCGCGGACTGGTCGGTGTGCAGGCGTTCGCAGACCAGGGCGACGAACGAGCCGACGCGGCCGCGCCAGTACTGGCCGACGTCGGGATCGTAGGCCGAGACCTCCGACAGCGCCCGCAGCAGCTGGGCGTGCGGGCGCGAGCCCGCGATCATCAGGCGCATGGCGTGCACGACGCCGGCCTCGCCGTCGGCGTGACTGCTGGACCACCACTGTTCGGCCGCGCTGAACTGGTCGTCGGTGGCGAGTTCGGCCATGCGGATCAGTAGCTGACTCTTGTCCGGGAAGTAGCGGTAGAAGGTCGAGCGGGCGATGTCGGCCTCGGCGGCGATGCGCTGGACCGCCAGTTCGGTGAAAGTCGCTCCGCCGCCGAGCAGGTCGTCCACCGCCGCCAGCACGCGGCGTTCCACGGCTTCGCGGCGCTCGTCGCGCTGTGCGCGCCCGGTGCGCGCGACGCGGGTCAGCGAGGGCATGCGGGCTCCCCGAGCGCGGCACTGCGGTGACGGTGCGGTGGGGGAGTCATGGGGCCATTGTGCCGCAACGCGGGCGACACGCCGAGTCGGAGTGAAAAGTATTGACAAGAGACGATTTTCATCTCACCCTCTCATGTGAGACACAGTGTCCGAACACTCTGTCCCTCGAGTGGGAGTTTCGATGCGCACCGAATTCGCCGAAGTCGTCATAGTCGGAACACGGTGCGCGGGAACCGCGGCCGCCGTCGAATTCGCCCGCGCGGGAAGACATGTCATCGCCCTGGACAGCGGCCGGTTCCCGTCCGACACCCTGTCCACGCATCTGCTCTGGCCCACCGGCGTGGCCGAACTCGACGCGCTCGGTGCGCTCGACCGGGTCCTGGAACTCGGCGCACCCCGGCTCGGTACCGCGTTCGCCGGCGGCGCGGGCTACGCGGTCCGCACCGAGTTCGCGGCCGTCGACGGCGTGGACTACGCACTCTGCGTGCGGCGTTCGGGCCTGGACGCGGCGCTGGTGGCCACGGCCCGCGAGCACGGCGCGGACCTGCGCGAGGGCGCGCTGGTCACCGAGTTGATCCGCGAGCGGGACCGAATAGCGGGCGTGCGCTACACCGATCGCGCCGGTGTGGTCGCCGAGGTGCGCGCGCCCCTGGTCGTCGGCGCGGACGGCCGCCGCAGCACCGTCGCGAAACTCGTCGGGGCCACCGCGCCCTACCGGGAGGCCGCCAGCGGTCGCGCCTGCTACTTCGGCTACTGGCACGACGCGCATCCGGGCCAACGGCATGTCGCGGCACAGTGGCGCAGCGGCGATCTGCTCGGCACCGCGTTCCCGTGCGACGGCGACCTGGTGCTGTGCCTGATCCAGCCGCCGGTCGAACGCGCCGAACGCAGCCCGCGCACCGCCGAAGCGCTGTACCGCCGCTTCATCGGCGAGATCCCGGAACTCGCTGAGCGCCTGCGTGATTGCACGCTCGCGGGCCGGGTGCGCACCGCCTTCGACCTGGTCTCCTACTTCCGGCGCTCCTCGGGCCCGGGCTGGGCGCTGCCGGGTGACGCCGGGCATTTCAAGGATCCCATCACCGCGCAGGGGATCCGGGACGCGCTGCGCTACGGCCGCCTGCTCGCCCGCGCCGCCGCCCCGGTGCTGGCGGACCCCGCGGCGCTGGACGCCGCGCTGCTGGGTTGGGAGCGGCAGCGCGAGCTGGAATGCCTGCCCATCTATCAGTGGACCAACCGGCTCGCGCGCGGCGCGGCCATGACTCCGCTGGAGGTGGAACTGTATCGCGCCGCGGACGCCGACCCGGGCCTGGCCGCCCGGGTGCTCGAAGTCATGACCCGTGTGCGGCCGCCGGAACAGATGCTGCCGCTGCGGGTTTCGGCGCAATTGGCTGCGCGGGCCGTCCGCAGGCACGCGCCGGTTCCGGTGGCGCACACCCTGGTGCGCGAACTGCTCGACACCGCCACCGAACACCACCAGCGCCTGCGCGCCCGCCGCGACGGACTGCCGCCGCTCCCCGCGCGGCCGGACACCGCGATCGTCGCGCCGAGCTGATTCGGCCGGATCCCGGTCCGGCAGGTCGCCGCATCCGCGGCGACGCCCCGTGTGAGCCGCGCGCCGCGGTCGCCATCCGCGCCGGCTCATCGTTTCCACCCATTCCAGCACCTGCCCGAAGTCGCCGCCCCGCACCGGCTCTCGCCACCTACTCCGCCACCCGCCCGCAACCGCCCATCGCTTTCGCCCATTCCACAACCCGTCGTCCCGCCACTCCCGGTACCGCCCATCGCCACCCGGCGGCGGTACGCACCTCGCCCGTCCACCCCTCAGCCGTCTCCGCGGTCACCTCGCCGCACATTCCTGCGGCCCCATCCGCCCGCGACGGCTCCGCAGTCATCCGCTCGCACCGTCTCCACCTACCCTCCGCGCCCCTCCATCCCACGCACCCAGGAGTGATTCCGTGAACCCCCGACCCGATACGCCCGTCACCGCCATCTCCCGACGAAACATGCTGCGCGGCACCGCTTTGGCGGCCGCCGCGGTCACCCTGCCCGCCATCGGTCCGATGCGAGCACACGCCGCCGGCCGGTCGGTCGCGGTCTTCGGCGGCGGCGTCTCGGGGCTGACCACCGCCCACGAACTCATCGACCGCGGTTACGAGGTCACCGTCTACGAACCGCTCGCGCTGGGCGGCAAGGCCCGCAGCATGCCGGTGCCGGGCACCGCGGCGGGCGGGCGGGCGGACCTGCCCGGTGAGCACGGGTTCCGCTTCTTCCCCGGCTGCTATCAGCACATTCCGGAGACCATGAGCCGAATTCCGTTCCCGGGCAACCCGCGTGGCGTCGCCGACAATCTGGTGCGGGTGGAGGCGACCACGGCCGGCTTCCCGAATCTGCCGCCTATCGTGCTGCCGGTGGAGCCGGGCGGGCTCGCCCAGCTGACCCCGGAGGTGATCCAGTCGACCATCTCCGGGGCGGTGGGCTTCATCCCGCAGTTGCCGCCCACCGAACTGGCGTTCTTCACCCAGCAGATGATGCGCTGGTTCACCAGTTCCACCGAGCGCCGGTTCGGGGAGTGGGAGTACCGCTCCTGGACCGACGTGATGCAGGCGAACGGCAAATCGACCGCGTACCGCGAGTACCTGGTGAACGCGCTCACTCGAATCACCGTGGCGGCCAAGCCGCATCGCAGTTCCGCGCGCACCATCGGCACGATCGGCGAGGCGCTGGTGCTGGCCGGCACCGGCCTGGTGCCCGGCTACCAGGGCGGGGTCGACCGCATCCTGAACCGGCCCACCAACGAGGCGTGGATCGATCCGTGGGTGGACCACCTGCGCGGGCGCGGTGTGCGATTCGTCATGGGGGCCAAGGCGACCGGGCTGCACCTCGACGGCGGCCGGATCAGCGGCGCGACCGTCGCCGGCGTGGGCCGGGTGGAGGCGGACTGGTACGTGTGCGCGATGCCGGTCGAACGCACGGTGCCCCTGCTGAACGACGCGATCCTGAACGCCGATCCGAGCCTGGCGGGCATGCAGAACCTCGAGGTCGATTGGATGGTCGGCATCCAGTACTACCTGACCACGCCGACCGAACTCCCCGAGGGACACGTCGCCGCACTCGGCTCACCCTGGGCGCTGACCGCCCTGCGCCAGGCGCCGATGTGGGTGGGCGACTTCGCCGCGCGCTACGGCGACGGGACCGTCCGCGAGTGCCTCTCGGTCGACGTCTCGGACTGGGACACCCCCGGGATCCTGTTCGGCAAGACCGCCAAACAGTGCACCAAAGACGAAGTGGCACAGGAGGTGTGGGCCCAGCTGAAGTCGTGGCTCAATACCGGGACCGGCTGGCTGCGCGACGAGGACATTCACTCCTGGTTCCTGGATCCCGGCGTGCACTGGGACGGCGGCGCGGCCGTGAACGACACCCCGCTGCTGGTGAACACGGCAGGCTCCTACGATCACCGCCCCACCTCCCACTGCGCGGTGGAGAACCTCTTCTTCGCCGGCGACCACGTCCGCACCCACATCGATCTGGCGACGATGGAGGGCGCCAACGAGTCCGGCCGCACCGCCGCCAACGCCGTCCTCGATGCCGCCGCCGACAACGCTCCCCGGGCCTCGATCTTCCCCCTGTTCGCCCCGCCGATCTTCGAGCCCTTCAAACAGCTCGACGCCCAGCGCTACCGTGCGGGCCTGCCCCACCTGCTGGGCTGAGCGGATCCGGCTGCCGGGCGACCCACCGCGCGGGCGGGGCTGTTAGTGTGTGCCCGACCGCGTGCCGGAAGGGGAATCGTGTCCTACGTTGTCAGCCCGTATGCCGTTGACCTGGAAGGTCTTCGGCTGATCGGGTCCTATGGCCAGGAGTTCGTCGACGACATCGTGCGATCGGCGCCCGCCGCCGTGCTCGAGCGGCTCGACGAGGCCGAGGACGTCGGGCTCGCGCCCGGGGACGTCATCCGGCAGCTGTTGCGGGGGGAGCCCATGCACCGGGACTTCGGGCCCTCGTACGGGCACGCGCTCGAGGCGCTGTGTCGGCACAGCGGCAGTCAGCTGAACAACGCGCACTGGGCCGGTATGCGATTCGGGTACTTCGCGCTGGTGCAGAACGCGCTGGCCGAGATCGGCGTCGACTTCGACCCGTCCGAACTGGTGCTGAGCGGGTCGCCGGTGAACCTGCCCGAGATCGAGGACTTCCCGAGCATCGGGTACCTCGACAACCGCGAGATCACCTCCCTGGCAGAGATATTCGCCGACGCCGACCTCGATCGGCTGGCCGACGACACCGTGCGGGCGTCGGTCGCCGATCTGGTCGAATGGCTGCGCGTGTGTCAGGACAAGGGCACCGGGCTGGTGTGCTTCTACTACTGACCGCCCCCGGGAACCGGGTCAGGACACCGGTTCCCAGTGCAGCTCGTTCAGCGCGTCGTGCCGGTCGTTGACCCAGTCCCACATCAGCCGCGCCACCAGGAGCGGATCCTGCACGCTGGTGGTGACCATGTCGCCGTCGCGGTATTCCAGGATGTACTCGTCGGGCGCTTCCCGGTAGGTCTGGATGAAGGTGCCCTCGTTGCCGGGTTCGTCCACGATCAGGAACGGCTTCGTGGTCAACAGGTGCAATTGCGGTATCCAGGAACGCAATTGCCGCGGCGTGAGGGTCCGGAAGTAGCGCGCGCCGCCGAGATTCACCCGCAGTTTGCGTGGTTCGGCCTGTTCCAGGGTGCCGTCGGTCGGATCGTAGAGCGCGAAACCGGTGTCGGCGATGAGCTCCTCGATCCACAGCAGCGCGCGCCAGGCCGCGTGCTCGGGCACCGAGATCCGGATGCAGTCACCCGCGGGTTCGAGAATGATGCGGCCGTTCCACACCGGGATCTCGGTGTTCCAGCGCCACAGGTCGGCCAGGATCAGACCTAGGCTGACCGCGGCGGGCGTTCCGAGTCGGGATTCCAGGTAGCCGGTGACCTCGTGCGGCGCGGCGACGGAATCGGCCGGTAGGACGATGAATTCGCAACTCACGCCGACCAAACTAGTCCACGCGCTCGACACACGGGGGACCGAACCCGCCGGGATCGGGGAACCGGGCCCTCGCGCCGTAGGATGCGCGGGTGACCGGATACGACGACTTCGATGGATTCGAGCATCTCGACACCTCCACCCTGCACCCGCGCCAGCAGCAGATTCTGGCCGCCATCCGGGATTGGGTACAGCGGCACGGGTATTCGCCCAGCACCCGCGAACTCGGCGACGCGGTGGGCCTGCGGTCGGGGTCCTCGGTGTCCAGGCATCTGAAGGCGCTGGAGGATCGCGGATTCCTGACCCGCAGCGAATCGGTCACCCGGCCCATGGATGTGCGATTGTTCCTGAACTCCGCGCCCGGCCGGACGCAGCCGGAGAATACGGTGTCCGTTCCGGTGGTCGGCGATATCGCGGCCGGCGCCCCCATCCTCGCCGAACAGCACACCGACGACATTCTCTCGCTGCCCCGAGAATTGGTGGGTCGCGGCACCGTATTCGGACTCCGCGTGCGCGGTGACTCCATGATCGACGCCGCGATCTGCGACGGCGACATCGTCATCATTCGCCAGGAGAGCGAAGCGCATTCCGGTGAGATCGTCGCGGCCATGATCGACGGCGAGGCCACGGTGAAGGTGTATCGCCGCAGCAACGGCCACGTGTACCTGGAGCCGCGCAACCCCGCTTACAGTGTGATCGACGGCGACGAGGCCACCGTACTCGGCAAAGTCGTCTCGGTTATGCGTCGCGTCTGAGACGATTTCCCCGGGTCGGTGTGCAGTTCGCCGGTCGGGCAATGCCGGAACCGGAAATCCTCCAAAAGTTGGAGACTGTCCAGTTCCAATTGGACATTGGTTCGGCGCTCGACAAGAATTCGACCCGTTCTGACAAATTCATGACGGGGAGTATCGAATGTCGTTGCTGCGCAAGGCCGGAATGGGCCTCGCGATCATGTCGATGGCGGCGATGGGTGCCATGGCCGCAGGTCCCGCCTCGGCGGCGGGAGAAGAGCCGGTGTTCACCGCGACTGCCGGTGACCTCTACGGGGCGCTCGCGCTGTCGCGGAGCACCGGAAACGTGGCGTACGCGGTGAACTACGGCAGCTACGGCGCCGCGGAGAACGCCGCCATCGCCAAGTGCGGCCAGAGCGACTGCGAGTCGGTCGTTCGCTTCGCCAATGCCTGCGGTGCGGTGTCGCAGGGCGCCGACACCCGCTTCGGCTGGGCGTGGGCGCCGACCAAGGCCGAGGCCGAGAAGAGTGCCACGGACGTGCTGGGCAACAGCGCCCCGCAGTTCCCGGACCTCGGCTCGTCCTCGCCGCGGGCGGCCAAGGTGATCCTGTCGGCGTGCACCGATAACGCGCGCTGATCACGGTCCGAACCTGATGTGCGCCGTACCGGATTCGTCCGGTGCGGCGCACATTTGTCTTATCCGGGGAGGTTCCGGACAGATGGCACGAAAACCCCTGGGCGTGCTACTGATTCAGTGCGTGGGCAGTCGTTCGGTCGATTCTTCCGCCAGGGCGCGCGAGACGTTCTCCACCCCGGCGCGCACCACCGAGCCGTAGCCGTCGTCGTCGAGTACGTCCAGGCGCTCCCGGGCGGCGGCCAGGTGCCGGCGCGCGGTGTCGAACGCGCCGAGGCGCCGGTAGTTGTCGGCCAGATTCAGGTGCAGCGACGGATAGAACCCGCTGACCTGCAGTGTGGAATGATGCTCGCGCGCTCGTGCGTCGGTGAGCGCGTCCGCGGCGTCCAGGGCGCGCACGTCCCAGGTGAGCGCGTCGGCCGGATGATCGTGCAGATCGGCCAGGAAATGCCCGATGGTGACCCGGTGCAGCGCGTCGCCGTCCGCCCCGACCGAATCCCAGAGCGCGGCAAGCTGTTCGCGCGCCCGCGCGGGCTCGCCCGTCCGGCCGAGGATGACGGCGGCGTTGATGGCGTCCATGGTGGTGTCGGTCATGGCCGACACCGTAGCGGCGGGGTCCGACAACTTCGCCGCCGCGGGTTCAGCGCGGAATGCGCGCCCGCCCGCCCTCGCCGGCGATGCGGCCCTTGCGGATGAGTTCGCGTTTGGTGCCGGGGGTCAGGGTGATCTGCTCGCTGTCACCCTCGGCGGGGGCGTCCTCGAAACCCGGTGCGGGATTGGGCCGCACGAACAGGGTCACGGTGGTGCCCTCGGTGAAGCCGTTGCGCTTCATGAGCGAGGCCGAGGCGGTGTTGTGGTTCTCGACGTCGGTGACGATGCGCCGTGCGCCGCTGTTGAACAGGGTCTCGCAGCAGGCGTTCATCAACCGGCCCGCGATGCCGCGGCCCTGCATGTCGGGTGCGACCGCGATCCACTCCAGGTACGCCCAGTCGTCACGGAGCTCGAACTCCATGGAACCGAGCACGAATCCCACCACGCGATCGGAATCCACCGCCACCCAGCACGAGCGGCTCGGGCTGTCCAGGTGTTCGGCCACCGAGGTGAGCGACCAGGACGTGTAGGGCTTGGTGTTGGTGTCGAACACCTCGTAGCCCAGATCCAGGACCTGGCGGAGATGGCCGAGCCCCATGGGCACGATGGCTATGGCGGGTTCCATAGCCGCCAGTTTGCCAGTTCCGGGCTCCGGTGACCCGTCCGCCGTGCTCACGCGCCTTTGCGGGTTTGTTTGCTCGGCGCTTTCTTCGCGGTCGTCTTCTTGGCGGCGGTCTTCTTGGCCGGGGTCGTGGATTTCGCCGCCGATTTCGCGGCTTTGGCGGGGGCCGCTTTCGTGCCTCCGCCGCGGCCGGACGCTTCCAGACTGCGCTGCAGCGCGGCGACCAGATCCACGACCTCGGCGTCCATTTCGGGTGCGGCGGCCTCGGGCGCGCGGGTGACCTTGCTGCTGCCGCTGGCGATCGCCTCGTCGAGCAGTTTCTTCAATTCGATCTGGTATTCGTCCACGTACAGGCTCGGGTCGAAATCATCGGAGAGCGTATCGACCAGGGTCTCGGCCATTTTCAATTCCTGCGCCTTGGGCGCGGCCACCCCGTCCAGCTTCTCGAACGCCACCGATCGCACCTCGTCGGGCCACAGCATGGTCTGCAGCACCAGCACCCCGTCCCGCACCCGCAGCGCCCCCAGCCGGGTCTTCTGCCGGAGCGTGAAGTGCACCAGCGCGAGCCTGTCGGTCTGCTCGAGCGTCTTGGCGAGCAGGACATAGGCTTTCGGCGTGGTCGAATCCGGTTCGAGGTAATAGCTCTTGTCGAACAGAATCGGGTCTATCTGTTCGGACGGCACGAATTGCAGGACCGGAATCTCGTGCTTCTCCGCGGCGGGCAGCTTGGAGAAATCCTCGTCGGTCAGGATCACCCGGTCCCCGTCCGGCGATTCGTACGCCTTGTCGATATCGGCGTACTGCACGGGCTGCCCGTCGATGGTGCACAACCGCTCGTAGCGAATGCGCCCCCCGTCGGCGGCGTGGACCTGATGAAATTTGATGTCGTGGTCCTCGGTGGCGGTATAAACCTTGACCGGGACGTTGACCAACCCGAACGCGATGGAGCCCTTCCAGATCGACCGCATTGCCCGATAGTAACCCGGGCTGTCTCATTTGGCTGGTAAGTCCTATCTGACCTGCCTTTTCCGTGTTTGCGTTTCGTTGCTCGGCAGACCGATCGCGGGGCGGCATCGAATTCTCGCCGCCCAACTCGACCGGGAGCCGACATCGGATCGACACGGAACCTCAAAGTCCGCGGACCGGGTTCCTCAATGTTGGTTTGCCAGCCTGAACGGGTCATCGCCCAGCGTGGTGGCGAGAGCGGGGTGCATACCGCCGCTGCCCCTACCAGTCGACAACCCCAGGAGTTTTCACCGAATGTCGTTGACCGACAACCGAATCATCGACCGCTACCCGACCCGGACCCTTGCTCCCGCGCCGCACCGCAGGCGTACCGACCCGACGGTGTGGGGCACGATCGAATCCGACGGGCTGGACACCTTCGACGCCGACGGCTTCGCGATCGTGCCGCAGTTGCTCGACCGGGGTGAGGTGACCGGTTTCGCCGCCGAGGTGTCGCGGCTGACGAGCGACCCGGAACTCATGCTCGACGAGCGGCTGGTGATCGAGAAGGGGTCCCGGCGGGTGCGCTCGATCTTCGCCGTGCACGAGCTCAGTTCCATGGTCGCGGACCTGGTGCGTGAGAGCCGGATCGCCGGGCTCGCCCGCCAGATCCTGGGTTCGGAGGTCTACCTGCATCAGAGCCGGATCAACTACATGCCCGGGCTGTCGGGTGCGGGCTTCTCCTGGCATTCGGACTTCGAGACCTGGCACGCCGAGGACGGCATGCCGGCGCCGCGCGCGGTCAGCGTGTCGATCGCGCTCACCGAGAACTTCCCGTTCAACGGCAGCCTGATGCTCATGCCCGGATCGCATCGGACGTTCGTTCCCTGTCAGGGCGAGACCCCGCCGAACCACTATCGGGAGTCGCTGCGGAGCCAGGAGGTCGGGGTGCCGCGCGGCGAGGACATCGTCGAACTCGCGGCGCGCTGCGGGATCACCCAGTTCACGGGCACACCGGGCGCGGCCCTGGTGTTCGACTCGAACGTCATGCACGGCTCGGCGAACAACATCACCCCGTTCCCGCGCTCGAAAATCTTCCTCGTCTTCAACAGCGTGGAGAACGCCCTCGTCGAACCGTTCGCCGCCGACGAGCCGCGTCCGGGCTATATCGCGAACCGGGATTTCACGCCGCTGGTCTGACGGCTGCGCGCCGAGCGGGAGCGAAACCCTCGGCGCGCTCCTTCTTCCGGGAATGAATCGGCCGCGAATTGGCTGACTTGTCTACCAACCGCTGTTCAGTCGATCTCCGGGAGAACACGATGCCCGCAGTAACCGCCGACAACATCACCGCGTTGCCGCGAATCCAGATGCCGCCCACACCGATTCCGCGTCCGGTAAGGGGGGTCACCACCGCGCCCACCGGCTACGAGGGTGAGGGCTTCCCGGTGCGCCGGGCCTTCGCGGGCATCGATGCCGCGCTCCTGGACCCGTTCATTCATATGGACCAGATGGGCGAGGTGGACTACGCCCCGGGTGAGCCCAAGGGCACCCCGTGGCATCCGCATCGGGGATTCGAGACCGTCACCTACATGATCGACGGCGTCTTCGAGCATCAGGACTCGCACGGGGGCGGCGGCACGATCACCGACGGCGACACCCAGTGGATGACGGCGGGTTCGGGAATCCTGCACATCGAGAAGCCGCCGGAGCAGCTCGTGGTGAGCGGTGGCCTGTTCCACGGCGTGCAGCTGTGGGTGAACCTGCCTGCCGCGCAGAAGTTGATCACGCCGCGCTACCAGGATATTCGCGGTGGCGAGATCAGCCTGCTGACGAACGATGACGGTGGCGCGTTGATCCGGGTGATCGCGGGCGAGGTCGGCGGGCACGCGGGACCGGGTTCGACCCATACGCCGATCACGCTCGCGCATGTCACCCTCGCACCCGGCGCCGCGGTCGAATTGCCTTGGGACGCAACGTTCAACGGCCTGGTCTACGTGCTCGCGGGCAGCGGTACCGTCGGCCCGGACCAGCGCCCGATCCGGAAGGGTCAGACGGCGGTGTTCGCGGGTGGCAAGCAGGGCAACGTCCTGACCGCGCGGGCATCGGAGACCCAGGATTCGAACAGTCCGGCCCTCGAGCTCTACTTCCTGGGCGGCCGGCCGATTCGCGAACCGATCGCGATGGCGGGTCCGTTCGTGATGAACACGCGCCACGAGGTCCTGCGGGCGTTCGAGGATTTCCAGCAGGGCCGGTTCGGCCGCATACCCGCCGAACACGGCGCCGGCGACGAGACGAGCTGAGATCGGCGCGGGCTCGTCAGCGACGGCACGGAACGGGCCGCACGCCACCGCGTGCGGCCCGTTCCGTCATCACCCCCACACGGCGCGCGGCCGTGTCGAAGATCAGAGGTTGACGCCGTAGTCCCGGGCGATGCCGGCCAGGCCGGAGGCGTAGCCCTGGCCGATGGCGCGGAACTTCCACTCGGCGCCGTTGCGGTACAGCTCACCGAAGACCATCGCGGTCTCGGTCGAGGCATCCTCGGTCAGGTCGTAGCGGGCCAGCTCGGCGCCGTTGGCGCGGTCGACCACGCGGATGTAGGCGTTGCGGACCTGCCCGAAGGACTGCTGCCGCGCCTGCGCGTCGTGGATGGACACCGGGAAGAAGATGTTGGTGATCGTCGGCGGGGTGCCCGCGAGATCGACGTTGATCACCTCGTCGTCGCCGTCGCCCTCACCGGTGAGGTTGTCGCCGGTGTGCTCGATGCTGCCCTCGGGGGACTTGAGGTTGTTGTAGAACACGAAATGGCTGTCCGACAACACCTTGTGGTTCGGATCGGTGGCCAGCGCGCTGGCGTCGAGGTCGAAGTCGGCGCCGGTGGTCGAGCGCACGTCCCAGCCCAGACCCACCGATACCGCGGTCAAATTCGGAGCCTGCTTGGACAGTGAGACATTGCCACCCTTGGCCAGACTGACACCCATAGTGGTTCCTTTCCTGTCGCCGGGGAACGTCGTTCCCGGCCGGTTCTCTCGTCGGTCGTTGCCGATACCGACGATAGCGAAGTGTGCGGTGTCAGCGCCGGTCGTGTCGGTGACAAGGGGTCGGACATGCGTGCGGACTCGCCGTGTTGAATCGTTTACGCATCGTTTCGGCGATAGGCTGGTGCCATGTCGGTCTCCATCGCACTGTTCAGTCGCGATCTGCGCATTCGCGACAACCCCATGCTCACCGCCGCCGCACGCGACGACGCGGTCGTGCCGCTGTTCGTGTTCGACGAGCCCATCGTGGCCCGCGTGCGCGAGGCGCCCAACCGAATCCGATTCCTGCTCACCGCCCTGGCCGAACTCGACACCGAATTGCGTTCTCGGGGTGGGCGATTGGTGGTCCGCCGCGGGCGCGTGGCCGAGGAGGTCGCGCGGGTCGCCGCCGAGGTGGGCGCCACGACCGTGCACATCGCCGAGGACGTGAGCCGGTACAGCCGCGAGCGCGAGCAGGACATTCGCGACGAACTCTCGGATCTGGACTGCCAGGTCCGCACGCATCCGGCCTCGATCACCGCGGTCGACCCGGCCGAGATGAAGCCCGACACCGGCCGCGGGCACTACGCGGTCTTCTCCCCGTACTACCGGCGCTGGTCGGAGACCCCGCTGCGGCGGCCGCTGCCGGTGCCCGAGCGCGTGACCGTTCCGGACATCGACAGCGAGCCGCTGCCCGATCCGTCCGAACTCTGCGATGGCCCGGGCTCGCCGGAACTCGAGGTCGGCGGGGAGACCACCGGCCGGAAGCTGCTGTCGCGCTGGGTGTCCGGGCCGGTGGACGACTACGGCGACCTCCGGGATCAGCTCGCGGTCGACGGCACCTCCGGGCTGTCCCCCTACCTGCACTTCGGCTGCCTGTCGCCGACCGAGGTGGTGTTCCGCACCGACGGCTCCACCACCGGCGGGCAGGCGTTCGTACGGCAGATCGCCTGGCGCGACTTCCACCACCAGGTGCTCGCGGACCGGCCCGAGGTCGCGAGCGAGGACTATCGGCCCGACGGCCGGACCTGGCTGAACGACAAAGACGGTTTCGAAGCCTGGAAGGTGGGGCGCACCGGATACCCGATGGTCGACGCCGCCATGCGGCAACTGCTCGCACAGGGCCTGCAACCGGGCCGCGCGCGCATGATCACCGCGAGCTTCCTGAGCAAGACCCTGCAGGTGGATTGGCGGCTCGGCGCCGAGCATTTCGAACGCTGGCTGGTCGACGCCGATATCGCGAACAACCGCCTGAACTGGCAGTGGGTCGCGGGCACCGGCACGGACACCCGGTCCAGCCGCGTCCTGAACCCGCTGCGGCAGGCCGATCGCTTCGATCCCGAAGGCGTCTACGTGCGGCGCTGGCTGCCCGAGATCGCGCATCTGCCCGGCGCGGAGATCCAGCGGCCGTGGCGTGCGGGAATCCCGGCCTCGGTGTATCCGGCGCCGATCGTCGAATTCCGGGGCATGTGACCGGGTTTGTGCCCGGTGTGTCCGGGTAATGCGGAGCGGACCATTCCCGGCGTACCGAGCGCATCGGTTTCGCATCGCTAAGGGAACCATCAGCTGTGCGGCCCGCCCGACCGCGGCGGGCCGATCGCGAGAACGATTGTGGGAGCGATGAACACGACACGACAGAGCCTCGCCTCGAAAGCCGCCTGCGCGATCGTCGCGGGTGTGTGCGCCACGCTGACCGCGGGTACCGGTCAGGCCGCGGCCGCCCCCGCGGCGCCCGTCCCGAACCTGGATCTCACGCGCTACCTGGGCACCTGGAATCAGCTCGCCGCCATACCGCAGTTCTTCAACCTCGTCTGTGCCCGCGACACCCGCGCGAACTACACCCTCGACCCCGCGGGGGATGTCACCGTCCGCAACTCCTGCACGACCTGGACCGGCGGGCCCAACGAGATCGTCGGCACGGCCCGGGTGACCGATCCCTCGACCAACGCGCAACTGGCGGTGAACTTCCGCGGCGAGACCGACACCGCCACCAATTACGTCGTGACCGCGCTCGATCCCGACTATCGCTGGGCGCTGGTGCTGAATCCCTCTCGCACCGCCGGTTTCGTCCTCTCGCGCACCCCCGCCCTGAGCGACGGGCAGTGGACCGAGATCCGCACCGCCATCACCGCGGCGGGCGCGAACGAGTGCCTGTTCCTGACCTCGCCGACAACCGGCGGTGACGAGGCCATCGCGCCACTGTGCGCCACGGATTGACCCCTGCCGGCTCGCGTGGATCCTGTGCCGCGCGAGCGCCCCGCATTCGGCGGACACCTGCGGCCGCGTAAGGCTCCGCGTGCATGATCGAGGGGCTGGGTGGGCAGGTGCGCGCGGGCGACCCCGTGGCGGTCTATCCATTCGCCACAGTCGGCGGCCGGGGACTCAGCGCAGTACCTCGACCGCCTCGGCGAGGCTGTCGATGCGGCCGACTCCGACGGGCAGGGCGAGACCGTCCCAGCCCGGCCCGGCGACATAGGCCCGCGCACCGGCCCCCTGACACGCCCGCACCGCCGCCGTCAGCGCCGTCTCCCGCTGCTGCGACCACAGCAGCACCCGGGCGCCGGCGGGCAGGCGGTGCAGGGTGTCGCGCAGGGCGGCGGTGGGCACGTCGGGGCCGAGCATGTGCGCGCCCACCCCGTGTTCGGCCAGCGCGGCGCGCAGCACTTCGATTGGCAGCGAATGGGTTTCACCGCCGGTGCAGGCCAGCACCAGCGGCGCGGGCGGGGCGTCCGGCGGGGGAGCGGCGCGGTGCAGGGTCGCGATGACGCACCACGAGAGCAGATGCTCCACGTCCACGCAGCCCTCGCCGTCGAGCTGACGGGCCACGATATCGCCGAAGGCGGGACGGCACAGCCGATCCCACGTCGCGATCACCCCGTAGTCGCGGATGTGGCTCTCCAGCAGCGCGCACACCGCGCGGCTCTCCAGGGCGAACGCGGCGGTGAGCAGTACCGCCCGATCGCCGAGGGACAGCACGGGACCGCGCGCGGCGGCCGCCGCGCCCGCCGGGGTCGACCCGGCCCTGATGAGATCCACCATCCGGGTCAGCACGGCGATGTCGGCCTCGGTGTACAGCCGGTGGCTGCCGGGCCGTTCCTGCTCGGGCCCGATGCGGTAGCGCCGGTTCCAGCTGCGCAGCGTCGCGGTCGGAATCCCGAGTCGTTCGGCCACCGTGCGCACCGAGTACCCCGCGTGATCGGAGGTGGGCTGCGGACCGTCTGGCATGTCCTGATTGTGCCTGCCGGGGCGCGCCGTGCCGATATGCACCCGCACCGAACCCCGGCGTGTCCTCGGCGTGTACACCGCCAAGTTCCGGTGTCGCGGGCCAACTCTCCGGCGCCGACAAGCGTGCCCCGTCCGGTGCCGTCGGTCACAATGGCTTGAACCTCCACCCCGGTGGAGTTCGTAGCGTATGGGCACGGCCGCACGGCCCGGACCGCCGCCACCGTGGCGCGAACCGGGAACACGCACGCCGGGGGATACGTGACCGCACGGAGGAAGGAGAGTCATGGCCGACGAACGAGAATCGCTTCTCGCGGGCAGTACCGACACCACCGAGGCGGTGAGCCGATGACGGCCGACTCCGGACTGAACCCCGCCGCGGTCGAACTCGGCTGCTTCTTCCCCCAACCCCGCGCGGTCGTGTGGAACGCGCTCACCGACCCGGAGATGCTCGAACGCTGGATGGTGCGCCCGACCGGCTTCGAGCCCACCGTCGGCACCCATTTCCTGTTCAACACCTCCGCCATCGCACCCGGTCAGGTCGACTGCGAGGTGCTGATCGCCCGCCCGCTCGAACAGCTCGCCTACAGCTGGTCCTACTCCCTGGCCGATCCGCCGGCCACCTGGACCATCGATTGGACGCTGCGGACGCAGGGCCGCGGCACCCGGCTGCTGTTCACCCAGACCGGTTTCGACATCGAGGACCGCCGCCAGCGCATGCAGCGCAACGCCATGGAACGCAGCTGGCGCAATACCCTGCCGCGGCTCGGTGACTGGATCAACAGCTAGCGCGAACACCCTGCGCCACAGCGGGACCGGTGCGACAGTAGGGCGCATGGATATCGGTATCGCATTGCCCACCATGTGTTCGGGCTATAACCGGAGCTCGACCGTCGACTGGTGCCTGCGCGCCGAACAGGGCCCGTTCTCGAGCATTTCGTGCGGGGAGCGCATGGCTTTCCACAATCCCGAGATGTGGACCACGATGGCCGCCGCGGCCGCGCTGACCGAACGCGTTCGCATCTTCGTCAACCTGACGGTGCTGCCCGCGCATCCGCCGGAGTTGGTCGCCAAACAGGCCGCCACCCTCGACGTGCTCTCGGACGGCCGCCTGACCCTGGCGGTGGGCGTCGGCGGCCGGCGCGACGACTACCGCAGTCTCGCCGCGGATTTCGGCCGCCGCCACGATCGCCTGGACGCGGGTGTGGCCGAGCTGCGGTCGCTGTGGGCGGGCACCCCGCCGGTACCGGGCGGTGATCCGCTGGGCCCGCCGTGCGTGCAGGCCGGCGGCCCGCCGATCCTGGCCGGCGCCCTGGGCCCCAAGTCGCTGGCCCGCGCGGCCCGCTGGGCCGACGGCGTGGTGGCCTTCAGCGTCGGCGGCGTGCCCGCGGAGATCTCCTATTCCGCCGAGGCCGCCCGCCGGGCGTGGACCGACGCCGGCAACGACACCGCGCCGCGGCTGGTCAGCGGCTGCTTCTACGCCCTGGGCGTCCCGGATCCGGCGACGGCGGTGCGCGACTTCACCGCCCAGTACCTGGACTTCATGGGGTCGGACAACGCCGCCGCGGCGGCCGCCTCGATGAAGACCTTCGACGCGCCCACCCTGCATCGGGCCCTGGACGCGGCCGAGGCGGCCGGGCTGGACGAGTTCATCCTCGTGCCCGCGGCGCCCGGACTCGAGGTGCTCGAGGCGACGATCGAGCTGATCGAATCGCGCTGACCGGTCCGGGAAGGCTCGGGGTCGTGGCGGTCGCGATCGTCGTCCCGGGCCCGCGCGTCACGGCCTGAACGCCGCGACCGGATCGGCGTCGGGTCCCGCCGCGCGGACCCGAATACCGGGGTCGCCGCCGGAGTTTCGGTGCACGCGCGCCCGGCAATCGTGTGGCAGCCGATCCCGGAACGGCCGTGCCGTGCGCGCGCCGAAGCGGGCCCGCCGCGGCCGAAGAGGCCGGATTCGGTCCGTGCTGCGGTTCGGCGTTTTCGCGCCGGCCCGGCGGCGCGGTCAGCCACCCAGATTGGCTGACCCGCCGTGCGGGGGAGCAACTTTCGAGCATCTGGCACCCGCCACGCCGTGCGGCCCCCTACCCTGCTCGGGTGACTTCCCCTCGAGCACGGACGATTTCACTGCCCACCGGCCCGCTCGGGCTGGTCGACTACGGCGATCCGGCGGGTGCGCCGGTGGTGTACTGCCACGGCGCTCCCGGTTCCCACGTGGAGGCGGTCGCCTTCGACGGGCCGGCCGCGGCGGCCGGCATCCGGCTGATCGCCATCGACCGCCCGGGTATGGGCCTGACCCCCATGGGCGACCGGCACCGCGTCGTCGCGGACTGGGCCGACGCGGTGGCCGCGCTGGCCGACCACCTCGACCTGGACCGCTTCGCCACCGTCGGCGTCTCCGGCGGCGGCCCGCACGCGCTGGCCTGTGCTGCCCGTCTCGGCGATCGCGTCTCGGCGGTGGCGGTGGTCAGCGGCCCGGCGCCGCTGGAAACCCTCAGCGCGGCGGCGGAACTGGACGAGGCCGGGCGCCGGCGCCGGCGCCTGCTCGCGCTGCTGCGCAAGTTCCCGCTGCTGTCCCGGCCGCTGGCCGCCCGCCTGTCGATGTTCGTCCACAAACCCGGCGGCATCGACGCCCTGGTCGGTCAAATGTGCCCGCACGACCGCGAACTCATCGCCGCCGACCCCGAACTCGCCGACAAACTCCAGGCCAACATCACCGAAGCCTTCCGTCAGGGTAGCCACGGCGTGGCGGCCGACCTGCAATCGCTCACCAGCCCCTGGGGCTTCCGTCTCGCCGACATCACCGTGCCCGTGCACGTCTGGCACGGCGAATCCGACAACAACGTTCCGCTGCTGGACGGCAGGCACCTGGCCGCGGGCCTGCCGAACAGCCGGCTGACCGTGCTGCCCGGCGTCGGCCACCTGCTGTTCGTGCACCACGCCGCCGAGATCCTGGACGGGCTGCGGCAATCCGATCCCGCCGAGCGGCGCTGATCCGAGCCGCTCGGCTATCGCGGGTCTCCGCGCAGTGCGATGCCGATCCCGCCGAGCGGGCGGCGGTCGATGTCGCACTGCAGGATCTCGTACGGTGCGACCGTCCCGGGCTCGAGCGGATCCGCGGCGTGGATGTCGAGCCGCAGTTCGCGGTGCTCACCCGGGTCGAGTTCGACCGCGTGGTCGAGAGCGCCGGTGCCGTAGACGGATTCACCCGTCACCGGATCGGTGAGGCGCAGGTCGGCCGCGGCGCGGGCCGGACGCCAGGTGTCACCGGCGGTGAAGTGCGGCCACAGCGCCGAGTCGGCCGCCCGCACCAGCACCAGGTTCGCGGTGCGATCCTCGGTGGGGTTGGTGATCAGGAAACTGATCGGGACCGGTGAATTCGCCTGCACGGCAGCGAGATTGTGCTGCGCCCAGTGCCGGTCGTTCACCGGGTCGGCCAGCGTTCCGGCGGGCAGGTCGAGCACGTGCCACACCTTGGCGAGCAGGCAGATGTGCGGTCCGGCGGCCACCGGAATCGGGTCGGCGGTGGTCAGGGTGACGGTGGTCGCCCGGCCGCCGTGCGGCGCGACGGCCACGGCGGCGAATCCGATGAACTTGTCCTTGTCCGGTACCGTCGGCCCGCCGACCGGATGTGACCACCACACCGCGACATTCGCCAGGGTCTCGGCGTTGCCGCCCTGCCAGTTGCCGATCGTCACCCGCACCGAGAGTCGCTCACCCGGCACGTAGGGGGTGATGGCTTCGATGCCGGTGCACAGGTACCAGCACACCGCGGGCGGCAGCGGTCTGGCGCCGGTGTCCAGCGGCGGATACCCGCCCCCGATCACCGGCGGCGGGTAACTGTGCACGAACAGGAACGGGCGATCGTTGCCGGTGTGCTCGCCCTGCTCCTCGTGCTCGGGGTGCCAGTTCTCCCGTGCATCGTCGGGCGATTCGGCTGCGGGTGGTGTGTTCTCGGGCATCGCCGGATCCCTACATTTCCTGATAGCCGAGCAGTCGGACGTCGATCGGGTTGTCGTGCACCGAGCCGGTCGCGGCCCAGCAGCCGTGCCGCACACCGCGATCGGCGTCCAGGTCCGGGTTCGTGGTACCGCGCACGCCGGAGATCATGTCGACCCAGGGTTCGGTCAGCGCGGCGCCGAGCAGGACCCGCAGGCGTGCCGGTCCCGCGCCCGGGGGCAGCAGGTTCTGGTATGCCACGGGGTGTTCCAGGGGCGTCGGCGGGTACCGGTAGAAGCGCCGCACCGGGTCGGGCTCGGGCCTGCGGGGCCACCCGGTCGTCTCGGGCACGGTCAGGAACTGCCGGTACAGCGGAAATCCGAGGTTGCCGTCGGGATACAGCAGTCCGCTGCCGGTGAGGTACGCCTTGGCCTTGGCCAGCGCCTCCCACAGCCCCTTCTGGAACTCGAACAGCTGTGCCGCCAGTTCGGTCAGTTGCCGCAGCACCGCCGCGTCGCCGAGCTGTCCGGCGGCGAGCGGCTGCTGCTGGCTCGCCAGGTCGTCGCGCTCTTCCTGGGTCAATGCCGGTGGGGTGAAGGCGGTTTCGAAGTTCTTCGCGACGTACTTGTCCCAGTAGGTGCAGCGCTTGCCGCTGCCCCACTGCTCCCAGCACGGTCCGCCGAGCAGGACCGCGAAGCCGAGGAAGGCCAGGACTCCGAGCCAGAAGGCGCCGCAGGCCTCACCGGCATTCGGGGGCGAGTCCGTGGGGGTCGGATCGCCGAGGGTGCCGCCGGGGCCGGTGTAGGAGGTCGGGGTGATGCCCGGCCCGTGCCCTACCGGCGGTGTGGCGGTGGTGGGGGTGGTGATGGGGGCGGGCGGGTTGGCCGGATCGCCGTAGATCTCGGCGATGAGGGTGAGCGGCAGCGGTGTCGGCGCGGGCGGCTGTTCGAAGCCGTCGAGCAGTTCCAGATGCCGGATGAGCCGGCGATATCCGAGGTGCAGGTCCGGTGCCTGCGGACTGGCCGCCGGGTCGTAGACCTCGTCGAGCACGGTCCGCAGCAGATCGGCGATGTGCTGGGGGAGTTCGGGTTCGGGGCCAGCGCCGAAGCGGATGCGGTCGGCGATGTCGGCGCAGCGCCGTAGTTCCGGCCGCGACTGTGCGAACCAGCTGCCGAGCGTGTTGGCCGCGACCCGGTCCCGGAAGCGATGCGAGCGCCGCGGCCCGCCCACCACCTGACCGTGGAAGGCCGAGCCGCAGGCGTTGGCCGTCGCGCTGGAGAGCACGCCGAAGGCGAAGGCGAGTTCGTCGGGAGAGTCGGCGTGCGCGAACATGGTTCGCGCGAAGGCGTCGGTGCGCCGGGCCAGGAACAGGTCACCCCACGGCCAGCGGTCGGTGCGCAGATCTCCCTGGCGCGGATGCTCGGGTATGTGCTCCATGGCGCGCATGTCGGTGGTGAGCGCGGCGATGTCGGCGTGCTTGTCCTGGAATTCCTCGGCCAGCGCGCGCAGCGTTCGGGTCGCGGCGCAGAAGGCCGCGGGCGCGCCCGGAGCGGCGGGATCCGCCAGGGCGGCCTGGACGTCGTCGCGTACGCGTTCGACGGTCGCGTACAACCGCAGCCCGTCCGACCACAGCGCGGCGGCGCGTTCCAGCAGGGCGAGTTCGGCGCCGTCGGTGCCGGCGTGCCGGAACAGATGATCGACCAGCGCGCCCAATTGCGCTGTTCGAGAAGCGGTCTGGACCGCGCCGACCTGATGGTCGCGCTGGGCCGCGAGCACCGGATCGGCGATCGGCCGGGCGGCCAGGTGCGCGGTCTGCAGGGCGAGGGCGGCGAGGTGTGTTCGATAGTCGATCATGGCGGACACCTCGTGGAGCGGGGGAATGGGACGACTCCATTCGAACCCCGCCCCGGGACGGGGTCGCGAGTAGCCGATACTCGATTTTGTCCGCTTCGGCCGGGTCGCTACCCGTGAAGGCGCGCCTCGGTACCCGATCGTGCCCTGCCGACCGGCCTGGCCCCGACCGCCACCGATCGGGCCAGCCCGGCCCGCAACCGCCAGGGCAGCGCGGCGAACAGCGCGGACATGGCGTGCACGGTGCCGGGCAGGTCGGCCCGGCCCGAGAGGTAGGCGCGCTGGAGCGGGACCGGCAGTTCGAAGAACCGATCGAAGAACACCGGCAGGTCCCGGGGGTCCAGGGCCAGCAGCGCCCGCAGGCCCGCCAGCCGGAGCACGCGGACGCCGCGCGCGCCCGGGGTCCAGGGTGATTCGCCCATCAGGACCGCGTCGGCTGCGCTCAGCGCCGTCGCGACGCTGTATCCGGTGGCCGGGTGCGTGAAAGCGCCCGCGGCCCCGAAGAATCCGTCGCGCGGCCGCCCGCCCTGCACCGGGAACCGCACCCGCTCCACCGGCTCGTCGCCGGTCGGTTCGAGTCCGCGCGATCGCACCCGGTGCACGAGCCGTTCGCGCAGCACCCGCGAATCCAGGGCGGGGCGTCCCGCCAGGCAGGTTTCCTCCAGGAGCACCGTGTCCGGTCCCAGGGGCACCGCGTACAGGAACGAGCGGGGTTCACCCGGCGCGGCGCCGTTGTCGTCGCGCCAGTCCATGAACAGGGTGTCCGCGTCGGGCCAGCGCGCGCGGTCCACGACGAGGCCGAACGCGGTCTGCTCGGCGCGCGCGGGGGAGCGGGACACCCCGCGCGCGTCGATGATCCGCCCGGCGGCCAGTATCCGCCCCGACTCCAGGCGGACCGAGGGCAGATCGATGCCGCCGCCGGCTCGGCTCGGGGGCACGATCTCGGTGACCCGGTCGGAAATCAGGCGCGCACCCGTGAGATCGAGTGAATCCTGGAGTTTCGCGGTATCGAATACCACGTAGCGGCGGTCGATCTCGATGCGGCGGGTGGTCCAGGCGACCGGCCGGTCGACCGCCGCGGCGATGGAGTGCGCCGCGATCCAGTCCGGAAGTTCGTCGGCCCACGCCGCGTAGGTGGCCGGCCAGCGCCGCCGAGGTTGCGGATCGATCACCGTGACCGATAGTCCTGTGGCGAGTGCACGATGAGCCAGGGCCCGTCCGGCCGGGCCCGATCCGCACACGAGAAGGTCGGAGGTCACCCGGAGATTGGATCATGCCGGGTGACCGTCATACGCTTCGGAGACGATGGCTGGGCCGGGGAGGGCCCGGCGCGGTGCGAAAGGTTGAGCAGATGACGTATCCACCCGGACCGCCGTCCGGCAGCGGCGGCGATCCCCACGGCCAGGGTCAGCAGCCGGACCCGGCGTGGTGGGACCAGCCGGTCGCACCGCCGCCCGCCGATCCCACGCAGGTGAACTGGGCCGCCCAGCAGCCCCCGCCGAACCCCAATTCCGGGTGGCAGCAGCCGCAGCAGCCGGACCCGAACTCCGGGTGGCAGCAGCCGCAGCAGCCCGATCCCAATTCGGGCTGGCAGCATCAGCAACCGCAGCAGCCGCAGCAGCCGTGGGGTGGCCAGCAGCCCGCGTACGGCCAGCAGGGCTACGGGCAGCCGCCGACGCCGCCGCGCTCGAACACCGGCCTGATCGTCGGCGTGGTGCTGGGCGTGGTGGCGGTGCTGGCGGTGGCGATCGGCGCGGTCGTGGTGCTGACCAAGGACGACGGCGGTCAGAACCAGGCGTCCACGACCTCGACCACCACGACCGAGGAGTCGACCACCTCGGAGGCGCCGACCACCACCAAGTCGACCACGACCACCAAGGCCGCGCCGTCGGGCGGCAAGTTCAGTTACACCGAGTACGGCCAGGATTGGAACTTCAAGCTCGGCGACGTCGCGTTGCAGGCGTCGTGGGTGGAGGGCAAGGACTACTCCACCTGCGGCCCGATCGAAGAGGGCGGCAAGCTGACCGGGCTGGGCTGCCAGTACGCGGCCGAGATGGTGTGGAAGTCCGAGAACGGCGGGCTGATGCTCACCCAGTTCGTGCTCGGTATGGGTGACGCGACGGCGGCGTCCGGGGCCGAAGGACAGTTCGACGACAACGATCTGAATCTGCGCTCGGGCAGCTATATCGCCAACTGGCACACCGGTAAATGGCGGGACGGCAGCGAAGGGCAGTTCCTGGTGATCACCTTCGCGACCGCGGACGCGTCGGTGGCGACCGACACC
This sequence comes from Nocardia sp. NPDC055321, assembly GCF_053645575.1. Taxonomy (NCBI): domain Bacteria; kingdom Bacillati; phylum Actinomycetota; class Actinomycetes; order Mycobacteriales; family Nocardiaceae; genus Nocardia; species Nocardia sp. NPDC055321. The sequence goes on from NZ_JBSHMS010000008.1 coordinate 264,599, forward strand.
GTCGAGCAGTACCTGCGGTACCGGCACAGCGACACGCTGGGGGCGCTGCTCTGGCGGTGAGCCGTGGCTCTCGATCCGCGTAGCGGAACAGCCCGGCTCGCAACGGTATTCGTTGCGAGCCGGGCTGTTTTCTGCTCGGTGGTGAGTGCTCAGATGCCGCCGGTGGAGAGCAAGCCGCCGTCCACGCGAATGGTGGTGCCGGTGATCCACGCCGATTCGCTCGAGGCCAGGAATCCGATCAGCGCGGCCACGTCCTCCGGCGACCCGAGCCGCTTCATCGGGTACACGGCCGCCGCGGCCTCCTCGTCGGCCGAGTACAGAGCGTCGGCGAACTTGGTCTTGATGACGCCCGGCGCGACCGCGTTGACGCGGATCTTGGGTCCGAGCTGCCACGCCAGCTCCTCGGTGAGCCGGATGAGCGCCGCCTTGGAGGCGCCGTACGCGGCGATGACGCCGGTGGACCGCAGCCCCGCCACGCTGGCGACGTTGACGACGGCCCCGCCGTGCTCACCCATCCACGCCCGGTGCGCTTCCTGCACATACCCCAGTGCCGCAACGACATTGACGTCGAAGATCTTGCGCACGGCGTCGAGGTCGGCCTCCATGAGCGACCCGTACACGGGGTTGATACCCGTGTTGTTGATCAGCACGTCCAACGACCCGAACTGCGCGACCGCGGTGGCGACCTGCTCGGCCCGCGCCTCGGCCTCACCCGAGTTCCCCGCGACCGCGACCACCTTGCCGGAGTACCCCAGCCCCCGCAGCTGCTCCGCGGCCTCCTCCAACGGCCCGATCTTCCGCGCGGTCACGACGACGTTGGCTCCCCGCCGCAGCAGCTCCGCCGCGACCCCGAACCCGATTCCCCGGCTCGCCCCGGTAACCAGCGCACTCTTCCCAACCAGATCTTCGCTCATGTGACGGCACGCTACTTCAGTCGCATGGTCTGTGTGAACCCGCCCCGGGTAGGGGTTCGTGCCGTCACTTGCCGACGGTCCTGCAGTCACATGGATGGGTGACTTTTGGTGCGGTCGCATACGGATTGCTCGTGCTTACGACCGGGGTGTTCGCCGCAGTCGTGGGGAATGAGACTGTCCGGTGAGATTGCGAGTTGGGGCTTGGCGCAGGGTGACGGCGGCCGGCGTCGAATCTCGGGCTTCGTCGAGTCCATCGCGTCCATGTGTGTCCCAAAGCGGACGCCGCAGGGCTGCCCGCCGCGCGGCCCGATGCTATTCGTGGGAGCCTGCGGCCTTGTGGATCAACGCACGTCCATCATCGCCGTAACACGCTTGATCGGCCAGCACGGTGAACAGCTTTTCGTAGAGGGCGATCTCGTGGGGCTGAGTGATCGTTGACTCTGCTGTGACAGTCTCGATCAGTACCGTCTTCTGGTCGTAGATCGCGAACTCTGTTGTGCGGTAGAAGAACTCCGCTGTCAGCGGCACGATGCCGACTACGACATTCGGTAGATTCATCGCTGTGAGCAGGTGTGACAGCTGATGGCGCATGATCTCGCTGCTGCCCACGGTGGCATGCAGTGCTGGTTCGCCGACGAGGAAGAAGTACCTGTGGCGGGCTGTGCGCAGGACTGCCTGTCGGCGCATTCGTGCTGCGACGGCGGTGTTCAGATCTTGGCTGATGTGCAGGAAGCCGGCGGCGGCCGTCAGCACCGCACGAGCATAGTCTTCGGTTTGTAGCAGGCCGTGAATGACCTGCGGGTCATAGCTGCGGAGCAGTTCCGTATGGGATTCCAGGTCGCCGATCTCGCCCTGGTGGCGCGCGTGACCGGTGCCGACGATGCGCCGCCATTCCATCCAAGCGGCATTCACGTTGCGGAGTGTGGCCCGAAGGTCGGGGTAGGCCAGCTCTGCGCCGGTCAGCCGGCACCAGATCTCCAGGTCGGCCTCGGTAAGCGAGTGAGCGCCGTTCTCGATGCGGGAGACCTTCGACGCTGACCAGCCGGCCTGTTCGGCGAGTTGGTAGGCACGCAGGTGCGCCGCGAGCCGGAGATCACGAAGTCGTGCCCCGAGGTCGCGGCGTGCCTGCCGGACGTTGGTCAACGCGCGTAGTCGCTGTCCCGAATGGCCTTACCCCACAGTTGGTTTCGGAGCTGTGCGTAATGGGCTGCTATGGCCGGGTCTGTGCTGGCGACCCACCCCGGTAGTGCGGTTCCGTCGTGCTCGAACACGGTCCACGCGACCAGGTCCTCATCGAAGAGCCACCAATCATCCTCGGGCAGGCCGACCGGAGCGAGGTTCCGGGGGAGCCACCGGATGTCGTCGCCCACTGCGACACTGCCCGGCGTGGTGGCCAGCGCGAACCGGATGTAGTCGGTATGTGGTTCGGTCACCACGCGTACCCGCTGGACTGCGGTTCCGTTCCTCGTGACTTCCTCCATCAGCGAGTACCACTGGGCGGTGAACTCCGGATCGAGTGGCCGTCCGGTCAGGAAGCGTTCCAGCGCTTCGGCTTCGCCGGGAACGCCGGTGTAGTCGTCGCGGACCTCGAGGTGGAACGCGCGCTCGTGACTGCGGAACGCGGTAACCAATCCGTCAAAGTCCATGTGGTACATCGCGCCTCCGCTCTCGACCGATCGTGACCTCGATCGCCGCTTCGTGGTCCGGTGGCTGTATCCGATCGAGTGCCTCCCGATCGGTCACGGGTTCCCCGGTGACGGTGAAGGTACCGTGCCCGCTGTCGTGAAGCGTGGCACCGAAGCAGGTTCCCGGTTTCAGGAACTGGATCAATCGATGCGGTATTTCGATGGTGTCGGTCTGGTCGGTTCGCCAGCCTTGAATGACGTAAGTGCCGCGATCGCTCTGATACAGAGTGGGTGACTGTCCGTTTACGGAGTCTCCGCCGAGTCGTTCGAGCTTCATGAGAGTTCCCCTATTGGTGTCGTGAACTTTCACTGCTGTGCTCAATGATCCCTAGTGGCAGCGATATTGGTCAACATCTTGTGCAAGAAAGTGCAAGATGCTCGCGTCGAATGGGCTCGAGTTCGTACCGTCGATCTCAGGCGTCCGGGGCCGTTGGAGTCTCGGCCCCGGACCGCCTCTCCAACGACGACAGGGGGTACGCACATGTCGCTTACCGAGTCACAGGCCATGGTGCTCGCCACGCTGGCCACCCTCGAGCCGGCGCAGTCGCTAACCGTCCGACAGCTCGGGGAGAGAACGGGTTTCACGAGTTCCGGCACGCGGAAGATGATCAACGCGTTAGCCAACTCGGGCCTGGCACGGTGTAGCCGGCGCGCCCCGGCGGGATGGCGTATCACGCACCGGGGATGGTCGCTGATCAACGCGCCTCGGTACAACGACTATCGCGGTGACAGGCCCGGAGGTGATGCGGCGTGATCTTCGACGACGAGGATGACGGGTATTCCGGGCTCGAAGAGTTCGAGTTCGAGCGGCCTCGGAGTTGGCTCCAGTTCGCCGACGGGACATGGGAACCCGTGTGGGCCGACGGATCGGTCGGCGACCCTGAGATGGTGTCCAACCTCGTGGAGGCGGTCTGCGGCGACGAACCCGCGTGTCGGGTGATCGACCTGGGCCAGTGGCAGCTGACCCGCTGATGACCCGGGACGGTCGAAATCCCGTATCTGTTGCCGGCCTTCGCGGACACCGACACGGTCATCGGGTCGCCACTCACCGACACTGGGCGGGGAACGTTTTTGGTAAGTGGCGGCCCGGTAACGGACCCGGAAGTGTTGGCAAAGATGGAGATCGAGCCGAACGAGGCGGCCGTTGTGGTTCCGAAGCGGGAAAGGACGTTCTACGGTGAGGCTTCTTGACAGTCGAGAACACACGGCACTGATCGGCAGCAGTACGCGGGAAGCATTCCACCTGGAGTTGCAGGACAACTACGACTCTCCCGGAGAGAACGAGATCTTCCGCAACTGGCTCGAGGGTGGTCCCGAGGACGACTACCGATGGTTCCAGGGGTGGTTGAGTGCGGTTCGTGCGCTCACCGAACGCGGGGCGGTGATGCGGCGTGTCAGGGTGGTGACGGTCCCGCACACCGACTACATCCGCTGGGAGCTGGATGTCGCGAGACTCAATGCCGAAGCCGGCGAGCAAATCGGTTATGTACCAAGGCACCTCGTAGATGTGAGTCGGCTCAGCACGGACGATTTTTGGCTACTTGACGATCACACGGTCACGTTCACGGCGTTCAAGCCGTCCGGTGAGATCGCGGGCTCTGTCGTCACGACCGACCCGCGGATTGTTGCTCACTGCCAGGAGGTTCGCGACTATGTGTGGGCGGCAGCTGTGCCGTATGCCGACTACGTAGCTCTTCAGGCACGGTGACCAGCGCGGTACATGAACAACGGCAAGCTCTCGGACTGCGGCTCCGAGAGCTTCGTCGTGATGCCGGTCTGACCGGTCGTGCGCTCGCCAAGCGAGCGAACTGGCCCGAGTCGAAGATCAGCAAGCTCGAGTACGGCAGGCAGACTCCCACCGAGGAAGATCTGCGGTCCTGGTGCGGCGACCATACGCACAGTGGCGATCAGCTGGCGGACTTGATCGCCACACTCAGGAACATCGAATCCGCGTACACGGAATGGCGCAGGGCGCTCGGCCTCGGCACCAGGCGAAAACAGAAGGCGTTGAGCCGGAACGAACACGCTACATCCCATCTACGCACGTATTAGCCCACCGTGGTCCCGGTCTGTTGCAATCGCCGGCCTACGTCGAGGCGGTACTGGGTCGGATGATCTTGTTCTGCGGCATCCCCAATGACCTCGATGAGGGCGTTGCGGCCAGGCTCGAGCGTCAGAGGGTACTCCACCAGGGTGATCGGAAGTTCTCCTTCGTGATCGCGGAACAGGCGCTGCGTACGACAGTGGGCGATTCCGCAACCATGGTCGGGCAGATGGAACACCTGTTGTCGGCTATGGCATCTCCGCGCATTGTGATCGGTATCGTGCCTCGACAGGCCCGCCTGTACGGAGCGGCGATCAACGGCTTCGTGATGTACGACAATCGCCTCGTTCTGGTCGAGACAGTCAGTGCCGAACTGACGATCAACCAACCACGTGAGATCGGCCTGTACAGCAAGCTTTTCGCCATGTTGTCCGATCAAGCTTGTTACGGCGACGCCGGGCGGGCCTTGATCCGCAAAGCCATAGATGACCACCTCTAATCACATGGGATCGCGAGGTCGGATGATGGCGTATTGGTTGACGTTAGAGGTTCTCGAATCTTGCACGACCACGGCGATTGTCTGGAGCAGAACGAAGATCCGAGTTCGACCGTGCCGCCGACTTCGCCAGTCGGCTAGGGATGATCAGCCCCATCATCGATGGTCGCTTCGACCGAGACTTTCGCGCCTTCGCCGGTGCGGCCGCGGAGCTGTGCAAGACATGCACCCCGCCCCGGGCTGGACCGGGCGATGATCGGACGCGCCCGGTCTTTCAGAATGACAGCACCGTGTCGGCGAAGAGCGTGCGCAGGGTCTCGGCGGTGAAATCGTCCAGCGGATAGAAGAGTTCGATCGCCAGTTCCGCCAGGGTTATGTCGGAGGGCGCCCCGAAGGTCACCATCGTGCTGAACATCCGTAGCTCGCCCCTCGGGGTGGCGACGCGCAGGGGCACCGCGAAGGACGTCGGCGCGGCGGAATCGGGTTCGGTGCCGGGCGGGACCGGGTAGCGCGAGACCTCCTCGTACAGGTCACGCAGGAACGGGTCGCCGGTCGTCCGGACCTGGCGCTGGAGGCGGTCCAGAAGGAGCGCTCGGACCTGGCCGTGGTTGATCATGCGGGTCGCGGCGCCGGGCGGGGCGGGATGCAGGGCCAGGCGGTACACGTTGGGGCGTTCCATCAGGTGTTCGTCGACCTCGCCGGAGAACAGGCCCATCGCGCGGTTGGTGGCGACCACGTTCCAGTAGCGGTCGACCGCGATCGCGGGATACGGCTCGTGCGTGGCGAGCATCGTGTCCAGGGCAGCGCGGGCAGCGGCGAGTTGAACGTCGCCCAGGACGCTCTCGCGATACTCCGGGGCGAAACCACCCGCCAGCAGCACCGTATTGCGTTCGCGCAGCGGAACATCCAGCACGTCACAGAGTTTGAGCACCATGGCCCGGCTCGGCTGCGCCTTCCCCGTCTCGACGCAGGACACGTGCCGCGCCGAGCTGTCGGCGGCCAGCGCCAGTTCCAACTGGCTCAGCCGACGGCGCTGCCGCCACTCGCGCAGCAGGGCGCCGACGGGGGATGCCCGCTCCGAACGCGTCACTCGGACAGGCTATCCCCCCGGCGAATCCGGCGACCGTGACCTCGGAAGCCGTTCGAGGTGATCAGGTGTAGTTCTGCTGCGTGAACAGGAGTGCGCCGCCGCGGCTGTTCTCGACGCCTGGGCGGCCGTTCACACCTCACCAGGGCAGCGGAACCCACCGGTCGAAGAACCAGAAGCCGTTGTTGCGATGCTGTTCCCGATCGGGCCGGTCGTTGTCTCGATTGTCCTGCCGGTCGCCGCCACGATCGTCGCGTTGATCGTGATTCTGCGACTGGCCGGGATTGTTCATGTCCGGGTGGGGATCCGCGTTCGCGGCCCCGGCCCCGATGCCCAGCACACCGAGCGCCACACCTGCTGTGACAGCGGCCTTGGCGACCGTCGATTTCGTGAACCCCATAGCTGTTCTCCCTAGTGTCGGTCACCCTGACGGGTAGCTCCAAGTGGATGAACTTCACTGTGCCGGGCGTGCCTGGACGTGGCGTCCAGGAGTGCTGGGAGGTTGCTGTGAGGCTGTCGCGGCGACCGTGGATGTCAGGAATCGATATCGGCGGGCGAACTCTCGCGGCGGCGTCGGCGGGTGAAGAAGGCGGCCGCCTCGGCGAGGGAATCTTCGATCGGGCGAGGGGTCCAGCCGAGTTCGCTGCGGGTCCTCGTGTTGTCCACGGGGGTCATGATGTGCATCAGGCGCATCGTGGTGCGGGTGACGCGCACGTCCGTGCGCGTGGCCCACGCGGTGACTTCGCCGAGCACGCCGATCACGGGCAGGAGCATCCGGGGGATACCGAACCGTGCCGGGCGCGCACCGGTGAGAGATGCCGCGTAGTCGTGGATTTCGCGGGTGGCGCGGAAGCCCGCGGAGACTATGTACCGCGCCCCGGGTCTGCCTTTCTCCGCCGCGAGGATCAGGGCCTCGGCCGCGTCGCGGATCCCGACGACCTCGGCGCCGGCGCCGCGCACGTAGAACGGCAACACGCCGCGTGCGGCCGCTGCGACGAATCCGCCGTGCGGGGTCGGCAGATAGTCTTCCGCGCCATAGGTATTCGCGACGCACATCGCGACCGCGGGCAGGCCGCGCTCGCGCGCATAGTCCAGGACGAGTTGCTCCGCCCGGACCCGTGAGCGAACGTAATCCCCGCCGAGGTGCTGCCAGTTGTGCGGGCCGGACTCCTCGTCGACGGCATCGCGGCCGATCGGCAGTGTCGCGATCGAACTGGTGAACACGAAGCGCCGGAGGTGGGCGTCCACCGCCACATCCAGCACCGTCCGCAAACTCTCAACGTTCGTGCGCAGCATGGGTGTTGGGTCTCGCAGCCACGGGCGGGCGTCGACCACGCAGTAGTAAACGGTGTCGACGTCGGTCATGGCCGCCCGCAGCGAAACCGGATCGTCAATGTCGCCGATGGCGAGCTCTATGTCCAGGCCGTCGAGCGCCCGCAACGAGCTGGTGGCGCGCACCATTGCGCGCACCGTCTCGCCGCGCCGGGCGAGCTCACGGGTGACGTGCGAGCCGAGAAACCCGCTGGCGCCGATGACGAGGCTGCGCGGACGACTCCGGTTGCCTTCCGAGGCTGGGGTCTGGGCCACACCTCAACATAGACAGGTGTCCAGAATCGCGTCAAGATGCTGATACGGTCGAGTGCTTTCGGGTGGCGTTATCCGGTCGAGTCGGAGTGAAAGTCCAACGCACACGGCGTATTCGGTGCGACTCTGTCCCGGGCCGCGGCGACCGACCGATAGCGCTTCTGTTGGCACGCGCGTGAGCAATAGACACGGCGCCGGCCTCGCGTAGCCCGGGCCAGGGGTGTCGCGCAGACCGCGCAGCAGTCCGGTCGCGCGCGGTTTTCGTCACGGGCGCGGGTTGTTTCATCACGCGGTGGCCGGGTCGGCGGGTGTTCGGGGTGGGATCCGGCCGCGTCGAGCAGGTCCGTGCCGGCGATCCGGCCGCGCGGGGTGTGCTCGATCAATTCCGCGGCCAGGTCGGGGCAGTCGCCGACGATGTCGTCGTCGGGGCACTGCAGCAGGTGCAGCAGATACGCGTGGGCGCTGCGCAACTGGTCGATTCGATCCGCCAGTTGGTCGGCGTGGCTTCGTACCGAGTTGTGCCAGTGTGCGTTTCGGCTCCCGTTGGTCACCGTGGCGGCGTGTTGGAGCGGCATGGCCCCGGTCACGCGGCACAGGTAGGCCAGGCCGATCCGGCGCAGCGCGGGCTCGTCGTAGACCCGGTGCCCGTTGCGGCGCGGCGGCGCAGGCAGGACGCCCTCGGACTCCCACCAGCGCAGTGTGGACGGCGTGAGGCCGAAGAGCGCGGCCGCTTGGCCGATCGATACCACCCGGGGACTGTCCATGACTTCATTTGACATCAAGTCGACTCGAGGATCCACGATTCAGTGAGGTTAGGCAGTCCTATCTTGATCGTGATTCCGGAGAGGTGACAGGCGCATGAGTAGTTCGACCGTCGACGAATCGGCGGAACTCGCGAATACGGGAGCCCTGGCGCGGCTCCTGGCCCCGGTTCGGGGATACCTGGTGATCTGTGCGGTGCTGTCCGCGTTGAGCGGGGCGGCGGGGCTGGTGCCGTACATCGCCGTCGCCGAAATCGCCCGGGCCGTCCTCGACAACCGCGAGGGGGCCGCGACAACGGTTCGGGTGTGGGTCGGTGTGGGGGCCGCGGGCGCCGCACTATGGCTGGCATTGTTCGTACAGTCTTCGCGCGTAGGGCATTTCGCGGATGCGGCGATTCTGCACGAGCTGCGCGGGCGGATCGTGCGCCATCTCGGCCGGGTGCCGCTGGGGTGGTTCCGGGCCGTCGGATCCGGCCGGGTCAAACGGGCGATGACAGGTGATCTGGAGGAGATGCACGAGGTCATCGCGCACGCGCTGGGTCAGCTCACCGGCGCCGCCGCCGTGCTCGCGGTCGGTGCGGGCTACCTGTTCTTCGTCGACGTCCCGATGGCGCTGATCGCATTGACCGCTCCCGCGCTGATGCTGGTCTGCTACCGAATCTCCATGCGGTCCATGACGACTCACACGAACCGGCTCATCGCCGCCGAGCACCGGATCAGCGCCGCGAGTGTCGAGTACGCCGATGGCATCCAGGTGGTGAAGGCGTTCGGCACCGGCGGGCGAGTACTGCGCCGTTTCGACGACGCGGTGGCGGAATTCGCGCGAGCGTTCGCGGTGTGGGTCGCCGAGGTGCGCTACAGCTCGGCGGCCTCGCGGCTGTTCGGTTCGGAGATGGCCGTGCTCACGGTGGTGACGGCGGCGGGGCTGGTGCTGCTGCGGGCGGACATGCTCACCGTCGCCGACCTGGTGGCGTTCCTGGTGGTCGGGGTCGGGCTGCCGAACTCGGTGCTCCCGATGGTGTCCGCCGCCCAGGGCGTGCGCAAGGGCCGCATGGGTGCGGCGAACATCGAACGGCTGCTCGCTCTTTCGCCGCTACCCGAACCGCGGTCCCCGCGCCCGCCGGCGGGTCACGACGTCGTATTCGATCATGTCTCGTTCTCCTACGACGGGGTGACCGCGGCGATCGATGACGTCAGCGTCGTGTGCCCGGCGGGCAGCGTCACCGCTTTCGTGGGCCCGTCGGGCGCGGGTAAGACGACACTCGCGAGCCTGCTGCCACGCTTCTACGACGTCGGTGACGGGTCGATCCGGATCGGCGGCGTCGACGTGCGCTCGATTCCGTCCGCCGACCTGCTGGCGTCCATGTCGCTTGTCTTCCAGGATGTTTCGCTGCTGCGCGACAGCGTCGCGGAGAACATTCGCATCGGCCGCCCCGGCGCGAGCGACGCCCAGGTGCGCGCCGCGGCCGCGGCGGCGCACATCGACGAGGTGATCGAGCGACTCCCCGAGGGATATGACACTCGGCTCGACGCCGGCGGGGGCGGTCTCTCCGGTGGCGAGCGTCAGCGCCTCACGATCGCGCGAGCCATCCTGTCCGGTGCGCCGATCGTCGTCCTGGACGAGGCGACCGCCGCGCTGGACCCCGACGGTGAGGCCGCGGTCCAGAACGCGCTGGCCACCTTGATGATCGGGAGAACGGTCATCGTCATCGCGCATCGGCTGAACACGATCGCCGACGCCGACCGGATCGTCGTACTCGACCACGGACGCGTGTGCGAGCGCGGCACCCACCGCGAGTTGCTCGCGCACGGCGGGCTGTACGCCCGGATGTGGGCGGCGCAGGAAGGGGTTCTCGTATGATCCGCCGACTGTTCCGATTGTGGCCGGAGCCGCGGATATTGGCCGGCCTGTGGCTGCTCACGGGCGCGCAGGCCGTCCTGCAGGGGCTGATGCTCGGTCTGCTGGTGCCGATTCTGGCCGCGGTCGCGCGCCCCGCGCCCGACCTGGCCGCGGCCCGTCCCTGGCTGGTGCTCGGCGCGATCGGCGCCGTGGTGTACGCGGTGCTGAGCGTCATCGCCACGCCGGTGGGTTTCGCGGCGGCGGGTGCGCTCGGCTCGCAGTTGCGCCGCCGGCTGATGCGTCACGTGAGCACCCTGCCGCTGGGGTGGTTCACGGCCGAACACAAGGCCCGGCTCGCGCGGGCGATGACCGCCGATGTGGGCGACGCGGCGCACCTGGCCGTGACCGTCGCCGGGCCCGCGATCACCTCGACGCTGTTGCCGGCGACCATCGTCGCGGTGACCCTCCTGGTCGACTGGCGAATGACGGTGCTGCTGTGCGTGATAGCGCTGCTGGCAACCTGGACGCTGCGCCGGGCGGGGCGGATCGCCGAAGCGGCCGAGATCGAGCTGGAACGGGCCTCGGCCGGGGTCGCCGGGCGGGCGATCGAGCTGGGGCAGGCGCAGCCGGTGCTGCGCGCGGCAGGTCATGCCGGCGGCACGCCCGCGATGGTCACCGCACTGCGGGATCATCGCGAGACCTATCGCGCGGGGATGCGCCGCGCGCGCCGGCCCTTCTTCGTATACGCCGCGGTGATCATGGCCGGATTCGTCGCCGTCCTCGCGCTGTGCTCCGAACTCGTCCTGCGCGATCGGATCTCGATTCCCGAGGCGATCGCGCTGCTGGTGCTGGGCGCTCGCTTCCTGGAGCCGCTCGGCAGACTCGTCGACCTGATCGGCGCTCTGCGCGCCCTGACGAACAAGATCGCGCGCATCGAACTGCTGCTCGCCACTCCCGCCCTGCCCGCACCCGCGCGGCCGGTCCGTGAGATCGAGTCGGCCGGAATCGAATTCGACAACGTGACGTTCACCTACCCCGGTGCCGGCGAACCCGCGCTGCGCGCGGTGTCGCTGTGTTTCGCGCCCGGCACCACCACGGCGCTGGTGGGTTCCTCGGGCTCGGGCAAGACGACGGTGACCAGGCTCATCGCCCGATTCTTCGATGTGGACGCGGGCCGGGTGCGCGTCGGCGGCGTCGACGTTCGCGACCTCGATCCGGGAGCGCTGCTCGATGACATCGCCGTCGTCTTCCAGGACGTGTACCTCTTCGACGACACCATCGAGAACAATCTGCGCCTCGCGCGCCCGGACGCGACCTGGGACGAACTCCACGCGGCGGCCGCGGCGGCCAGGCTCGGCGAACTGATCGCCCGGCTGCCCGAGGGCTGGCAGACCAGGGTCGGCGAGGCCGGGGCCCAGCTCTCGGGCGGTGAACGTCAGCGCGTCGCGATCGCCCGGGCGATCCTCAAACAGGCGCGCATCGTGCTCATCGATGAGGCCAGTTCCGCGCTCGACCCGGAGAACGAGGCGGCGATCTCCCGGGCGATCATCGATCTCGGCGCCGATCCCGATCGCACGGTGATCGTGATCGCCCACCGCCCGGCCGTGCTGGCGGCGGCCGGCCGGGTGGTCGTGCTCGACCGCGGCGCGGTCGCGGAGCAGGGGTCACCGGCCGAATTGCTCGGCACGGGAGGGGCTTTCGCGCGGATCGGGGAACAGTACCGGCGGGCGCGGCACTGGCGTATCGCGAACGTGGCGCCGTGAACCGGGTGCCCTCGAGACCTCCTTCGCGACACACCCCCTCGCGAAGCGAAGTTAGGCTAACCTATATCCGCGGGACTCGTGTTGTGCCACAGCGGGTCCCCGGCAGCCGGAGCAATCGAGAGGCGGGGACGCATGGCGGCCGATGTCGAGGCGTGGGCGGAAGACACGGGAAACCGGCCGTCGCGGGCGGTGATGAAGGCACGCAAGCGCGAGATGGCGTTGGCGCGCAAGGAGATACTGGCCCCGGTACGGGCGACGCTCGCGTGGGCCGGCCTCATCGCGGCGGTGGCGTCGGTGTGCGCGGTGGTCCCGTTCGTGCTGATCGTCGAGATCTGCCGGGAGTTGCTCGCCGCGGACACCGACGACGGCAGGGTGTGGGCTCTGCTGTGGATCGCCGTGTCGCTGTTCGCCGCCCGCGCGGTGCTGCAGGTGGTCGCGCTGAGCTGGACCCATCTGGCCGACGCGAACTTTCAGCTGACCCTGCGCCGGCTGCTGGCGGCCAAACTGACCCGGGTCCCGCTCGGCTGGTTCGGCGCGAATTCGTCGGCCGAGGTGAAGAAGCTGCTCCAGGACGATGTCGAGGCACTGCACTTCATGGTGGCGCACGCGCGCGTGGAGTTCGTGAGCGCGCTGGTCGTGCCACTGGTCACGCTCGGCTATCTGTTCACCGTCGACTGGCACCTGACCGTGGTGTTGCTGGTGCTGTTGGTGGCCTACGCGATCGCGCTGAAGAACATGATGGATCAGAAGAGCATGGATCGGCTCGCGGTGTACAACCGCTCGGAGCGGCGCACGCAGGCCGCGGTGATCGAGTTCGTCGACGGCATCCAGGTGGTCCGCGCGTTCGGCCAGGCGGGCAAGGCGCACGGTGAGTTCCAGGACGCGGTCGACGCCCAGACGCGCAGCATGGAGGCGTGGAAGGTACCGATGCTGCGGCTCCAGGCGGTTTCGGACCTCATCGTAGCGCCGGTGTTCGTCCTGGTGGTCGTGGTGATCGCGGGGCTGGGCGCCGTGCAGCTGGAGTGGGTGCCGGCGCTGGACGTGCTGCCGTTCCTGCTGGTCGGTCTCGGTCTCGGCGGCGCGCTGCTGGGTCTCGGCTACGGTGGACAGGCGCTGCGCACCGCGGGTATCGCGGCCACGCGGTTGCACGAGCTGCTGGGCGAGCCCGAGCTGGCGCCCGGCCCGGGGGCCACCCCGGCCGAGGAGGCAACGGCCACGGTGCGATTCGAATCCGTCGGCTTCGGCTACCGGGAGGATCATCAGGTCCTGCGCGATGTCGACCTCGAACTGCGGCCGGGAACGGTGACCGCGCTGGTCGGCCCGAGCGGGGCCGGTAAGTCGACGCTGGCGCAGTTGCTGCCCAGGTTCTACGACGTGACCGCCGGGCGGATCACGATCGGCGGGCGCGACATCCGCGACTATCCCAGTGCCGAGCTGTACCGCACGGTGGGATTCGTGTTCCAGGACGTCCGGCTGATCCGCGGTTCGATTCGCGACAACCTGCGCCTGGCCGCCGCCGATGCGGACGACGACGCGCTCGAGCGGGCCGCGCGGGCGGCACAGATCCACGACCGGATCCTCGCGCTGCCGCGCGGATACGACTCCGAGATCGGTGTCGACGCGACGCTGTCCGGCGGTGAGGCACAACGGCTTTCGATCGCCCGGGCATTGCTGGCGGACACCCCCGTCCTGGTGCTGGACGAGGCGACCGCGTTCGCCGATCCCGAGTCCGAGGCCGCCGTGCAGGACGCGCTGGCCGTGCTGGTGGCCGGGCGCACGGTCCTGGTCATCGCGCACCGGCTGCACACGATCACCGAGGTCGACCACATCCTGGTGCTCGACGGCGGCACCGTGGTCGAACAGGGCGACCACGCGAGCCTGCGCGCCGCGGGCGGCACCTACCAGCGGCTCTGGGAAATCAACGAAGCGGCACTCGCCACCGTCGCGGGACAGACCGCCGCACCGCGGCGATAGGCAGGAGACTCGATGTTTCGCAAGCTGTTCGGGCTCGTACCGGACGAGTTCGCCCCGCTCACACCGAAATTGCTGGCGGCCATAGTCGCCCAGGGTCTCGCCGAAGCCGTCGCCTATCTCCTGCTGGTGCCGACGCTGGACGCGATGTTCTCCGGTGACCTCGCCCGGGCATGGCTGTGGACCGGGGCGATGGCGGTCGCGGTCGCGGTCGTCGCCGGGCTCGGCTACCTCCAGACGATGGTGGCCTTGCGCATGGCGGTCCGGATGCAGCGTCACATGCAGACCAGGATCGGCGACCAGCTGAACTCGCTGCCGCTCGGCTGGTTCCGGACCCGGCATTCGGGCGTGCTCTCGCGGACCGCGGTGGAGAGCGTGCGCGAAATCCAGGGTGCGGTGGCGCATCTGCTGACCAAGGCGGTCTCCAGCGTCGTCGTTCCCCTCGGGGTCGCGGTGGGGATGCTGTTCGTCGACTGGCGTCTCGCGCTGGCGATGCTGGTGGCCGCCCCGGCGCTGTTCCTGGTGAACACCCTCACCGCCCGCGGCTACGCGCGCTCGGAAGCCCGCGCGCACGACGCCGCGGCCGAATCGGACTCCCGGGTGGTCGAATTCGCGCAGGCGCAGCCGGTACTGCGCGCGTTCGGCTCGGTCGCCGCGGGCGACCGCCAGCTCGACATCGCCCTGCGCCGCCAGCGTTCGGCGAACCTCCGGCTCACGTTCGGCGCGGTTCCGGGGCTGATCGTGTTCGCGCTGTCGGTGCAGGCGGTGTTGCTGGTGCTGGTCGCCCTGGTCCTGGCGCGGGTGACCGGCGGATCGCTTTCGGCCGCAACGGCGATCGCGCTCATCGCGGTCAGCGCGCGCTTCGTCGACCCGCTGACCCAGGCCGCCGCGCTCGGCGGCGGGCTGCGGGCCGCCGCGGCCGCGCTCGATCGGGTCACCGGACTGCTCGCCGAAACGCCCCTGCCCGAGGCGGGGACGCCGGTGACACCCGGCGCGCCGGCCGTGCGCTTCGAGGAGGTCTCGTTCGGCTACCGGCCCGGCGAATCGGTTGTGACCGACGTGAGTTTCACCGTGCCCGCGGGCACCACCACCGCGATCGTCGGGCCGAGCGGCGCGGGCAAGACCACGCTGCTGCGCCTGGCCGCGCGCTTCACCGACGTGGACTCGGGCCGGGTGCTGGTCGGCGAGCACGATGTGCGCGAGCAGCCGTCGGCGACGCTGTTCGGGCAGCTGAGTCTGGTGTTCCAGGACGTCTACCTGTTCGACCGCTCGGTGCTGGAGAACATCCGGATCGGCCGGCCCGACGCCACCGATGCCGAGGTGCTCGAGGCGGCGCGAGCGGCGCGGGTCGACGAGATCGCCGACCGCTTGCCCGACGGCTACGACACCCGGGTCGGCGAAGGCGGAGCGACCCTGTCCGGTGGTGAGCGGCAACGGGTCTCGATCGCGCGCGCACTGCTGAAGAACGCGCCGATCGTGCTGCTCGACGAAGCGACCAGTGCGCTCGATCCGCACAGTACGGCGGTCGTCGTCCGCGGCATCCACGAGGTGACGCGGGGCAAGACGGTGATCGTCGTCGCGCACCGTCTCGACACGATCGCCCACGCGGATCAGATCCTGTTCGTGGCCGACGGCCGCGTCGTCGAACGCGGCACCCACGACGAATTGCTGGCGCTGGGTGGCCGATACGCCGATTTCTGGGCGCAGCGCTCGCACGCGAGCGGGTGGCGGCTCGAGCCGGCGCCGGTGTAACTCGACACGAAGATCGGTTCGACTGAGATGCCATCGCTGGAAGACCTGCAGGCCACGATGCGCGCACGGCTCGCCGAAGAGGGGCTCGCACTCGCCCCCGCGGTACCCGTGCGCGCGGATTCCACCCGCGCCGCGCTGTCCTTCGCGCAGCGATATGTCTGGGCGCATCAGCAGATCGCGCCGGACAGCACCGCGTACAACCTGTGTCTGGCAATGGATTTCGAGGGCGACGTCGTGGACGACGCGCTGTTGCGGGCGTTTTCGGCGCTGGCGCGGCGGCACGAAGTGCTCCGCACCACCTACCACGAGGACGAGCAGGGTAACCCCTACCAGCGTGTCCACGACGAGTTGCCGCCGCGCGTGCGGCGGGTCGACCTCACGGCCTCGACCGCCGATCAGGCACGGCAACGGCGCGCCGAACTGATCGACGCGGCCGCGCACGAGCCACTCGACCTGTCGAGCGAATCGTCGATGCGGATCACCTTCGTGCGCCTCGATCCGCGCCGGCTGACCGTGGTGCTGCTCATCCACCACATCGCCTGGGACGGCATGGCGATGCTGCCGCTCGCGCGGGATGTGGAGCGGTACTACCGCCAGGCCCGCGCGGGGGAGATCTCGGCCGAGCCGCCGCGCCTGCAGGTCGCCGACTTCGCCGAGTGGGAGCAGAACACCTTCGAGACCGCCGACCACTCCGCGGACATCGCCTTCTGGGCGAGCGAATTCGACGGCGCGACAACCGAACTCCAGCTGCCGGTGGACCGGCGTCCCGCCGAGGTCACCGAGCGGGGCGCCCGCCTGGACCGCCCGCTAGGCGCGGCGGCCGACACCAACCTGCGAGCGCTGAGCGCTGCCCTGCGCGCGACGCCGTTCGCGGTCTTTCTCGCCGCGTATCACGTCGCGCTGCGCCAGTTCACCGGCCAGTCCGACGTTGTCGTCGGAACGACCGTCGCGAACCGGGCGGAGTCGGGCACCGAGTTGCTCGTCGGGAACTTCAGCAACGTCATCCCCCTGCGGTTGACCGGCGCCGGCGCCACGACCTTCGGTGAGCTGGTCGAGCATGTGCGCGCGGTGACCACGTCGGCGTTCGCGCACGCGCACTTTCCGCGCGAAGGCGTGGTGCGCGCGGTGAACGCCGCGACCGGAAACGTCGGTTCGGCGCTGTTCGACACGATGGTGCTGTTCCTGCACAAGCAGATCGAAGGCCCGCGGCTGCCCGGCGTCGTCACCACCTGTGAGCTGGCCGATCACGGCGCCTCGTTGTTCCCCGTCTCGGTCGAGGCGTTCCTGCAGGCCGACCGGGTCGACGTTCAGCTGACCTACCGCACCGATCTGTTCGACGCCGCGACCATCGCGCGGTTGTTCGAGTACCTGGATCAGACCCTGGCGCGAGCCGCCGCCGACGTCCGCGTCGACGACCTGCTGGCGCTCTCGCCGTCGGACCGCGCGGCGATCCGCACCTGGTCGCGCGGCGCGGTCGTGCCCATCGAACGCGATACCGTCGACGCGATGATCCGGCACTCCGCCGCCACCTACCCCGAGCGCGTCGCGGTGGTGTTCGACGACGTCGAACTGACCTACGCCGAATTCGACGCACAGGTCAATCGATTCACCCGCCTGCTGATCGACACCGGTGTGCGGGTGGGTGATCGGGTCGGTGTGTATGCCAGGCGCAGCGACCGGCTGCCGGTGGTGTTCGCGGCGGTGCTGCGAGCGGGCGCGGTGTACGTCCCGATCGATCCGAGCTATCCCGCCGATCGGATCGGGTTCATGCTCGGCGACGCGCGGCCGGCCGTGGTGGTGAAGTCCGCGTCCGGTTCTGCCGCGCCGGCGCCGGCTGCGGGTGTCCCGGTGCTGGATCTGGACGACGACTCGATTCTCGGGCGCCTCGCTCGACTGGATTCCGCACCGGTGCCGGCCGCCGCGCTCGCCCGCCCGATCCATCCGCTGGACGCCGCCTACCTGCTGTACACCTCGGGCACCACCGGCAGACCGAAGGGCGTGGTCGTCAATCACCGCGCTATCGCCAACCATGTGCAGTGGGTGCGCGATTACCTGGGCTTCGGCGCCGAGCGCATTCTGCAGAAGGCGCCGATCGGTTTCGACGTGTCGGTCTTCGAACTGGTCAACGCCCTGTGTACGGGTTCGGCCACGGTACTGCCGCCGCCGGACTGGTGGCAGGCCGACGTGGAGGCGCTGGCCGGCATCATCGAATCGCGCCGGATCACCCAGATCTCGCTGGTCCCCAGTGTGCTGCGGGTCTTTCTCGAGGCCGAGCCCGATCCGGCGCGACTGCGGTCGATGCGGTTCGTGTACCTGGGGGGCGAGGCCGTCCCGCCACCGCTGGTCGACACGGCCGCGCGCGTGTTCGGCGGGCGGGTGCTCGGGCTCTACGGCCCGACCGAAGCGGCCATGGACCTCACGCACGAGGACTTCGCGAACGCGCTGGCCGCCCCAGAACGCTTCCGCAACGCGCTGATCGGTCTGCCGGAATGGAATTCGACCGTGCACGTGCTCGACGATCGGCTGCGGGAGACGCCGATCGGCGTCGCCGGTGAGTTGTACCTCGGCGGTGTGCAACTGGCGCAGGGCTATCATCGCCGGCCCGGGCACACCGCGGGCACCTTCGTCGCCAGTCCGTTCGCCGGCGAGCCCGGTGCGCGAATGTATCGGACCGGTGATGTCGCCCGCTGGCATCCCAGCGGCAGTCTGGAGTATCTCGGCCGGACCGACGATCAGGTCAAGATCCGGGGTCATCGCATCGAACTCGACGAGGTCGCAACGGTTCTGGGGCAGGCGCCCGGCGTCGCCGCCGCGGCCGCGGTCGCCGTCGAGCGGGACGGCGGCGCGGCGCTGGTCGGGTACTACGTCGCCACGACCGGAGAAGCCGACGCCGCGATCCCGGCCCGGGCGTTCCTCGCCGAGCGGCTGCCCGACTACATGATCCCCGCGGCTCTGGTGCGGCTGGACGCGCTGCCGCTCACCGCGAACGGCAAACTGGACCGAAAGGCCCTTCCGGCACCGGATTTCGGCGGCGGCGCGGGCCGGGCCGGCGGCCGCGCGCTGCGGGGAGCCGCGGAGCACGCGGTCGCCGCGGTCGTGCGCGAGGTCCTCGGTATCGCGGTCGAGCCGGCCGCCGACGACGACTTCCTCGCGCTCGGCGGCGATTCCATCAGCGCGATCCGGATGTCGTCGGCGCTCAAGAAGCGCGGCCTGCTCGTGACGACGAGTGCGCTGTTCGAAGCGCGCACTGTCGCGGCGATCGCGGCGGCGACCGAACCGATCGACGCGATCGCCGCTCCCGCGCTGGCCGCGGTCGGCGCGGACACCGGCTGGATTCCGTTGCACCCGATCGCCATCCAGCTGGTGCAGGAGAGCGCGAACTACGCCGCCTACTGCCAGGCGACCGCGGTCGTGACGCCCGCGCACTGTTCGTTCGACGAGCTCCGGGCGGCCGTTCGCGCCGTCGCCGACCGGCATCCGCTGCTGCGTGCGCGCATCGCCACCGGCCCGGACGGCCGCGTCGGCTACGACGTGCCGGCGATCTCGTCCGGCGAGTTCGACCTGCGCGAAGTCGAGGTGCCGCGCTGGGAAGACGACGTGGCGGGGGTGCTGGCCGAGCAACTGCGCGCCGTCGCCGCCGGGTTCGATCCGGCGGCGGGCCGGATGTGCGCGGCGGTGTGGGTGCGGGCCGCCGACCTATCCGCCGGCCGCCTGCTGATCGTGGCGCACCACCTCGTGGTCGACGGCGTGTCGTGGCGGATCATCCACGACGACCTGCGGCAGCAGTGGGAGCGCGGACCGCAGCCCGCGGACGCGGGAACCTCGGTGCGGGCCTGGAACGCCAGCCTCGTCCGGCATGCCACCGCCGACGGCGTGGTCGCCGCCCTGCCGTACTGGGAGTCGGTGGCGCAGTGCGCCGATCCGCCGCTCGGCAGCCGTGCGCTGGATCCCGCCGTGGACACCGTCGGGACGATGGGCGAGGTCACCGCCGAGGTGAACCCCGAGGACACCGCGTTCCTGTCGACGATCGCGGCGCAGGCGTTCGGCTGCGACTTCCTGGACATCCAGGTGGCGGCGCTGGTCGTCGCGATCCACCGATTCCGTCGCGCCCGCGATCGCGACGTCGCGGCGGTGGCGCTCACCATGGAACGGCACGGACGTTCCGAAACCCTGTTCGCCGGTGCGGATCTCGCGAACACCGTCGGCTGGTTCACCAGTACCTATCCGGTCGCGCTGACCGGCGAGGTGTTCGAAATCGAGGCCGCGGTCAAGGCGGGCAAGGAACAGTTGCTCGCGGTGCCCGATTCCGGGATCGGCTGGGGTCTGCTGCGCTGGTGCAACGACGAGACGCGTCCGGTGCTCGAGCGGTACCGGGCGCCGCAGATCAGCTTCAACTACATGGGCCGGTTCGCGGTCGGCTCGGATTCGGCTCGGGTGCGCGAGTGGGACGTCGCGCCGGAGTTCGGGTACCTCGGCGGGCACGCGCACGAGGCTATGCCGGTCGCGGCGCTGCTGGACGTCAACACCGTGACGCTCACCGAATCGGGCCGGGCGACGCTGCGGGCATCGTTCCGGTTCCCGACCGGCGCGCTGGCCGCCGACGACGCGCGCGAGGTGTCCCGGCAGTGGACATCGGCACTGGGTGAACTGGCGGAAACCGTTCGTGCCCAACCTGTCCGGCGGCTCACCCCGAGTGACGTGCTCGCCGCCGACGTGACCCAGCTCGATCTGGACACGTGGCGGGATCGCTACGGCGACTACGAGAACGTGTACCCGCTCGCGCCGATGCAGGCGGGGCTGTACTACACCGCCCTGGTCGCCGGCTCCGACGGGCTGTACAACGGCCAGACGTTGATCACCGTGCGGGGCGCGCTGGACCGTGATCGGCTCGCGCGCGCGTTCGACTCCGCCGTCAACCGGTATCCCAATCTGCGTGTGGCGGTGTCGGTGTCGCGGGCAGGGCAGCCGTACGCGATCGTCTTCGACCACCTGGACGTCCCGATCCGGGACATCGATCTCACCGCGGCGGCGGACGCGGACGCGCGACTGGCCGAATTCCTGCGCGCCGATCAGGCCGAACAATTCGATCTGGCGCGGGGCCCGCTGGTCCGGGCAACGGTCGTTCACCTCCCGCACGGCGCCCATCTGCTCGTCACGACCATGCACCACATGCTCGGCGACGGCTGGTCCGGACAGCTGCTGCCGCGAGAAGTGTTCGCGCAGTACGCCGATCCCGCCGCGCCGCCGATCGGAAATCCGGCGACCTTCGCGCAGTTCCTCGCGCTGACCCGGGATCGTGAAGCAGCCACCGAGCGGGCCTGGCACGGCTACCTCGACGGGGTGCGACCCTGCCTGGTCGCCCCGGGGCGCGCGGCGGGCGATACCGTTCCGGTCACGGACAGCTTCGTCATCGACGATGCCGTGGTGGACCGCCTGACCGCACTCGCCTCGGAGCTGGGCACCACCTTCAGCGCGGTGTGCCAACTGGCCTGGGCGAACGCGCTGCGCTACGTGACCGGTTCGGACGACGCCGTTTTCGGCGAGGCGGTGTCGGGACGCTCGCCCGAACTCGACGACGTCGACACCGCCATCGGATGCCTCGCCAACACGGTGCCGGTCGTGATCCCGCTGCGCGCGGACCGAACCTGGCGCGATCATCTGGCCGAGATCCGTTCGCGGCGAATGGCACTCATGGAGTTCCCGCAGTATCGGCTCTCCTCGGCGATGCGGGCCGCCGGCGCTCGCACACTGTTCGACAGCATGTGCGTGTTCGAGTCGTATCCGCCGGGCCGGCAGGATCTGGAGCGGCTGCTCGGCGTGGCCGGCCTGACGCTGGAGTCGTTCGACTGGGGCGGCGGCACCGACCATCCGCTCGTGCTGCTGATCTTCCCGGCGAACGCGCTGGGTGACGACGATCGGGTGCGCGCGATGCTGGCCTACGCGCCGGACGCGTTCGAACCGGACGACGCCCGGATCATCCGGACCGCGTTCGAGAACACATTGCGTGCCGTCGCGGACGACCCGGACCGGCCGAGCGGCGAGTCGGCGATCCTCGACAGCGCCGATGAAGGACTACTGGTGTTACGACGGATGTGGCAATGACGAGCGAAGCAGGTATCGACGATGTGCTCGCGTTGAGCCCGTTGCAGCAGGGGCTGTTCGCGCTCGCACGACTGTCGCAGGACGGACACGACGTCTACACCATGCCGCTCGTCATGGATATCGACGGCCCGCTGGACGTTCCGGTGCTGCGCCGCAGCGCCGAGGCGATGCTGCGCCGGCATCCGAATCTGCGCGTCATGTTCTGGGACGAGGACCTGCCGCGGCCGGTGCAGATCGTGCCGACCGCGGTGGAATTGCCTTGGGCCGACTGCGACGCCACGCCGGAGGACCTCGACGCGCTCACCGCGGCGGAACTGCGGCGCCCGTTCGATCTGGGCCGGGGTCCGGCGCTGCGGATCAAGCTCGTCCGGCTGCGGAACGCGCAGCGGTGGCGCCTGATCGTGTCGGTCCACCACATCCTGATGGACGGGTGGTCGCTCGGGGTGTTCTTCGCCGAGCTGCAGGAGCTGTACCGGGCCGGGGGAGACGCCGCGTCCCTACCACCGGTGCGGCCGTACCGCGACTACATCGGCTGGGTTGTGGCACAGGACGTTCCGGCGGCCGAGCAGCGCTGGTCCGACTATCTCGCCGTCGCGAGCGAACCGCTGATGATCGCCGCCGGCGGCACCACCATGGGCATCTCCCAGTCGGCGGCGCCGGAGCCCGCGCAGGTCAGCCCGTTCGTGCTCACCGCCGCCGAGGTCACGCGGCTGCGGAACTGGGCACGCGAGCACGGGCTCACCCTCAACACCGTGGTCCAGTACGCGTGGACGATCCTGCTGGCCCGGCTCACCGACCGCCGGTCGGTCGTGTACGGGACCGTCGTGACCGGACGGCCGGAGCACTTCGGCGGCATCGATCGCATGATCGGGCTGTTCCTCAACACTGTTCCGGTCGCTTTCGAGCTGGATCCGTCGGCGTCGGTCGCGGCCGAATGCGCTCGGCTGCAACGGGAATCGGCGGCGATGCGTGACGTCGGATACCTGAGCCTGTCGGCGGTGCAGCGCACCGCGGGGCACACCGCGCTGTTCGACACGATGTTCGTCTTCGAGAACGCTCCGCTCGGTGATCTGCTCGAGCCGGTGACGACCGGTGAGGTGACGTTCCGGCCGGTTCCGACCGGCAACATGACCCACTATCCGCTCACCGTGGTGGCCTTTCCCGACGGGGCCGAACTGCTGATCACCGTGGAAGCCGTGCCGGGGGCGCTGCCGCTGCGTCCGGCCGACATCGGCGACGCGCTGCTCGCCCTGCTGCGGCGCCTGCCCGACGCGGCCGAATCGCGGTGTGACGACCTCGATGTGCTGCCGGCCGGCGCGCGCGAGGAACTGCTGTGGATGGGCGCCACCGCGGCCGATGAGCAGTCGGCGGCCACGGTCGCCGACCTGTTCGAGCGGCAGGTGGCGGCGAGCCCGGACGCCGTGGCGCTCACGACCGACACCGCGGCGCTGACCTATCGGGAGCTGGGCGCGGCGGTCGACCGGCTGGCGGACGAGCTCGCCGCCGCCGGAATCGGCCCCGAATCCGTTGTGGTCCTGCAGATGCCACGCGGTGTCGATTCGATCGTGGCGATTCTGGCCACCCTCGCGGCGGGTGCGGCGTACGTCCCCGTGGACATGTCGCTGCCCGCGGCGCGGATCGAGTCGATATTGCGGCAGGCCGCGCCCGACCTCGTGCTCACGGCGGTGGACGGTCGCGACGGCGCAACCGGGGCGCGGCCGAACAGCGCCCGGCACCCGCTGCAGTGCGCGTACCTGATCTTCACCTCCGGATCGACCGGCGAACCGAAGGGTGTCATCGGCACCCACCGGGCACTGGTGAGCTACTTCCACGATCACCGGGAGCGGGTGTACCGGCCCGCGCAGGCGCGCCTGGGCCGCAAGCTCCGCATCGCGCACGCCTGGTCGCTGAGCTTCGACGCCTCCTGGCAGCCCCTCGTCGGTCTGCTGGACGGTCACAGCGTCCACCTGTTCGACGACGCGGCCACCCGCGACGCGCAACTCTTGGTCGACGGCATCGCCCGGCACGAGATCGACATGATCGACACGACCCCGTCGATGTTCCGGCAACTGACGGCGGCGGGACTGCTCGATCACCGCCTGAGTGTTCTCGCCCTGGGCGGCGAGGCTATCGACGCGCAGCTGTGGGCCCGGCTGCGCGCACTGTCGGCGCTCGCCGTTCACAACTGCTACGGACCGACCGAGACGA
This sequence comes from Nocardia sp. NPDC055321, assembly GCF_053645575.1. NCBI lineage: Bacteria > Bacillati > Actinomycetota > Actinomycetes > Mycobacteriales > Nocardiaceae > Nocardia > Nocardia sp. NPDC055321. The sequence continues at coordinate 288,806 of NZ_JBSHMS010000008.1, forward strand.
CCGTCGAGGCGGTCGTCGCCGAGGTGCGCGCGCCGGGCGCGACCGCGCCGACGATCGGCACGCCGACCGCCGGCATGTCGGCCTACGTCCTCGATTCCCGGTTGCGCCTGGCGCCCGTGGGCGCCGTCGGCCAGCTGTACCTGTCGGGCCCGCAGCTGGCTCGCGGCTACGCCGCTCGACCGGGGTCCACCGCGGCCGCGTTCGTCGCGGATCCGTTCCGGTCCGGCCACCGCATGTACCGCACCGGCGATCTCGTTCGCCGGCTGCCGGGCGGGGGACTGGACTACCTGGGCCGCGCCGACGAGCAGGTGAAGATCCGCGGTTACCGCATCGAACTCGGCGAGGTGGAAGCGGCGCTGCGGGCACTGCCCGGGATCGCCGCGGTGGCGGCGACGGTGGTGCGCCGCGGCGACGCGGCGAGCCTCGTCGGTTTCGTGGTCGCCGAACCCGGCCGATCCGCGGATCCGGGCGGGCTGCGTGCCGCGCTGACCGAACGCCTGCCCGCGTACATGGTGCCCGCCCGGGTGGTGGCGCTGTCGCGGATGCCGGTGACCACCAACGGAAAACGCGACGCGCGAGCGCTCGCGGCGCTCGCCGAGGAGTCGCTGCGCGCCACCGGTCCGGCATCGGCCACCTCGGACTCCGAGTCCGAGCGCGCACTGAGCAAGATCCTCGCCGAAGTGTTCGACGGCACGGCGCCCGGTATCGACGAGGACCTGTTCGCCTCGGGCATGGACAGCGTGGTCGCGATCTCGGTGGTGAACAAGGCGCGCCGACTGGGACTGCACCTCACCCCGCGAATGGTGTTCGCGTCGCCCACGATTCGCGATCTCGCCGCGGCCATCGACCGTGGGCCGGCGCCCCTCGCGCCGGCCGCGGGTGACTACGGCGAGATCCCGCCGCTGCCGATCGTGTCCTGGATGCTCGACCACGGGAGCTATCGCCGGTTCACGCAGCACGTGCTGATCTCGGTGCCCGCCGGAATCCCGGGCGCCGACCTCGACACCGTGCTCCAGGCGGTGCTCGACCGGCACGACGCGCTGCGCGCACGGCTGGCCGACGGGCCGGACGGCCCGCGGTTGGTGACGCGCGAGCCGGGGAGTGTCCGGGCCGCGGACGTGGTGTCCCGAGTCGACGCCTCGGGTACGGGGGAGCCGTTCGAGACCGTGCTCGCCGCCGTCGCCCGGTCCGCGATCGACGACATCGATCCCCGCGCAGGCGATCTGGTGCGGGCGGTGAGCCTGCGCGGGACGCCGCACGGCGATCTGCTGTTCGTCGCGGTGCACCACCTGGCCGTCGACGTCGTGTCCTGGCACATCCTGCTGGCCGATCTCGCCGCCGCGTGGGATCGGGTCGCCGCGGGCGCCGCGCCTGCCGTTCCGGCGGAACAGACGACGTATCGCCACTGGTCCCAACTGATTCGGGAGCGAGCGGGTACGCCCGAGGTGCTCGCCCAGCGCGACTACTGGATGGCGCAGGTGGGCGCGCCGGACCCGGCGATCGGGAGCCGGAAACCCGATCCGCGCATCGACACCTGGTCCTCGCTGCGCGTGACGGTCGTGCCGACGCCGACGGCGACGACCGCCGAGCTGCTGGCCGCGGCGACCGGACGCGACGGTGTGCGTGAGCTGTTGCTCGCCGCGCTCGCGGCGACGCTGGCAGCGTGGCGACGCGAGCGCGGGCAGGACCACACCGCGGGCTCGCTCGTCGCACTGGAGAGCCACGGCCGGCACGACGCGGTGGTCGGCGCCGATACCTCGGGCACCGTCGGCTGGTTCACCAGTGTGTTCCCGGTCCGCATCGGCGGCGGCGCGCACGCCGGACGCGCGCTCACCGACGGGACGGCGGCGCGGCTGCTGCTCGAGTCGGTGACCGACCACCTCGGGTCGCTGCCCGAGCAGGGAGTGGATTTCGGTCTGCTGCAGCAGATTTCCCGCGTGCCGGGACTGGCCGACGCCAACGAGCCGCAGGTCGAGTTCAACTACCTCGGCCGGTTGGACCTCGGTGGATCGACCGGGCACTCGTGGTCGATGGTCACCGATCCGGCCCTCGCGGCGGCGCTGCCGATCGCCGGGGAACCGGACCTGCCGCTGCGCTACGCGCTCGATGTCGTCTGCGCCATCGAGCCGACACCCGACGGGCCGCGGCTCATGACGCACTGGCGCTGGAGCGAGTCGCTGTTCGAGGCGGCCGAGATCGATCGCCTCGCCCGGCTGTGGGAGCGCGGCATCGTCGCGCTGGTCGCCGCCCGCGCGCTCGAGGCCTGACCGGCGGTCGAACTCAACCGTTCTCGGTCGAGGGCGCCCGCTGTCCGCCGCCGTAGCGGGCGCCACGCACCGGCCTGTCCGATACCCGACGACATCATCGGCGCCGCGGCTGTTCGCGGCCTCGATATCGGTCCGCGAGCCCCGGTGCCGCCGTCACGCCGAAACGTGTGCGGGGCAACGAAACCTACGGGTTCTCGCACGGGGTGCTCGTCGGGTACCACGACATCCGGACCCGGTGACACGTCGCGGCCGCACTCCGAGCAATTCGGAGCGCGGCCGCGACGGCACGTCTCAGGAGAACGTCGCCAGCCGCTTCTTGTCGATCTTGCCGACCGCCGTGCGCGGGAGTTCGTCGACGGTCCGTACCAGGTCCGGGATCTTGAACGGGGCGACGCCGCGGTCGGTGAGGAAGCCGGCCAGCGCGGACTGGTCGACGCGCGCGCCGTCGCGCACCCGCACGAACGCGCAACTGCGCTCGCCCAGCAGCGAATCCGGTAGCCCGACCACCGCCACGTCGAGCACCTGCTCGTGGGCGAGGATGTGGTTCTCGACCTCCTCGGCTGCGATCTTCTCTCCGCCGCGGTTGATCTGGTCCTTCACCCGGCCCTCGAAGACGACCTGACCGTTCGGCAGCACCCGGACCAGATCGCCGGTCCGGTAGAACCCGTCCGGGGTGAACGACCGCTCGTTGTGCGCGCCGCCGCGGTAGTAGCCGCGGATCGTGTACGGCCCGCGGGTGAGCAGCTCGCCGACCTCGCCGTCCGGCACCACGTCGCCGTCCGGCCCGACGATCCGGAGTTCGTCGGCGGGCGAGACCGGTCTGCCCTGCGCGGTGAGCCGCAGTTCGAGGTCGTCGGCGCCGCTCTGGAATCCGCACAGTCCCTCGGCCATTCCGAAGGCCTGGTGCACCTTGCCGCCGAGCGCCGGCTCGACCCTGCGCGCCAGCTCGGTGGGAAGTTTGGTGCCGCCGATGACGATTCGGCGCAGCGAGGAGAGATCGAAGTCGTAGTACGGGGCGCTCTCGACCCACGCCAGCGCCGCACCCGGAACCAGGCCCGTGTCGGTGATCCGCTGCCGCTCGATGATCTCGAAGGCGACCGACGGATCGGGACTCGGGGCCAGGACGAGCCGTCCGCCCGCGTGGAAGGTGGCGAGCATGCCGTGGGTCAGCGTCCAGTTGTGCGGAATCGGCAGGCAGATCAGGTGTCGTGTGGTGTCGTCGTAGTCGCAGGACGCGGCGACCGCGCGGCCGCTGTAGGACCAGTCGTCGTGCGTGCGGGCCACCAGCTTCGGCAGTCCGGTGGTGCCGCCCGACATGAGCAGCACCGCCACGTCGGCGGGATCGACCGGGGCGAGCTCGATCGGATCGGCGCGCAGGTCCGCGAGCGCGGTGAACTCGGCGGCCGCGCCGTGAATCACGATGTGCCGCAGCGTCGTGGACTCCGCCGCGACCCGGCGCGCGAGGTCGCGGTAGTCGAAGCCGTCGTATTCGTCCACGACCACATAAGCGACGGCCCCGGTGTGCTCGACGAAGTAGGCGATATCGGCGTAGCGGTGCGCGGGCAGGGCGAACACCGGGATCGCGCCGATTCGGACGATGCCGTAGATCAGCGCGACGAACTCGGCGTGGTTCGGTAGCTGGACGACGACGCGGTCGCGCGATCGGATTCCCGAGGCGTACAGGCCCGCAGCGTACCGGTCGGCCTCGGCGTCGAGTTCCGCGTAGCTCCATTCGATCCCGCCGCGGCCGGCGCCGCCCGGATCGACCAGCGCGATCCGGTCTCCGAAGGTGTCGCCATACCGGCGTAGCGAATCGCCCAGGCTTTCGCCGATCCAGTAGCCGGCCGTCCGATAGCGCCGGGCGAAGTCGTCCGGCCAAGGTACGAACCCGTCGAGCACGACGATCTCCTTACTCCGATGTTCGCTGCACCGCTGTCTGCCGAGCCTCGGCACACAGTCCGCTGTCCACTTCGCTCCGGATCGCCGCGTGCAACTCCCGCAATCCGTCCCGAGCGGTCTGTACTTCGACGACGCGCACTCCGCGGCCGCCGTCACGCAGCGCGCCGCCGAGGTCGCCGGTGTCCGCTGTCGCGTGCGGAACTCCGTGCGCCGCACACAGTTTCGCGAGGTCCGTGCCGTGCGGCGTGCCGAAGACCCGCTCGAACACGGTGGCGAACTGCGGCGCACCCTGCTCGAGGAGGCCGAATATCCCCCCGCCGTTGTCGTTGGCCACCACGATCGTCAGATCGTGCGGCGTCGGTTCGGACGGGCCGATCAGCAAGCCGCCGCTGTCGTGCGCGAAGGTCAGGTCACCGAGCAACGCGACGGTCCGGCGACCGGTCAGCGCGGCGCCGATGGACATCGAGACGAGACCGTCGATGCCCGCGACACCGCGGTTGGACACCACGCGCACGCGGGCGTCCCGCCGCCAGGTCAGCGAGACGTCGCGGATCGGGTTCGACGATCCGAGAACCAGTGTGTCCCCGCCTCGCAGCGCCCGGGTGACCGCGCGGGCCACGTGCAGCCCGGTCGTCCGCGCGGTGTCGTCGAGCATGCGGTCGACCGCGGCGGCGGCGATATCGGTGGTGTCCCGGCAGGTTTCGGTCCAGGCGCGGGTGGGCGCGCCGACCGTGCGGATGTGCCGGGCGGCGACGGTGGCGGTTCCCGCGACATCCGTCCAGTTCCTGTCCGCGGCGGCGGTGATGACCCGGACCGATGGTGCAGCGAGCAATCGGGCGACCGATCGGTGCAACGTCGGGCGGCCCAGCACGATCACCTGTTCGGGCTGCAGGTGCGGCAGGGCCAGCGGATGCACCGCGTAGCGTGGCGCGGGTTGGGGCGCCGAAGGTTCGGCGATCGTCGGCACGCCGGCCAGCGCGGGCGACTCGGGGGCGCCGTGCCCGGCGATCACCAGGGTGTCCGGGCGCAGATCCACCGTGGCCGGGGCGTCGAGGGAGGACTGGACGACGTCGGTCCACGGCGCCGATCCCGGCCGCCCCGGCACGGTGGTGGTCGTGCCCGAGCCGATCAGCGGTTCCGCGAACGGGATGTCCAGATGAGCCGGGCCGGGGGCGCCGTCGCGCCGGCCGAGCGCGGCGGCGGCGACGCGGCACACCGCGGCGCGCCAGCGCGCGTTGTGGGCGGCGAGGCGCTCGCCGGTGGCGTCGTAGTGCTGATCCGCCTGGTTCAGGACCAGGGCGATGCGCGTGGCATCGCCGAAAATGCCCGGCTGCGTGATGGTTTGGTTCGCTCCCGTGCCGACCAGTTCGAGTGGCCGGTTGGCGCTGATGATCAGCAGCGGAACGTTGCTGTAGCCGGCTTCCAGGACGGCCGGGAGCAGATTGGCGACCGCGGTGCCCGACGTGGTCACCACCGCGACGAGGTGGTCGCCGCCGACGGCCAGTCCGACCGCGAGGAAGGCGGCGCTGCGCTCGTCGATGCGAACGTGCAGCCGCAGCCGGTGTTCGGCGTCGGCCCGGAACAGGGCGAACGACAGTGGCGCGTTGCGCGCCCCCGGGCAGAGCACCGCCTCGCGAACCCCGCAGCGGATGAGTTCGTCGACGACGATCCCGGCCTGGATCATGGCGGCGCTCGGCCCGGACGCGCCGTTGGTCTCAGCGGACACGGGCTTGCACGACGCTCATCTCGAGCGGCAGCGGCCGGATCTCGGTGAGCTCGAAATCGTTGTCCGTCAGGAGTTTCCGATACTCGACATCGGTTCGCTCGCGACCGCTCGTCATCACGAACATGTGCACGTCGAACACGGCGGTCACCGGTGTCGGCCGGTGCTCGGAGACGACGCGCTCGATGGTCAGCAGCTGCCCGCCGGGACGCAGCGCGGCGCGGCAGTTGCGCAGAATCCGCGCCGCTTCGTCGTCGTTCCAGTTGTGCAGCACCCGGCACAGGATGATCGTGTCGGCGCCGTCGGGCAGGGCCGAGAAGAAATCGCCGGCGATCACCTCGCAGCGCCCGTCCGTGACGTGCGATCGGAGCCGTTCGGTGGCCGGGCCGACCGCCGCCGCTCGTTCCAGCAGTATTCCGGTCGAGGTCGGGACCGCCGTCAGGATCGCGTCGAGCAGCGTGCCGTCGCCGCCGCCCACGTCCAGCACACATCGACCCTCGAAGTCGATGTGCTCGGGGAGGGCGGCGACGAATTCGCTGCCGACCGCGATTCCGGCGCTGTACGTCGCCAGTGCGTCGGCCCGCTCCGCGAGGTAGTCGAACACCGACTGCCCGTGCGCGAGCGCGAACGGTTGCGCTCCGGTGCGCACGCCCGGTACCAGCGATCGCCACGCGTCGGCGAAATACCCCTCCTGGTACAGGCGCACGAGGTCGTGCATCGACTGGGGATGGTCCGCGCGCAGCAGTTCGCCGGTGCTGGTCAGCGCGTACGCGCCGGTCGAATCGCGGTCCACGAGCCCCAGTGACCGCAACAGCCGGAGCAGCCGGGTGAGTGGTTCCTGTTCCGCGCCGACGGCTTTCGCCAGGGTCCGGGGGTCGGCCGGGTGTGGATGCAGCGCGTCGGCGATTCCGAGCTCCACGGCGGCACCGATGCCCGCACTCATCCAGCCCCCCAGCAGAAGTCGCAGCAGTTCCGATCGGTTCGAGTCGACGCCGATGCCATCGATGGTTGTCACAGTGAATCCCTACCGGCCGCCGTCTCGCACGGATCGACCAAACTGTTGAACTTAGGTTAGCCTAGCAATACTCAATTGCGTTCGGGAGAAGAAGATTTGATCACCCGCGAGGAAGTTCGAGAGATCGTCGCAGCCGAACTGGAGGTGACACCGGAGACCATTTCGTTCGACGAGGATCTGGTGCGCTACGGCCTGCATTCGCTGAAACTGGTTGTCATGGCCGCGATGTGGCGCAAGCACGGCTTCGACGTCACGCCGTCGCAACTCGTCACCGACCCCACCGTGACCGGGTGGACGGAGTTGCTGGCCACCCGCGCGGTGGCGGCGCCCCTGCCCGTCGTATCCACGAGTTCCGATGACGGCGAGCCTTTTTCGCTCGCACCGATGCAGCACGCCTACTGGGTCGGCAGGCACGACGGCCAGGCGCTCGGCGGGGTCGCGGCGCATCTCTACGCCGAGTTCGACGGCACCGCAATCGATCCCGTTCGACTCGAACGCGCCGTGTGGCGGCTGGTGGACCGGCACCCGATGCTGCGAACCCGGTTCCTGGCGACCGGCATGCAGCAGACGATGCCCGCCGCGCCCCCCGACATCTGGACGATCGTCGATCTGCGTGACGCGGCGCCGGCCCGGATCGAGGCCGAGCTCGAACGACTCCGCGACGAGAAGAGCCATCAGCGCATGGACGTGGCGGCCGGGCGGGTCGTGGATTTCACCCTGACGCTGCTGCCCGGCGACCGGCACCGGCTGCACCTGGATATGGACATGGTGATCGGCGACGCGGTGAGTTACCGGCGTGCGCTCGCCGACCTCGCGGTGCTGTACCGCTCGGACTCCGCGGATGCGCTGCCGCCCATCGCGGTGACGTTCCGTGACTACGTGAACTGGCGGGGCAGCCAGACGCCCCCGCAGTACGAGCAGGATCGGCAATGGTGGGCGGAACGCATTCCGGAGCTGCCGGACATCCCCGCCCTGCCCACCGTGGCGGAATCGCGCCGTGCCGATGCCCGGCGCAGCGTGCGCTATCGCGCGTGGCTCGACGCCGAGACCAAGACGCGCCTGTACGACCTCGCGTACCGGCACCGGTTGACCCCCGACGCGGTGTTCGCGACCGTGTTCGCCGAGACCGTCGCGCAGTGGTCGTCCGAGCAGCGGTTCCTGCTCAATCTCCCACTGTTCAACCGGCAGCCGATCCACCCCGAGATCGATCAGGTGGTCGGCGACTTCACCAACTCGATCCTGCTGACCGTCGACCTGCGCGAGGGCTCCTACGGTTTCGCCGACGCCGCCGCACGGCTGATGCGCCAGATGCGGGTCGCCGCGGCGCACTCGTCCTACGAGGGACTCGAAGTCCTGCGTGATCTCGGCCGGGCCCGCCGCACCGCGGTGACCGCCTCGGTCGTCTACACCTCCGCACTGCACCTCGGCGAGCTGTTCGCGCCGGAGAGCCTCGAGGTGTTCGGCGAGTCGGTGTGGGTGCTCTCGCAGGGTCCGCAGGTGAACCTCGACGCGCAAGCGCTCGAACTGAACGGCGGCATCCTGCTGAACTGGGACTTCCGCCGCGACGCGTTCGCGGGCAGCGCGATCGACGAGATGTTCGCACGGTTCCGCGCCGCGCTCGAGCTGCTCGCCGGCTCGGCGGACGCGTGGGAGCGACCGCTGCCCACACGGCTGGGGGAACAGACGCTCCGAACACGGGCGGGCGACATACCCGAGGTCGACTCGGCGCCGCGAACCCTGCACGGCCACTTCTTCGAGCGCGCCGCCCGCGACCCGGAACGGATCGCACTCGTCACCGCCGACGGTGATGTCTCCTACGGTGAGCTGGCGCGGCGGGCACTCACCCTCGCGCACACCCTGCGGTCGGCGGGGGTTCGCCCGAACGACTCGGTCGCTGTCGCGCTCGCCGGACGCGGCCGCCAGGTCGCCGCCGTGCTCGGGGTGCTCGCCGCCGGGGCCACCTACGTCCCGGCCAGCCCCGGTCAGCCGCTCGCCCGCCGTCGTCGCATCCTCGCGAGTTCCGGTGCGCGGCACGTCATCACCGACGATTCCGAGTCGGCGGCCGACCTGATCGCGATCCGGCTCGACGACGTCGCGGACACGCTCGACGCACCGATCCACACCGATCCGGCCGCGCTCGCCTACGTGCTCTACACCTCCGGTTCCACCGGCGAGCCCAAGGGCGTCGAGGTGACCCATGCGGCGGCGGCGAACACCGTCGACGCGATCCGCGCCGAGTTCGGCATCGACGAGCACGACCGGCTGCTCGCCCTGTCCGCGCTCGAGTTCGACCTGTCGGTGTTCGACATCTTCGCCGCGCTGTCGGCCGGCGGTTCGCTGGTGTGCCTCGAACCGGGTGACGAGCGCGACGCGCACGCGTGGACCGACACCATCGCGGCCACCGGCGTCACCGTCCTCAACTGCGCACCCGGACTCGTCGAGATGCTCTCGGCCACAGCCGATCCGGACCGGATCCGGTCACTGCGCCTGGTGCTGACCGGAGGCGACACGGTGAGCGCGGACCTGGCCCGGCGCCTGCGCGCCGCGGTGCCCGGGCTGCGGTTCGTCGGACTCGGCGGCACGACCGAGACCGCGATCCACTCCACCTGGTACGAGGTCACCGACGCCACGCCGGCCGACTGGGCGACCGTCCCGTACGGTCGTCCGCTGGCGGGCGTGCGCTGCCGCGTGGTCAACCAGCGCGACGACGACTGCCCGGACTGGGTGACGGGCGAGCTGCTCATCGGCGGGCACGCGGTCGCCGCGGGCTATCGCGGCGATCCCGAACGCACCGCGCAGCGCTTCATCGACCGGGACGGCGTGCGGTGGTACCGGACCGGCGATCTCGCGCGCTATCGCCCCGACGGCTGCATCGACTTCCTCGGCCGCCGGGATCATCAGGTGAAGATCCGCGGCCATCGGGTCGAACTCGGTGAGGTGGAGGCGGCCCTGGCCGCGCACCCCGGCGTCCGGCACGCTGTCGCCGCCGTGGTGGGGGAGCCGAACCCGCGCCTGTTCGCTGCGGTGTACGCCGAAACACCAACGCCACCAGCGGAGTTCGTCGATCACGTTGCCGCGCTTCTGCCCGCCCACATGGTTCCGGATGTCGTGGTGGTCCCCGGCTCCGCGCCGCTGACGCCGAACGGCAAGATCGATCGCACCGCCGTCGGCGCCGAACTCCTCGAACGATCCGGCGATCGGCGCGAGATCGTGGTGCCGCCGGCCACCGTGCTCGAAGCGGCGCTCGAGTACATCGCCGCCGCGGTCCTGGAAGTCGAGCGGCCGGGCGTCGAGACCGACTTCTTCGATCTGGGCGGCAACTCGGTCCTGGTCACCACGTTCGTGGCGAAGGTACGTGGATTGCTGCAGGTGGACGACGTCCGTATGACCGACGTCTTCGAAACCCGGACGATCCGCGCGTTCGCGGACCTGCTCGCGCGGCGAGCGGCGGATGACCGGCTCGAGCGGGTCGCCCGGATGTTCGTGGAGGTGGCCGAGATCGACGTGCCTACCGCCAGTACGCCTGGGCCTTGATCGCCTCTTTCGGCAGCGCGTGCTGGGTTTTCATGGTTTTGGTGATCGATCGTGTGGTGGCGCCGTCGCAGGCGATCCAGGCGAAGGCGCCGTCCGCGACGGAGATCGATTCGGCCTGTTCGCGCATCAGCCGTCCGTTGTCGATTCGCTGCAGCCACGTCACTTCGGTAGCGGGGCGGGATCGGATCGGCAGGGTGGGGTCGGAGTCGTATTGCCATTCCAGCCATACCCGCGCGGGAGCGTCGCCGATGGCGCCCAGGAGCGAGTTGATCGCGGGCAGGGACGCGGTATCGCCGAAGATCACGTACTCCGAGGGCTCGGTCTCGGGCGCAGTGAATTTCGATACGCCGACGCCCTTGCCCATGACGCTGGCGTCGACGACGTCGCCGACCGCGGCGTTCTGGGCCCACCGCGACGCGGGACCACCGTGTAGCGCGAACTCGACGCCGAAGGTGTCCGAGGCGGGGTCGGGATCGACGAGGGTGTACCCGCGCTGGTGCTCCTTACCGTCGTCGTCGGCGAACCACATCCGGATCCACTGCGTCGGGTGCACCGGGTGATCGGTGAGCAGACCACCCGCGGTGAAGCCGATGCGGAGGTACTTGTCGGTGACGCTGTCGACCGAGGTGACTGTCAGTCGGTAATCGTCGGCGCGCCATGCTTTGAGCAGCAGTCCATTGATACCTTTACCCATGAATGCCAGGTTAGCCTAACCAACATTCACTCGCGAGTGGGTCGCGCGCCGACGCGCCCGAGTTGATCTCCGGCGCATCGGGTTCCGGGTCCGCCGCCGGCCTCGCGACGACGAGTGCGGAGCGTCGCGACGCGGTCGAGCGTTCGATCGACACGGTTGCCGAAATCGGTTGCCGGATCGAGGAAGCCGAAGTGCAAAGCATGGAGAAGAGGACACGGAGCCGTCAATTAGGTTAGGGTAGGCTTCGCTACCGTGCGGGGCTGCTCGCCGGTGGCGCCCAAGTATTTTCGCTCCGCGGGTTGGGGATTCGCGATGCCAGATGTAGATGTGCCGAGACAGCGCCCGGTGCCGCTGTCACTCGCGCAGCAGGCCGCACTGCTGCCGGAACGGCTGCGCCGATCCGACACCGGTGACGGTCCACCGGTGACGCCGAACCTGTTCTCCGCCATGGAGATCACCGGCGAACTCGATCCGGGCGCCCTCGACCGGTCCGCCGTCGCGCTGCTCGACGCGCAGGAGATCCTGCGCAGTGTCTTTCCCGATGACCGCCGAATGCCTTATCAGACAGTGCTTTCCACACCGGATTCGGTCGTGGAGGTCATCGAGGGCATCACCGGCGACGTCGAACTGTTCGCGGCGCTGGTCGCCGACGCCGAGCACCGATTCGATCTCGTACGGCAACGTCCGATCCGGCTGCGCCTGTATCGGCTACCCGCTCGCGCGGTCCTGTCCGTCACCGTGCATCAGGTCGCGGCCGACGATCAGGCACTCGACCTGCTGGTGACGGGCCTGTTCGCGGGATACGGCGGCGAGCCGGTCGCCGCGTCCGGGCACTACCGTGATTTCGCCGCCGCACAGGTCCGGGGTCTGTCGGCGGCCGCCGCCGATCCCGCGATCGCGTTCTGGACCGAGCAGTTGGCGGACGCGCCCGAGCCGGTGCCGGTCGCCGCGGTCGGCGCGGGCGGTGGAATCTCGCGCCGGACCCTCACGCTGTCGTCGGACACCGTGGCGGCGCTGGCCGGCGACGCCGAACCGAGCGCGGCGTTGCTCGCACTCGCGGCCGCGGCCCTGCGCGACGCGGGGCTCGGCGACGACGTCGTGATCGGTCTCATCGACCCCGCCCGGACGCCCGAATCCGCCGGGGTGATCGGCAATTTCGCAAACCGGCTCGCCATCCGCGTCGATCTCGCGGACCGCACGGCCGGACAATTGATCGACGCGACCGCGCACGTGCTTTCGCGGGCGCGTGCGCACGCGGGCCCGCGCATCGAGCACCTGACCCACCTCACCGGCGGCGGCCCGCTCTTCCAGGCGCAGTTGCAGGTTCGTTCGGCCGGACCCCTCGTGCTCGACTTCGAGGCCGGGGCCGCGCGCGAGATCGCGCGGCAGGTGGCCAGACCGCACGACGTGGACATCGTGTTCGACGTCGTACCGGCGAGCGGTGGCGCGGTCACGATCGAGATCACCTTTCCACGGCAGTTCGCCGGACGCCCGGAGATCGAACACTTCGCCGACGGATTCGCCGCGCGCGCCGGCGCCTGGGCGGCCGACCCGGGGACCGGCATCGGCGACGCCGACGACTCGATGCCGTTGTTCGCCTCGGCCGAGTTCGAGTTCGGGATGCTCACCTCCGGCCTCGGCGGACCACCGAGCACCGCCGCCGAAACGACTGTCGCCGAAGCGATCCGGACGGTACTCGCGCTCACCGACGATGACGAGATCGGTCGCGACGACACGTTCTTCTCCCTCGGCGGGGACAGCATCGCGGCCCTGCGGCTCGCGACACTGCTCGGCGAACAGGGGTTCGCGCTGGACGTCAAAACGGTGTTCAGCGCGCCGGCGATCCACGAGCTGGCCCGGCAATTGGACGCGGCCCCACCGACCGCGGCGATCGCGCCCGTTCCCGCGATCGAACCCATGGGGGCGTCCGGACTGGACGCCGCCACGCTCGCGGCTCTCGGAAACCGGTTCAGCGCGGCGAAATTCGGCACGGCGACATCGAGCGCGGAGTAGGCACATGGGCAAACCGGGATGGACGAGAAAGTTTCACAAGCCGGGTTCGCCGGGTTCGCCGCCGCTGCTGATATTTCCGCACGCCGGTGCGGGGGCATCCGCGTACCGCGTCTTCTCGAAGGCGTTCAGCGCCGATTTCGACGTGTACGTCTTTCAGTATCCGGGGCGCCAGGATCGCGCGCACGAACCGGCGTTGACCTCGCTGCGCGAGATCGCGGCGGGTGCGTTCGCCGAAGTCCGCGGCGCGGTGGCGCGCAGCGGGCGGCCGTTCTTCACCTTCGGCCACAGCATGGGTGCGATGGTGTCGTTCGAGTTCATCAGGCTCGCGGAGGCCGAAAGGCTGCCGGTCGCCCAGGCCGTGCTCTCGGCCGCGGTGGCCCCGTCGCGCGGCGAGCACCGCACACCGACGCCAACCGATGACGAGGGGCTGCTCGACCATCTGACGATGCTGCAGGGTATGGGGTCCGAGGTGCTCGCCAGTCGCGACCTCATGCGGGTCTCGCTGCCGGCGATCAAGGCCGATCATGCTGCCGCCGACGGGTATTCGTGCCCGCCCGACGTCAAGATCGCCACCCGGATCCACGCCATCGGCGGCGATCGCGACCCGATCGTGTCCCTCGCGGATCTGAACAGTTGGCGCCGGCACAGCGACGACGTGGAGATCACGGTCTTCGACGGCGGTCACTTCTACCTGAACGATCACGTCGAGGCGCTGGCCCGATTGCTGGCCGCCGGGCGGGCCGCATGAGCAGGGACACCGACCATATCGTCATCTCCGGTATCGGCGTGGAGGCTCCGGGGGGCATCGAGGAACCGCGGGAGTTGTGGGCCGCTGTCGTCGAATCCAGGGAACTGATAGGCCCGTTTCCCCGGGATCGCGGGTGGAACATCGAGGAAATGCTGTCGCTGCACGAACTCGACGGCTGGGGCGGGCTGCGCGATGCCGGTGGTTTCCTCGACGGCGCAGCCGAATTCGACGCCGCGCTGTTCGGCATGGGCAAGAACGAGGCCGTCGCCGCCGACCCGCAGCAGCGGGTGGCGCTGCGCGTGGCCTGGAAGGCGTTGCAGCACGCCGGGATCAATCCCTTCGAGCTGGACGGCGCGGACGCGGGCTGCTTCCTGGGCATTTCGGCGATGGAGTACGGTCCGCGGCTCGCGGAGGTCAACGAGCACTCCGGGCAGCGGACCATCGGGTTCAGCGTGTTCGGCGCGCCGGGGCGCGTGTCGCACAGCCTCGGGTTGACCGGACCGACCGTCGCCGTCGACTCCGCGTGCGCCTCGTCGTTGACCGCGCTGCACCTGGCCGCCGCGGCGGTCCGGGCCGGGGAGTGCGAATGGGCACTGGCGGGCGCGGTGTCGGTCATGGGCGAGCCGATCGCCTTCTACGAGTTCGCGAAGTACAACGCCGTCTCGGCCGACGGCCACTGTCGCTCCTATTCCGACGACGCGAGCGGCACCCTGTGGGGCGAGGGCGCCGGATTCGTGGTCCTGGAGCATGAATCGCGGGCGCGGCGGCTCGGGCACCGCGTCTACGGCCGGATCCTGGCCTCGCACCACAATCACAACGGCGCGGGCAGGCCGATCCTGGTGCCGCGCCAGGAGGCGCAGGAGCGGCTGATCACCAAGACGATCGCGAGCGCGGGCATCGACCCGGCGCTGATCGGCATGATCGAAGGCCACGGCACCGCCACCCGCGCCGGGGATCCGGTCGAGATCACCGCGTTGCAGAACACGTACGGGACAGCGGGGACACCGCTGCTCGGATCCGTGAAATCCAATGTGGGACACGCTCAGGCGGCGGCGGGAATGCTCGGCCTGGCGAAACTGCTGCTGTCCGGTCTGCACGGGGTCGTACCGCCGACGCTGTTCGCGAGCAGGCCGACCACCCGGGTCGACTGGGATCGCTCCGGGCTGCGGCTCGTGGACACTCCGACGCCGTGGCAGGCGGTCGATGGTTACCGCTACGGCGCGGTCTCGTCGTTCGGCGCCGCCGGATCCAACGCTCACGCCATCATCTCGATGCCCGATCCGGCGGAGGCCGTCGATGGATAGTTATCGGTTGCCCGACGGTTCGGTGCCGGTCCTGCTGTCGGCCGACAATACGGACCTGCTCCGCGAGGAGGCCGTGGGAATCCTGTCCTACGTGGCCGATCATCCCGCGGTCTCGGTCGACGAGGTCGCCGCGATGCTGTTCCGAACGCGCGCCGCGCGCCGCCATCGGGCCCTGGTGCTCGGCGTCGATCGGGACGGTCTGCTCGACGCGCTGCGCGCACTCCTCGACGGTCATGCTCACCCCGCTCTGGTGCTGGGCCGGGCCGACGCGGTTCGGCGGCACGCGTTCGTCTTTCCGGGGCAGGGCGGGCAGCGGCCGGGAATGGGAAGGCTGTACTACGAGCGGTCCGCGGCCTATCGCGCGGAAGTGGATCGCTGTGCGGCGCTGTTCGCCGAATTGTTCGGCGAACGCGGAACCGCGCCGGTCGAGTACCTGCTCGCCGACCCCGAAACATCGGGCGGCACCGCGGCTTCCGGCGCTGCGACGCGAATCGTGCAGCCCGCGCTGTTCCTGCAGATGGCCGGTCTCGCCGCGATGTGGCGCGCGGCCGGGGTCGAGCCGGTCGGCGTCGTCGGGCACAGTCAGGGTGAGATCGCCGCGGCGTACGTGGCGGGAAAGATGTCGCTCGCCGACGCACTCGTGGTGGTGGGAGCACGCGCCGAGGCGGTCGACCGCATCGCCTCGGATGCCTACGCGATGGCGCTGGTCGAAGCCGATCGAGACGAATGTGAGGCGTTGCTGGCGCCGCACCCCGGATGGTCGGCGGTCTCGGTGATCAATTCGCCGCGCCTGGTGGGTATTTCGGGTGAACGCGCGACCGTCGCCGAGGTCGTCGCCGAACTCGCCGCGATCGGCCGGTTCAGCCGGGTGATCAAGGTGGGATACCCCGCGCACACCCACAAGGTGGACGAGCTGCGCGGCGAGTTCGGCGCCACGCTGCGGCGCCACCACGTCGCGGCGGCTTTCCTGGACAGCGAGATCGACTGCATCGGTGCGACATTGGGCACGCCCGTCACCGCCGACCGCCCGCTGCACGACTACTGGTTCCTGAACCTGCGCAACATCGTCCGTTTCGATCGCGCGGTCGCCGCCGCGGTCGAGCACGATCTCGATTCGTTCGTAGAACTGGCCGCCCATCCCACCCTGCACCTGCCCTTACGCGAGAATCTCGCGGCCACGCCCGCCGCGACGGTGTCCGCCACGTCGAACCGAACGGCCGTGGATCTCGCACCGTTCACCCGGAATCTGGCCGAGCTGGCGGTCGCCGATTCGGGATACCGATGGTCCGCCCTGCGGGTCGCCGCCGCGCACCCGGGCCTGCCGCTGCTGGACTTTCCGGCGATGCGAATGAGCCGGCAGCGGCTCTGGCTCGAGTCCGGTCGCGACTCCGTGCGGGCGGTCACCCCGCGGGCCACGGCTCCGGCCTCGGCCCGGCCGCAACTGCTGGTCGAAAGCTGGACGCGGACAACCCGATCGGCACTGACCGCCCCGCGGTCGATCGGTCTGGCCGACCCGTTCGGCGAGTGTGCCGAGCTCGTCGGACAGCTGTGCGCCGCCGCCGCGGACCTCGACGCGACCGCCCGTCCGGTCGACAGCGACGCGGGCGGTGACAACGGCGACATCGATACCGTCGCGGTACTGCTGCCGGACCTCTCGGACCGCGACGCCGCGGCCGCGGTGACCCAGTTCTTCGCCGAGCGGTCCTGGTGGTCGAAGCCGGGCCGGCGGGTCGCCGAATGCTGGCTCGTCACCGTCGGCGCCGAGGCCGTGTTCGACGGTGACCTGCCGGACCCCGCCGCCGCCGCGATCGGCGCCGGCTTCCGGTCGATCGGCGCCGAACATCCGGGGATCGCGTTCCGGCACCTCGACCTGCCGGCGGCCCCGACTCCCGATGCGGCACAGTCGATCCTCGTCGCGCTGCACACGACGGGCGAGGCGGAGCTGGCGGTGCGCGCGGGGTATCGATACGCCAAGCGCCTGACCACGGGAGTGGTCGGCGCCGGGCTCGTTCCCGCCCGGCAGAACATCGTCATCACGGGCGGCACCGGGAAACTGGGACTCGAGTTCTGCGACCACTTCGCCCGCTCCGGCGCGCGGCGGATCACGCTCGTGAGCCGTACGGGCGCCACGCCCGCCGTCGCCGAGCGGCTCGCCGGGGTACGCGGGGCCGATGTGCGGGTCTGGGCCTGCGATATCGGCGACCCCGCGGCGGTGCGCGCGCTCGCGGACGAATTCCGCGACGCGCCACCCGATTTGATCATCCACGCCGCCGCCGACCACGCCGGGGTGGAGAGCGCCGACCTCGCCGAGATCACCTCCGCGCACGTCGGCGGGGCACTGCGGGCCAAGATCGCCGGTCTCGAGCACGTGCTCGAACTGCTGCCCTTGACCGATGACGGCCGGGTCGTGCTGTGCTCGTCGCTCGCCGCCACGCTCGGTGGCCGAGGAACGATCGTGTACGCCGCGGCCAACCGGATGCTGGACGCGCTCGCGCACCGGGCGCGCGCCGCGGGCACCGAGTGCGTCTCGGTGCAATGGGGGCAGTGGGCGGTACATCGCGGGGCCGGGGCCGCGGATGTGTCGACGCTCGCCGAAGTCGGCTATCTGCCGATGGATTCGGCGGACGCCATCGCGCTCGGGCTCGGCGGTCTCGACGCGAACGCGATCGTCGCGGCCTTCGACTGGGATCGCGGGCGGTCGGTGTTCGGAGCGTTCGGCCACGGGAGCCTGCTGTCCGAGTTGAGCGCGCCCGCGCCCGCCGCCGTGGAACGTTCCGCTCCCGTCGGTTCGGCCGTCGTCGCCGCGGTCGAGCCGCGGACGCGAATCGTGGAACTGGTCGCCCGCGCGCTCGGCGAGGACGACGTGGACGTCATCGACCGCACGCGATCGCTCGTCGCGCTCGGTCTCGATTCGTTGCAGGCGTTGGAGTTCCGCCGCCGGGTGCAGGCGGAGTTCGGCGTCGAGCTGCCGGTGGCGGAATTGATCAGCGGCGCCTCGATCGACGACGTCATCCGGATGCTGGGTCACACGCCGGCGCAGAGCCCGCCGCGGGCCGCGCCCGACCTCGCCGACCGGGCACGCCGGGCGGCCGAACAGATCGTGCCCGCCGATCTCGACGTCGACCGATTCCGTTCGGCCCGAGCGGATATGGACGGCTTCGGGCTCGCGGCCATGCTGCGCGTGGTCGAGCCGGCGCTGCACGACCCGGCGGCGGATCACACCACCGCGCAGTCGGTGGCCGCGATCGCCGACCGGTTGGGGTTCGCGCCCCGGCACCGCTGGCTGCTGCGTCAATGGCTCGAGGCACTGACCACGCACGGCTGTCTCACCGGCGACCCGGATCTCGGGTACCGCCCGGCCGGTGCGCCGCCGCCCACGATCCGCGGCGGGCTCGCCGAGGTGTGCGCCGACCTCGGGTACGCCCCCGAGCTCGCGACGTTCCTCACCGCCAGCGACGACCATCTGGCCGACCTCGCCCGGGACCGTATGCGGGTGCAGGAACTGCTCTTCCCGGGCGGCGACATGCTCGTCGCCGAGTCCGCCTACCGCAGCAACCTGATCAGCCGCTACCTCAATCGCGCGGCCCGCGAGATCGTCGCCGGGCTGGTCGATCGGCTGCGCGAACGGCGTACCCCGGTCCGGATCCTGGAGCTGGGCGCGGGCATTGGCGGTACCACCGACGATGTCGTCGCCGGGCTCGACGGGCTGCCGGTCGAGTACCACTTCACCGATGTGTCC
Source organism: Nocardia sp. NPDC055321 (assembly GCF_053645575.1). Taxonomy (NCBI): domain Bacteria; kingdom Bacillati; phylum Actinomycetota; class Actinomycetes; order Mycobacteriales; family Nocardiaceae; genus Nocardia; species Nocardia sp. NPDC055321. Next base: position 307,742 of record NZ_JBSHMS010000008.1, read on the forward strand.
GACTTCTTCCTCGACGCCGCGCGTGTGCGATTCGCCGATCGTTCCTGGATGCGCTTCTCCCTCGTCGACATGAACACCGACCTGCGCGGGCAGCCACGATACGACGTGGTGATCGCGTCGAACGTGCTGCACAATGCCGGTCACATCGGACACACCCTGAACGAACTACACGATCTGCTCGAACCGGGCGGCGCGGTGGTCATCATCGAGACCTGCTGGGCGCACTGCGAACTGCTGACCTCCGTGCACTTCCTGATGTCCCCGCCCGACGGCCGGCCACTGGCGGGCGCCACCGACGTGCGCGCCGGCACCGATCGGATCTTCCTCACCGAGGACGAATGGCGCGAACAGCTTTCGGCGGCGGGACTGCGGCCGATCGCGGTACTGCCGGACACCGATCATCCCCTTGCCCTGCTCGACCAGCGAGTCTTCGCCGCGGTTCGCGACGGCGGAGCCGAGTAACGACACAGAATGGAGAACGCGATGGCGCCACCGCGGGCGGAGCACGACGACGCCGTCGTCGTCGAATCGGTCGAGAAATCGTTCGGCGACGTACGGGCATTGCGCGGCATCGACTTCCGGGTGCGGACGGGCAGTGTGCTCGCCATGCTCGGGCCGAACGGCGCGGGAAAGACCACGATGGTGTCGGTGCTGTCGACGCTCGTGCGGCCGGACGCCGGTCGCGCGTCGGTGGCCGGATTCGACGTCGTGCGCGACGCCGCCGAGGTACGCAAGTCGATCATGCTCACCGGCCAGTACGCGGCGCTGGACGAAATGCTCACCGGCCGTGAGAATCTGGTGCTCTTCGGCCGGTTGCTGGGGCACACGCGCCGATCCGCCCGGCAGCGCGCCGACGAACTGCTCGAACGATTCTCGTTGACCGACGCCGCCGACCGGCGGGTCGGGCAGTACTCCGGCGGAATGCGGCGCCGCATCGACATCGCCTGCGGCCTGGTGCGTTCGCCCGCGGTGGTCTTCCTGGACGAGCCGACCACCGGTCTCGATCCGGTCAGTCGCCAGCGGTTGTGGGCGCTGATCCGCGAACTGAAAGCCGCCGGGGTGACGATTCTGCTGACCACGCAGTACCTCGAGGAAGCCGACGCGCTCAGCGACAACATCGTCGTCGTCGACCACGGAACGGTGATCGCCGAGGGCACCGCCGACGAGCTCAAGTCGCGCTCGGGTTCGAGTTTCTGCGAGGTGGTTCCGGTCGACGCGGGCGATGTGCCGGCCGTGGTCGCCGCACTGTCCGGACTGGGGGAGTGCACCGTGCCCGAATCCGCCGACCGCGTGGCCCTGCCCGCGCCCGACGGCGCGGCGACACTGGCCGCGGCGCTCGCCAGGATCACCGCGGCCGACATCGAGTTGATCGATATCGCCCTGCGGCGCCCCTCGCTCGACGAGGTGTTCATCCGGCTCACGACCGAGGCGGCGGTGTGAGCGTCACCGTGGCGAGCGCGCCCGGAGCACCGGCCGGCATCGCCGAATCATGGACCGCCGATCCCGGCCGGCAGTGGGCGGCGCTGAGCGAACGCTCGATCCGAGCCGCGCTGCGGGAGGGCGACCTCGTGCTCGCCTTCACCGCGCCGCTGATCTTCTTCGTCTGTTTCCATGTGCCACTGCACAAGTCGATGGCGGCCGCCGGATTCGACTACGCGCAGTACCTGCTGCCGCTGATCGTCGTGCACGCGATGTTCTTCGGCTCGATGTTCGCCGGTGACCGTGCCGCCCGGGAAGTGGCCGGGGGAATGGGCACCCGCCTGCGTGCCCTGCCGGTGCGGGCCTGGGTACCGCCGGCCGCGCGGATGTCGGCGAATCTGGTGCGCGCGGTCGTCGGGTTGTGCGGCGCCCTCGTCATGGGGACGCTGTTCGGGTTCCGCTTCCACGGTGCGGGTCCCACCGTGGTCTTCGTCGGACTCGCGCTCGGCTTCGGCGTCGCGATGATGCTCGCCACCGACGCACTCGGCATCGCGACGGCCAATCCGCAGTTGGGCGCGACCGTCCTGTTCGTGCCGCAACTGCTGCTGATCATGATCTCGACCGGACTGGTACGGGCCGAAGGGTTTCCGGGCTGGGTCCAACCGTTCGTCCGCAATCAGCCCGTCTCCCAATTGGCCGACACCCTGCGCGGGCTCGCCGACGGGCGCTACCCGGACTCACTGCCGGTCGCCGCGGCGTGGACCGTGGGTCTGTTGCTGGTCGGGGCGGCGTCGGCGGTGTGGGCGGAGAGGGGACGGCGATGACGACACTGGTGAACGAAGCGCTGGTCGAGACCGAGCGGCTGCTGCGCCGCTGGAGCCGGCAGCAGGTGGTGGTGGCCTCGACGCTCGTGCTGCCGATCCTGCTGTTGCTGACCTTCGATCTGGTGTTGAGCCGCACCCTCGGCGCGGTCGGCGGCAGCGAGCCGCTGCACGGTTTCGTGCCGCTGATCGCGGTGGCCGGCGCGATGTACGGGGCGATGGGTACGGCCGAATCGCTTGTCGGCGAGCGGGAGAACGGGTTGCTCAGGCGGTTCTGGTCACTGCCGGTGCAGCGGTTCAGCGGTCTGCTCGGCAGGTTGTTCGCCGAATGCGCGCGTGCCTTCGTCGCGACGGTGCTGGTGCTGGTCGTCGGGGTGATCCTGGGGCTGCGGTTCGACCATGGCGTGGTCGGAGTGCTCGGCGTGCTCGTGGTGCCGGTGATCGTGGTGGCCGGGTTCACACCGCTGGTGGTCGCGGTCGCGCTCAGCCCGGTCGGCCGGCAGGCGGTGCAGATCTTCTCGATCGTGGTGCTGGTCGGGATGTTCTTCAACTCCGGATTCGTGGCGATAGACAGCTATCCCGGATGGCTCCAGCCGATCGTCCGCGCACAGCCGATGAGCTGCGCCATCGAGGCCATGCGCGGATTCCTGCAGGGCGGGGCGACCGTCACACCGCTGCTGCAGACCATCGCCTGGTCGGTGGGAATGGTCGCGGTGTTCGGCGCCTTGTCGGTGCGGGGCTACCGCGCGGCGGCGGAGAACTGATCGGTCGACGGGGATTCGCCGCGGTTATCGAGGCGAGGGGAAAGCCGTTCCGCCGCATGCGGATCCGGCTTTCCCCTCGGTGAAGGTCAGGTCCGGTCGACCCGTGCGGACCTCCACAGCCCGATGCCGAAAACGGTGAGGAAACAGGTGGCGTAGAACGCGATCGCCACGTTCCTACCCCAGATGCCGTCCGGCATTCCCTGCATCTGCCCGGTGCTGTACTCGGCGTTGATGAACGGCGAATACCGGCGCAGCGCGTTGCCGAAATCGACGCTCGCGAGCAATAGTGCCGCTTCGGTACCCAGCTTCAGGAACAGGACGGCGGCGACGACGATGTAGGTCTGCCGCACGAGTGCGACGAGGCCGAGGCCGAGCGCCACCAGCAGCACCGTGTACAGCGGAATGGCCCAGACGAAACGAATGCCGGCCGGGGTGAACAGCGAAACCTCGGACCAGGTGCGCGGGGAGAACCGCGGCACGATGCCGTTGATCGCGAGCACGGCGACGGCGGTCGTCGCCGCGCCGAGACCGCCGAACACGACGAGTTTCGCGGTGAGCAGAGTCCAGCGGCGCGGCTGGATGTAGTTGAAGAGCACGACCGTCTTGCTGCGCACCTCGGAGCCGTAGGAATTCACGGCGGCGCACATCATGAAGAAAGTCGAGAAGAACAGCACCCAGTAGACGGCGTTGTCCGGGGTCATCGAGTAGCCGCCGGGCAGCAGCACTTCGTCCGGCGTGGCCGCGGCGTTCTTGTCCCAGATGGCCTCGTTGAGTGCCGCGATACCTGCGGTGAGGACGAGCGGCACGATGATCGACAACGGGATGGCGGCCCACAGCACCCCGCTGCGCCACGTGAGTTTGGTGAGTTCGGCTCGAATCGCGTCGATGAGCTGCACTGTTTATCGGGCCTTCGCGTTGTAGCTCACGTACGGTGCGGTGAGTTTCGTATATGCCGACTCGAATCTGCGTGGCTCCTCGCCCAATTCGCAGAGTTCGGCGACCGTGCCGTCGAATACGACACGGCCGCCGCCGAGGACGATCACCCGCCCCGCCGTCGCCTCGATCTCCGCGAAGATATGGGAGGCCACCAGGAAGCATCGCCCCTGGGCGGTCAGCTTCTCGATCAGGTCGCGGAGCCAGATGATCCCCTCGGCATCGAGACCGTTGAGCGGCTCGTCGAGCACGATGGTCTGCGGATCGCCCAGGAGCGCGGAGGCGAGGCCGAGGCGCTGCAGCATGCCGTAGGAGAACGTCTTCAGCCGGTTGCGGCGGACCTCGTACAGCCCGACCAGCTCCAGCACCTCGCGCGCCTCGGTTCGCCCGAGACCGGCCGCCCGCGCCTGCCACAGAATGTGGGTCCACGCCGTCTGCCCGCGGTCGACCGCGAACGAATCGAGATTCACCCCGATCTGCCGTTTGGCATCGCCGCTCCACCGCAGATTCATGCCGTTGACGAGCACGGTCCCGCGATCCTGGCGCAGTGCGCCGGCGATAATGCGCAGCAGCGTCGTCTTGCCCGACCCGTTCGGCCCGACCAGATAACCGACTTCACCGTCGGCGATCTGAAAGTCGATGTCCGCTACGCCTTTTCCGCCGGCGAACGACTTGTCGAGTCCTTCCACCCGGATCATCGTGGCTGAATCCCGGTGGCTCCGATGGTCATTCGCCGGCGAATCGAGCGCGCCGTGCGCATGTGTCCTCGCGTAGTCATCTTCGAACTACAGCAGATTCTTACCGGGGCAGGCGACCGATTCCTTGCACCAGCGGACGACGTCGTACTTCCAGCGGCCGTCCTCGCGCAGCCAGTAGTGGTTCTCGTCGAACGAGCCGTAGCCCTTGGTCGAGGAGTTGATGCGGAGCGTGATCACATCGCCGTTGCGCTGCACCTCGCCCAATTCGTAGGTGACGTCACCGGTTTTCACGGTCCGGATGTACTGGAAGTACAGGTCGTACAGCGGCCGATACTGACCGTTGGCGCCGACCACGTTCGCCCGGCGGTCGTCATCGGAGTTGTTCGGGTTGCTGATCGCCGCGATCTGCGTGCCCAGCTGTTCGGCCGACGGGTTCTCCGCGGTGACGTACATGGCCGCCGCGGGCGCCAGCGGGAGGGCGGACGCCGGGGAAATCGCACCCAGGGTGAGAGCCAGAACGGCAACCAACAAAGACAAGGCTAACCTAACGTTCTTCATCAGATAACCGTAAGCCGTCGCGACCGCAAAAACCATCGCGAAATGTGGGAACCTCGTCGCGAATCATGGAGGGGCCCAACGGATAGGCCGTGCACCGGCGGGCGGCGCTGTTCGGGGCGGCCGGTGGGATTCGATGAAAAAAAGTCAGCGAATTCCCAGCGACACCCGCTGTGCCTGGGCATATCCTCGATGGCATGTCTGCTCCCTCGTTGTTCGACACACCGATGTTGCATCAGCTACGGAACTGCGAACGTGTCCTGGTCGTCGGCGCCGGTGGGGGCTGCGACTTCCTCAGTGGGCTTCCGGTCGCTTTCGCTCTGCGCGAGCGCGGGAAGACGGTCTTTCTGGCGAACCTCACCTACACGGCGATCGCCCGGACGACCGCGCGGCCCCTCGCCCCCGGCGTTTTCGAAGCGCGCGCCGACAGCACCGGGCCGCGCACGTACTTTCCGGAGAAGGATCTCGCGCGGTGGCTGCACCGGCGCGGCTACCCGGACGATCGGGTCTTCATGATCCAGAAGAGCGGCACCAGGCAGGTGAAGGCCGCATACGCCTGGCTGGCAGCGGAATTGGAGCTCGACGGTCTGGTGCTCGTGGACGGCGGCACCGATCTGCTCATGACCGGCGACGAGGCGGGCCTGGGCAGGCCCGTCGAGGACATCACGAGTCTGCTGGCGGCCCGCGCGGTCGACGTTCCGGTCAAGCTCGCCGCCTGCGTCGGTTTCGGCATCGACACCCCGCACGGCGTCTGCCACGCCCACTTCCTGGAAAACGTTGCGGCCCTGGCGAGAACCGGGGCCTACCACGGTGTGACAGCGCTGCTCCCCGGCGTCGCCGCGGTCGACGCCTGGCTCGAGGCCGTCGCCTGGGTGCAGGAGCACACCCCGGCCCGCGAGAGCGTCGTGTGCGCCTCGATCACCGATGCCGCGCGCGGCGAGTTCGGCAATCACCACTCCCTCGAACGCACCCGCTCGGCGGGCACCGAACTGTTCATCAACCCCCTGATGTCGATGCTCTGGTCCTTCGACCTCGACGCCGTGGCCGACCGCGTGCGCTACCGCGACCGAATCGAACAGTCCGCCACCCCTTTCGAGGTAGCCGCCGCGATAGAGGCCTTCCGCGACCGCAATCCCCTCCGCCCCCGCCGGTCCATCCCGGCGTGACGGGTCGCCGGTCCTCGCCACTCGATCCTCCTGGAACGTGTTCCTGTTATGGTCGGTCGCGCCGACGGTGACCGCTGGTCGCCCGGCGTCGAAATCGACTGGGAGGCAGGCAGATCATGCCGTTCGTATCCACCGGCGACGGTGCCACGATCCACTACCGGGATACCGGCGGCGACGGGCCCGCCGTGGTGCTCGTGCACGACATCCTCATGGACGGCACGCTGTGGGATCCGCAAATCGCCTCTCTCGCAGCGGAGTACCGGGTCATCACGGTGGACACGCGGGGGCACGGGGAGACCGCCGACGCGGGTGGCGACTACGACTACGCGCGCCTGGGGGACGACATCTGGGCCGTGGTGGACGAGCTCGGGATGGGGGAGGTGGTGCTGGGCGGGCTCTTTCACGGCGGCATCGTCGCGCTGTGGGCGGCGTGCGCGGCACCCGAAAGGGTTCGCGGGCTGATATTGATCGGCACCCGGGCCGACGCCTACAACCCGGCGGAATACGCCGGCTACAAGATGATTCTGCTCAAGCAGTGGGCGCTGGGGGATATGCCGCTCGAGCCGATCACCGAGCTCATCGCGGCACAAATGATCGGCGGCGAACAATCGCATCGCGACTACTGGACCGCGAAATGGAACAGCGGTGACCGCCGCCGCTTGGCCGCACCCGTCACCGCCCTGCTCGAGCGTCCGGACATCGAGGACCGGATTCACGTCGTGACCGCGCCGGCCCTGCTGCTGTACGGGTCCGGCGACGTCGTGTACACCGAGAACCGCATACGCAGGCTCGCCGAACGACTCGGCGGCCCAGTCATCATCGAGACGATCGACGCCGACGGCGTCAACCACGCTCCGACCTGGACCCACCCCCACCTCACCGACCCGGTGATCCGCACGTTCCTGGACGGCCTCGGCTGATGCTCGCGGGCTCGAGCGAGGAGTGTCGCAAGAGCCTGGAGGCGAACATTTCCTTCTTGTCTGGCCCGCCCGGACGAGTTCGCCCAACTCGCGCAGTACGTCACCGAGCACGACTTCGAACGGCGAGACCATCCGTATGGACCGCGCGCTCCGCAGCGACGGTGGATGAAACATGAAGCGGCGCCGCCTTGTCCGTGCGTTCATGGCGTCGCGCTCGCAGCGGCGCTGTCATCCGGTGGGAGTTCGGCAGGGGCGGTGATTCCGATGAGGATACGAGGCGGCTCAGTTTGCAAACATTGGGCTACTATTCGGGTCGTGGGTCGCTCCCGCGGGCCTGCCACGAGACACAGTGCGACGGAGCGCCGAATTCGACCGTCTCCGGCGCCGACAAGGAGCCCGCCATGCGCTCGAAGCTACTGACCACCGTCGCGGGAATGGCGATCGGCCTTCCGCTACTCGCGGTGGCGGCCGCACCGGCGGCCGCGCGCCCCGTCTTCACCCCCGAACCCGGCGGAGTCATCCGAGTCGAATCAGACCCCGGCGAATGGTGGAAATGCGCCTTCTACAGCGTCGATGACCCACGGGTGGTCGGCGTACCCCCGGCGGTGAATTACCCGCCCGGGTCCTGGGCCTACCCCGACGGGCGGCTGCCGGAGGCCGGCACCCCGCCCGCGCCCAACTTCGCCACCCCACCCTCCTACGCCGTCTTCCAACCCGGTTCCACCGTGGTCGCCGACTGCATCAGCGAGTACCTACCGATCGTCTGGCTCGAAGTCCTGCGGGCGGGCGACTGACCACCGAGATCACACAACCACGGGAGCACACCATGTTGATCGTGCTGGGCATCCTCGCCTCCCCGATTCTGGCGCTGACGGCCCCGATCTGGCTGCCGATCGCCATTCTCAGCGGCGCGATGCCGGTGACGCCCTGATCGCGGCCCCGGATGCCGAGGTGAGGTGCGCGACCGTCGCGGGGTTGCCGCCTCGTCCGCCGTCCGGCCGTGCTGCTCGCCGCCCTCGGCGATGTCCTCGGACGGGGTCGAAAGGCGTTGCCCGGCGGGAGTGATGCGGTCAGCGAGGGTCACGCGGAGCGAAGCCGTGCAGCACGCCCTCGACCAGGGTGTCGGCGAACGCGTCGTCCAAGCCGGGGGAGTGCAGGAGCCAGCGGTGGGTCAGGGGCGCGTAGAGCATGTCGATCATCAACGGGAGGTCGGCGTCGGGGCGCAGCTGGCCGGCGTCGACGGCGGCGCGCAGGCGCGTCAGCACCGCGTCATGGGTGGGTTGTTCGAGTTTCTCCCGGTAGAGGGCCGCCAGGGTGGGGTCGGCGATGATCTCGATCATGAGGGCGCGGATGGGGGCGGTGAAGGCGGGGTCGGCGAATTCGGTTGCGGTGGCGCGCAATACGACCTTCAGGTCATGGGACAGGTCCCCGGTGTCGGGGAGTGCGAGCCCGGTGCCCGCGGCGTTCTCGCTCGCGGCCAGCAGGGCATCCAGGACCACCGCGCCCTTGGATTCCCACCAGCGGTAGATGGTCTGCTTGCCGACCCCGGCGCGGGCGGCGATGGACTCGATGGTCAGTTTGGCGTAGGGGACCTCGCCGAGTAGTTCCCGGGTCGCGTCGAGGATCGCGACGCGGGAGCTCTCGCGGCGACGGGTCCGGGCGGGCGTTGGGTGGGTCATGAAACGAATCTTAACAAGACGCAACGTCTCGTCTTGACAAGCGCGCGGGTATGGGTCAAAGTCGTATCCATCAACGAGACGAAACGTCTCGTCTCGGAAGGGAGGAGCGCACATGACCCGCGCAGACATCGGTACGGCCCGTCCGGCCTCGAACCCCACCCACACCGCACCGAGCAGGAGCATCCCGATGAACACCACCGCCACCCCCGCCGCCTGGTCCGGCATGGTCGCCGTCGACGACACCGCCCTCGCGGTGACCGACACCGGCGGCGCCGGCCGTCCCGTCGTCTACCTCAACGGCGCGTACGCCGATCAATCGCACTGGAAGCCCGTCATCGCCGAACTCGGCGAGGGCCTGCGGCACATCACCTTCGACGAACGAGCCCGGGGCGGATCGGGGACCTCGGCCGACTACTCCTTCGAGGCGTGTGTGCGCGATGTCGGCGTCGTGCTCGCCGCCCGCGGCGTCACCGAACGCCCGATCCTGGTGGGCTGGTCCTACGGCGCGACCACCGCGGTGCACTGGGCCGACCGCAATCCCGGCCGCGCCCTCGGCGTGGTCTGCGTGGACGGGGCCATGCCGTACGGCCTGACCGACGAAGCGGGTCGTGAACGCATCCGGAAGCTGTTCCGCCGCATGCGATTCCTGCTCCCGCTGGCCCGGCCGCTGGGTATGGCCGCGCGGATGAGCGCCGCCGAGCACGCCGAGGTCAACATCGAGATCAACGCGGTGGTCGCCGCCATCGCGCCGGTGCTGGACCGGGTCGCCGAACCGGTGCGGTACGTGCTGGCCACCGGGTCGAATCTCGGTGCGGGCCAGGAGGAAATGGCGGCCGTGCGCGCCTCGCTCGACCCGGTCCTCGCCCGCAACGCCAACGTGACGGTGAGCGCCCGGGTCCCGAGCAATCACTCCAAGATCCTGCGCAAGGATTTCCGCGCGGTCGCCGACGCGATCCGCGCTACCGCGTCCGAGGGCTGACCGCCTGCCCCGTGCTTTCCCGGCTTGGGAATCCATGGCGCGATGCTGAAGAATCGCTGACCCGTACGAAAGGAACTTTCTTGTCCAGAACCTGGTTCATCACCGGCGCCAACCGCGGCCTCGGCCGCGCGTTCACCGTGGCCGCGCTGGCGGCGGGCGACACCGTCGTCGCCACGGCCCGCGACCCCCGCACCATGGCCGACATCGAGGACGCGCGACTCACCGTGCTGCCCCTCGACGTTCGTGACCGGGAACAGGTATTCGCCACGGTCGCCGAGGCTTTCGAGGTCACCGGACGGCTCGACGTGCTCGTCAACAACGCGGGCTACGGGCTGGTCGGCGCGCTCGAGGAACTGACCGAGTCCCAGATCCGCGATCAGATGGACACCAATTTCTACGGCGCGCTCTGGGTGTCGCAGGCCGCCCTGCCCGCGCTGCGCGCCCAGGGGTCCGGCCACATCGTGCAGATCTCCACGGTGGGCGCGGTCGGCTCGCTGCCGCTGTTCAGCATGTACAACGCCAGCAAGTGGGCGCTCGAGGGTTTCAGCGCCTCGCTCGCCGACGAGTTGCGGCCCTTCGGAGTCAAGGTCACCCTCGCGCAGATGGGTGGTTTCGACACCGACTGGGCCAAGTCGAGCATGCGGTTCGCCACGGGTGTGCCGGCGTACGCCGGTGTCCGCGAGAGCATTCTCGGCCTGCGCGACTATCCGGACCTGTCGGCCGTCCCGGCCGCGGACGCCGAACCGGCCGCGGACGCCGGGGCGAGCGAATGGGCCGAGCCCGCACCGGAAGTGGCGGCGGCGGGCCTGCTGGCCCTGGTGAACGAGACCGATCCGCCGCTGCGCCGGATCATCGGCCCGGGCGCGCACCAGATGGTCGCCCTGGCCCTGGACGCGCGCCGCCGGGACTACCTCACCGATCCCGAGTTCACCTGGCCCGCGTGATCGACGGGCCCGCCGCGTAGTCGAGAGTGCTACCGGAGCGACGAATTCGGCCCTCGCTGAACCGATCAGCGAGGGCCGTCTCGACGCCGGCGGCGGGGGAGGGGACGCCGCCCGCGCACTCACTGCCGCGAGCGGGGCTCACGCTCCAGGAACGAGGTCACCATGGGGGCGAGCAGTTCCGGGCGGTGCATGACCGAGACATGAGACGCGCCGGGAACGATGGCCAGCTGCGCATCGGGCAACCCCGCCGGGGTGTCGCCCATGATCCCGCCGCCCAGCAGCCGGAAGACCTGAACCGCGTGCTCGGGGGTCACGATGTCGGAGTCACCGATGATGCCGAGCGTCGGAATGGTCATGGCGTCGACGGCGGCGTCGGGAACGGTCGGGATGTTGCTGTCCATGTCGACGATCTTGGACACCAGCGCGGGAAAGTCCTCCGGACGCGGTGCGGTGTCCAGGTAGTACCGGTGGAACGTACTGCCGTGCAACATCTCCGGCTGCAGGGTGGTGATCTCGTCCACCGTGCCCGGGTGCATCGCGTGCGGTCCCAGACCACCGGACAGCAGCACCAGCTTGCGGACCAGGCTCGGATGCCGCAGGCCGATGTCGAGCGCCACGCCCGCCCCCATGCTGTAGCCGAAGACATCGGCGCGGGTGACGCCGAGGTGGCCGAGCACCGCGACGGTGTCGTCGGTCATGGTCGCGGTGCGCAGGGCACGGCCCGCCACATCGGGGCTGTGGCCGTGTGACTGCTGCTCCACGGCGATGATCTGCCGGTCCTTCGACAGCAGCGGGATCAGCTCGCCGAAATCGGTGCCGATGCCCGACAGCGCGCCGTGCAGCAGGACCAGCGGCGGCTCGTCGGTCGCCGCACCGTGCACCTCGTAGTACAGGCGCGCACCGTTGACCTCGACGTAGTCACCCACTGTCGTTGTGGCGGACACCGATTCGCCGGGATCGCCGCAGGCGACCAGCGCCGCGGCGGTCAGGGTGGTCAGCAGGGCCAGGCCGATCTTTCGCATTGCGGTCTCTTCTCGTTCGATACGGGAGCGAGGCCGCGGTTCCTCGCCGTTCGCCGGTAGAGACGAGGCGCCCACGGGGAATTCATCGGCGGCACGGCCATTCGATCGACCCGTCCCGCGTGACAGCGGCCACCGAACTCTCGGCCGGAGGAATCAAGTCCGAATTCGGCAATGTTATGTTGAGCCCCGCTTCACGAACTGAGGATGTGCATGCTGGAACGTCTCGAACTGGAGGCTTTTCTCACCCTCGCCGAGGAATTGCACTTCGGCAGAACCGCGGAGCGCCTGCGCGTGACGACGAGCCGGATCAGCCAGACGATCCGGAAGATGGAGCGCCGCATCGGCGCACCGCTGTTCGAGCGCAACAGCCGCGTCGTACGGCTGACCCCGCTGGGCAAACAATTGCGCGACGAATTGCGCCCCGCCTACGACCAGATCGCGGCCAGCCTGGTCGCCGCGAGCCGGGGCAGGACCGTCGAACAGACGATCACGGTGGGATTCTCCGCGCCGTGGTGCGGGAACCTGCTGGTACGCGCCGCGGAGGCGTTCCGCGCCCGATACCCGAACACCGCGGTCGACATCGAGGAGATCCAGCTGGTCGACCCGCTCGGGCGCATGCGCGCGGGTGCGGTGGACATGCAGCTCACCGAATTTCCCATCGCCGAGCCCGACATCACGACCGGCCCGATCGTCTTCTCCGAGCCGCGCGCGCTGATGGTTCCCGCGAAGCATCCACTGGCACAGCGGGAATCGGTGTCGATGGAGGACATGGCCGACGCCACGCTGGTCACCATCAACGGCGAATCGGTGCCGAAGTATTGGATGGACCGCTATTTCCCGCTGCACACGCCGTCGGGCCGCCCGATTCCACAGGGGCCCGCGACGAACTTCTGGCCCGAGGTGCTGGTGCACGTCAGCCAGGGCACCGGTGTCAGCACGGTCTCGTTGCGGGCCAGGGATTTTCACGCCCGGCCCAACCTGGTCTTCGTCCCTTTCCACGACGCGTCCCCGATCGACTACGGGCTGATGTGGCCGACCGCCGGCAAGAATCCGCTCGTGCAGCCCTTCCTGGAAGTGATCGCCGAACTCACCCCGGCCGACTGAATGCCGTGCCCGGCAAGCGTTGAGTTCGGCTAAGCGCTGCGTTGTCGAAATCGTGCTTGTTGGCGGGCTTTCGCGTGGCGATGCTGGTGAGCATCCGATTCTCGGAACACCGTCGGCGGTCGCACCGCAGGAAAATTAGGAGGAATCAGTGTCACGCGAATTGGTCTACACCGGCTTCATGTCGCTCGACGGGGTTGTCGACTCCCCGGGCGGCAAGGAAGAAGGTCATCGCGGTGGCGGATGGGTCATGGACACCGAATTCGTCCCCGAGGCGTACTCGCTCAAGGGCGAAGAGCTCGCCGATCACACCGCGCTGCTGTTCGGGCGGCGCAGCTACGAGGCGTTCGCCCCGTTCTGGCGGGAGTCCGACGACCATGCCGCCTACAAGGACCTGCCCAAGTACGTGCTGTCCACCGGTCTCACCGAGCAGGACCTGCTCGACGGCTGGGGCCCGACCACGATCCTGCGCACGGTCGAGGACGTGGCGAAGCTCAAGGAATCCGAGGGCGGCGCGATCTTCATCCACGGCAGCGCCGAACTGGCCCGCCGGCTCTCGGACGCGGACCTGATCGACCGGTACAACCTGCTGGTCTTCCCGGTCCTGCTCGGCGCGGGCAAGGGTCTGTTCAGCCGCGAGGATCGCGACAAGCAGCAACTGCGCCTGCGGGATTCGGCGACGTACTCCAACGGCGTCGCCAAGCTCGTCTACGACGTGGTGCGCTGAGCGTCACGGTCGCGGCCTCGACGCGGGCTCGGCGGGGCGATATCCCGTCGAGCCCGCGTCCCGCGGGCGCCCGGTCAGTTCTCCGCCGCCCGAACCGTGGCGGCCCCGGCGGCGTACAGCTCGTCCACCCGCCGCCCCCACGCCGGATCGGCATCGACCCGGCGCCGGTAGATCTCGTAGATCCGTTCTCCCAGTGCGGGATCCGCGTCATCGCTGAAACGCACCGCCGACTGCCTGGCCAGGCGCGGCAGGATGAAGTCGTCGCCCGCTATGTGCACGGGGTTGTGCATATAGCGTTCGACGGCGTCCAGATCCGGCAGCGCCGTGACGAACGCGTGGGTGAACCCCTCGCTCGGATCGCCCAGGTCGGGGCCGATGCTGGAGAACACCGACGCCTCGACCGAGATGGTCCGGCGGATCGCGTCGATCACCTGCTCGCGCTCCTGCGCCCCGACCTCGTCCTTGAAGCTGAACCGCTGCACGAAAACAATCATTCGAACCTCCCCGAATTGCACTGATGAGTGCAGAATAGTGCACCGGTAGGTTCGGTCGCTAGGGTTGTGCCGTGCAACGGATCAGTGCGGAGCGCCCGAAGGGGCGGATCGACAAGCGCCAGGCGATACTGGCCGCGGCCTTCGAGGTCTTCGCCGGGGACGGCTACCACCGGGCGAGCGTCGACGCGATCGCGCTGGCGGCGGGGGTCGCCAAGCACACGATCTACAACCATTTCGGCGACAAGGAGTCGCTGCTGCGCGCGGTGGTCGCCGATCTCGCCGAACAGGCGCTGGTTCGCAACCTCGCCGCGGTCGAAATACTGGACCGCGGAGCGGATCTCGCCGAATCGCTGACCGAGACCGGAGTCCGCCTCGCCGAGTGCTACTGCGATGAGCACACCGTCGCGCTCCGCCGGCTGCTGCAGGCCCAGCTGCCCACCATGCCCGATCTGCTCGACCTGATCCGGGACCGCGCCACCGACCGGGTCAACGACGCGCTCGCGGCCCGGCTCGCGCGACTGGCGCTGGCCGGGCGGCTCGACCTGCACGGTGATCCCGCCGTCGCGGCCGAGCAGTTCGGCGCCCTGCTCACCGGGCCGCTCGAGTCCCGTACCCGCATGGGCACCGCGAAGATCTCGAAATCCGAACTGCGACAGCTCGTCCGGAACGCCGTCGACACCTTCCTCCGGGCGTTCGGGCCCGCGACGTAGGGGCGCGAGGGCCCCGCACGCCGCGGGCCGCGACGGGATCGGGCTCAGCCCGCCGCGACGGCGGGCCGCTCCGCGGGCGCCGCGCTCGCGATGACCGCGCGGCGGTAGGGGATCGCCGCGGCGATCGCGGCGGCCAGGATCGAGACGCCGCCGCCGATGAGGAAGGCGACCCGGAAGCCGTTCTCGCTCGGGATGGCATGGCCGCCCGCCGAAATGGTCAGCTGGGCCAGCACCGCGCCGATGACGGCCGCGGAGATCGAGGTGCCGATCGAGCGCATGAGCGTGTTGAAACTGTTGGCGGCGGCGGTTTCCGACTGCGGCACCGCGCCCATGATCAGCGCGGGCATCGCGCCGTAGGCGAAGGCCACACCCGACGAGCAGATGATCGTGACCAGCAGCAGGCCCCAGGTCGAGCCCATCAGCAGCAGGGCCGAGCAGTAGCCGGCGGCCATGACCGCCGCGCCGGTGACGAGGGTGACCTTGGGCCCGCGCGCCGCCGACAGCTTCGCGCCGACGGGGGACAGCAGCATCATCATGATGCCGCCGGGCGCCATCCACAGGCCCATGGCCAGCATCGACTGTCCCAGTCCGTAACCCAGCGAGGCGGGCAACTGCAGCAGCTGGGGAACGCTGAGCTGCAACGAGTACATGCCCACCCCGATGGCCGCGCTCGCGATGTTGGTCACCAGCACCTGCGGCCGCGCGGTGACGCGCAGATCGACCAGCGGCTCACCCGCCCGCAGCTCCCACCAGCCCCACACCAGCAGCGCCACCGCGGACGTGGTGAACAGGCCCAGGGTCAGCGGCGAATTCCAGCCCCACGCGGCGCCTTTGGAGACCGGCAGCAACAGCGCGATCAGACCGGCGCCGAGCAGTACCGCGCCCGGGACGTCGAAGCGCCCGCTCGGCCCCTCGGCGCTGCCCTCGGGCACCACGACGACGATCAACACGGCGGCGACCGCGACCAAACCCGCAGCGCCCCAGAACATCACGCGCCAGTTGCTGTACTCGGTGACCGCCGAGGCCAGCGGCAGGCCGAGCGCGCCGCCGATGCCCAGCGACGAGGAGATCAGCGCGATGGCCGTGCCCAGGCGCTCCGGCGGCACGACGTCCCGCAGCAGCGCGATGCCCAGCGGGATGACGCCGACGCCGAGTCCCTGCAGGCCGCGGCCGATGATCATCGGCACCAGCGACCCGGCCAGCGCGCAGGTGATCGAACCCAGGAACAGCGGCACCGTGGAGGCGATCATCATGCGGCGCTTGCCGTACATGTCGCCGAGTCGCCCGGCGACGGGTGTGGCGACCGCGGCCGCGAGCAGCGTGATGGTGACGACCCAGGTGGTGTCGCCGGGGTCGGCGTTCAATATGCGCGGCAGTCCGCCCAGCAGCGGAACCACCAGGGTCTGCATCAGCGACGCGGTGATTCCGGTGAAGGCCAACACGGCCAGGACGGCGTTGGTGCCGCGGGGGATGGGGTCGGTCTGGGTCACGATTACTCCTGCGCTCGGCGACTTATGCATAATACATACGATGTGCATTATGCACACTCGGTCGGCCCGGCCGTGACCGGTAGGGTGAGCGGAAATCAGGTCACACCGCAGGTCGACGCGGATCGGCGGAAGGAGCAGGGTGAGCAATCCCATCGACGCGCTCGAGTTCGAGGCGATGCTCTTCGGCCGGTACAGCCTGATCTCCCGCAAGGGCGACGGGCGGCTCGAGCGCAGCGCCTACGTCCTGCTCCACCGGCTGCAGGGCGGCGGCCCGATGTCCATCGGGCAGCTCAGCGAGGCGCTGGGCCTGGATGTGTCCACGCTCAACCGCCAGACCGCAGCGATGCTGAAAGCCGGTCTGCTCGAACGCATTCCCGACCCCGACGGCGGGATCGCCCGGAAATTCCGGGTGACCGCGCTCGGCCGGGAGAAGATGGAGTTCGAGCGGGCCTCGAGCATCCATCACCTCGACGTCATCCTGGCCGACTGGCCTGCCGACGACGTCGCCGCGCTGGCGGACTATCTGACGCGCTTCAACGCCGCGATCGAGCAGTACCACGGGCGGCCGTGGCCGCGGCCCGTGCACTCCTGAGTCTCAGCCCGAAGTCGCCGCCGCACAACGCCGTCCGATCTCGCGCAGCGCCGCCAGCACCTCGGGCGGGCCGTCGATCTCGAAGTCGGCGTCCAGGAAGGTGAGGTGCGCGGCCAGGATGTACGCGGTGTCGCCGCCGGCGTGCACCAGGCAGGAGCGGTCGTCGACGGGTTCGACCGCGATGCCGTCGGGCAGCCATTCCACCAGTTCGGTCGCGGGCCGGCGCACCAGCACTCGCGCCCGGTAGCGGAACCGGGCAATGCGGCGACCGGCGGCCACGAACGTGATGAGGTCACCGTCCGGGGGATCGCGCGGATCGAAGCGCGGTCCGGTCGGAATCCTCGGGCTCATGCGATCGACCCGGAAGGTGCGCCAATCGGACCGGTCCAGATCCCACGCGACCAGGTACCAGCGGTGCCCGAGGTAGACGAGCCGATGCGGCTCGACGGTGCGGTACTGCTCGGCGCCGTCGTGGTTGCGGTAGTCGAAACGCAGCCGATGCCGCTCCCGCACCGTGCCCGCGATCGCGGCCAGCACCCGCGGATCCGCCTCCGCGCCCGCGTGATTCGGGATCACGGTCGAGGACTGCAGCGAGTCGATACGGTGGCGCACGCGCGCGGGCAGCACCTGTTCGATCTTCGCCCGGGCACGGGCCGACGCGGTTTCGAAGCCCGCGACCGAGCCCGGCGACGCCCCGCCGAGGCCGAGCACCACCGCGGCGGCCTCGTCCTCGTCCAGCAGCAGCGGCGGCAGCTTCGCGCCCGGGCCGAGCCGGTAGCCGCCCGCCGCGCCGGGCGTGGAGAAGATCGGATAGCCCAGCTCGCGCAGCTTGTCCATGTCCCCGCGAATCGTGCGCGGGGAGACGCCGAGTTCGGCGACCAGCTGCGGTCCGCTCCACTGCGGGCGGGTGTGCAACAGGGTGAGCAGGCGCAGCAGCCGCGCCGACGTGGTGATCACGAATTTTTACTTTAATCACCAATGCGGCAAGTAGGTTGCCGCATTGGTTGGTTTCATTGAGGTATGAGCAACTCGAACACCGAGATCCGCCCCTTCGAAATCGCTGTCGCCCAGGGCGAATTGGACTACCTGAACGCGCGGCTGGACCACGTCCGGCTCCCGGACGAGCTGCCCGGCGAGGGATGGCGGCTCGGCGTACCGACGGACTACCTGCGCGAGCTGATCACTTACTGGCGCAACGACTTCGACTGGCGCGCCCAGGAGAAGGCGCTCAACGACCTGCCGCAGTTCACCACCGAGATCGACGGCCAGAACGTGCATTTCGTGCACGTTCGCTCGCCCGAGCCCGACGCCACGCCGCTCATCCTGACCCACGGCTGGCCGGGATCGTTCGTGGAATTCCTGGACATCATCGGCCCGCTGACCGACCCGCGGGCGCACGGCGGCGACCCCGCGCACGCGTTTCACCTTGTGCTGCCCTCGATTCCGGGTTACGGGTTCTCCGGTCCGACCACCGAGGCGGGGTGGAACGTCAACCGGGTGGCCCGGGCGTGGGCCGAGCTCATGGATCGGCTGGGCTACGAGCGTTTCGGGGCGCAGGGCGGAGACTGGGGTTCGGGCATTTCCCTGGAGCTGGGCCGGGTCGTTCCGGATCGGGTGATCGGCGTGCACGTGAACTTCCTGATGACCTTCCCCTCCGGCATGGACGGTGAGATGGACGACTTCGAGCCCGCCGATTTCGCCAGACTCGGTCTGCTCGAACAGTTCCAGGGGGATTTCGGCGGCTACATGGCGATTCAGTCGACCCGTCCGCAAACCCTCGCCTACGGTCTCACCGATTCCCCGGTGGGGCAGTTGGCCTGGATCGTGGAGAAGTTCAAGGAGTGGACCGACAGCACCGACCGCCCCGAGGACGCCGTCGACCGCGACCGCATGCTCACCAACGTGATGCTCTACTGGCTGACCGGCACCGCGGCGTCCTCCGCCCGGTTCTACGCCGAGTTCGCCGCGTCGATGGCGCGGGGTGACTACCCCGCCCGGGTCGAGCGCCCGGTCGGGGTCGCGGTCTTCCCGAAGGATGTCATCCTGCCGATTCGCAAGCTGGCCGTCCGCGACGCGAACGTCGTGCACTGGACCGAGCACGATCGCGGCGGCCACTTCGCCGCCCTGGAACAGCCGGCCCTGCTGGTCGCGGACATCCGTTCGTTCTTCGCCGAGCTCTCGGACTAGCCGAAGTCGTTGCGGGCGAGGCGAACCGCCTCGCCCGCGACGATCACGCGGGGACGCTGCCCGCGGCGACCGCCCCGGCGCGTTCGGCCAGGGCGGCGGTCTCGGCGGCCAGGCCACGGACCAGCGACGTGCCGAACAGGGCGTGCGCCAGGAACGCCAGGGGGCCGGTGAGCGCCAGTCGCACCACCAGGCGGGTGCGGTCGCCCTCGGTGAGCAGCACGCGCAGCCGGTTGCCGCCGGCGAGGGCGGTGACCCAGCCCTTGTCGCGCCAGCCGAAGCGGCGGCCGGGGTCGACCACGGTGACCTCGTGCATGGCGTGGCGGGCGTTGTCGTTCAGGACGACCTGCGCGGCGACGGACGCGCCGGGCTCGGGTGCGCCCCGCACGGCGGTGAGCCACGGATTCCACTCGGCATAGCGCTCGAAGTCGGTGATGACCCGATAGGTGACCTCGGGGGAGGCGTCGATGAGCGCTTCGCTGTAGTAGCGGGGAGCCAGGCGCTCCCAGCGCGCGACCACACCGGCGAACAGCACGGGCAGGATGCGGCCGCGCGCGGTGCGGGTGTCGCCGGTGCGCCGCGCGACGTCGAGTTCGAGCCGGTGGATCTCGGTGTGGATGCGGGGGTCGTCGTGCGCGAACCAGTGGAGATCGGTGAGCCGGGCGCGTGCCCCCGCGTAGTCCCGCGCGCGGACGGCCGCACGGCAGAGTTCGAGTTCCGCGTCGTTCGCCCGGGCGAAACGCTCCGCCGCTGTCATCTCTTCCTCCAGATCCCGGGTGCCCGCACCCGGAGGAAGCATCGCGGACACCCGAATCCCAGTCAAGCATTTGCTTGGTATGACATCGGCGGGTGGATCCGGCGAGATGATGCGGCAGTCCGGCCCGGTGCGGGCGCCGATGACCCGGGACCGATTCCTTTTTGACCGATTCCCGACCGCGCCGCGAAAAGCGCCGATACGATAACTCAAAATTTGCTATACGCGACCACGTCGCGGCGTGGATGCGTACCGATCGTTCCTGCTCCCACTGACTAGGGGATCGCGTGCAAAATTCATTGATCGGCTCGGCGGCCGGAATCCGGCGCCTGTTGTTCCTCGGATGTGCGGCCGGCATCGGCATATCCCTCGTGGTGGCTCCGGCGGGCGCCGATGTGCCCGGAGCCGCGGAGATAACGCAGAAGTACGACGAGGCGGGCGGTGCGTCCTCACCGCTGGGCAATCCCGTCGGCGAGGCCGTGGAGGTGGCCGGCGGCGCGAGCCGTGACTACCAGGGCGGCGCCATCTTCTACTCCCCACCCGATGGCGCACACGTGATGTACGGCGTCATCCTGAACGAATTCCGCGAACTCGGCGGTCCGGCAAGCGATCTCGGATTCCCCACCAATGACGAATCCGATACCACCGGTGTCGCGGGCCGATTCAACACCTTCGCCGCCCCCGACGGCGCCGCCATGTACTGGACCCCGCAGCAGGGCGCGTGGGTGGTGCGCGGCCCGATCCTGGCGGCCTACCGCGAACTTCAGGGCCCCGCGGGTGAGCTCGGTTTTCCGACGGCGGCCGCCACGGTCGACGGCAACGGCGCGACCGTGCAGAAATTCAGCGGCGACAACGGGGCCGCGCAGATCACCTGGAGTGCCGAGAACGGATTCACCACGGTGCCCGGCAGTTTGGCGGGCGCCCTGGCCGGATTGCGGCTCCCGAGCATGACCGGGGTCCTGCCGGAAGGCTCGGTCCAGTTGCCCGACGGCCGCGTGCAGCTGCCCGACGGTTCCATCAAGATGCCCGACGGCAGTTACCAATTGCCGAACGGCAATGTCGTCATGCCCGACGGATCGATCAAACTCCCCGACGGCTCGATTCAATTGCCGGAAGGCGCGGTTCGCCTCGGCGACGGTTCGCTGCAATACGCGAACGGACTGATACGGATGCCCGACGGTTCGTTCTCGCTGCCCGACGGCGCGGTGCAATTGCCCGACGGCACCGTGCGCATGCCCGACGGTTCGATCGTATTCCCCAGCGGCGGCGTGAAAATGCCCGACGGATCCTTCGACTTCCCGGGTATGGCGTTCTCGTCCGCCGAGAAATCCACCGGGTGGTGGGATCGGCTGCGGGACAACATGGGCGGCTGGTGGTGGATCGTGCCGGTGCTGATCGCCCTGCTGGTCCTGGCGGCGCTGGCCGGTCTGTACCGCTGGTTCCGCAACCGCGGTGGCGGCGCGAACACCGGTGGCCCCACCGGCGGCCCGTCGAGCCCCGGCGGCGGTGCCGGCTGGGACGACCGCGCGGCTGCCTCGGGCGCGACGCGGGCCGATGCGACCGGACGCGGAGTCACGCCGGGCGGCATGGTCAAGGGCGCCGCGGCCGCCGGTGCGGCGGGCGCGGCCGGGTTGGGTGGCCGGGCCCGTGAGATGGCCGGCGACGCGACCTCGGGCCTGGCCGGTGCGGGCAGGCACGCCGCGGACCGCATGGGCGACATGGCCGGCGGGGTGGCCGACACCGGCCGGCGGGTCGGTGAAACCGTCGGCTCGGCCGGCAAACACGCCGGCGCCGCCGCGGCCGGGGTGGCGGCGGCGGGCGCGGGCGCGCTGGCCGGTGCCCGCCGGGGCGCTCCCGGCGCCGTCGCGGGCGCCGAGGTGAACGCGCTGTTCGACGAGCTGGAGGGCGCCGACGTCATCAACACCGCCTATGCCGGAGCGGCACAGGGCCTTTCCGGTGGCGTGGTCCACGCCAGGCTGCTCATCGACGAGAACATGAGCCCGCGCCTGGTGGAGATCCTCGACGCGGCGGGATACGACGCCGTGCACGCCCGGGATGTCGGTCTGGGCGGCGACGCCAATCGCGCGACGCTGGAGAAGGCGAAGACGATGGGCCGCACCCTGGTCACGTGCGAGCGTTCCTACGCGCGCGACATGATCGGGAACCCGGCGACCGGCAGCGTGGTCATCCTCGACAACGCCGAGGGCACGATCGACGACCACCTCGCGGTGCTGCGCCGAGCCCTGCCGATGCTGGACGCGGTGCTGGCCGGCGGCGCCCTCGCGGTCGCCTCCGATCAGGGCGTGCGGGCGCGCCGGCTTCCGCTCACCCACAGGTAATCCCGATCGAGCGCCCCGCCCCGGCCGCGGAGTGGCAGCGGCCCCGGCGGGGGGCCCCGCGGTCGGGGGTCGAACCCCCGGACCCGATGCCCCCGGGGATGCCGGGGAATACGCACCCCGGGTTTTGAACGCGGTTGTGGCGG